>CAYMQH010000014.1:0-42738 GCA_964392525.1 uncultured Aestuariivirga sp.
GAGGTCGTGGGTTGCGGGTGCCTCTAGCAGATCCCGATGGGCGGGCAGGACCGGTAGGCCCTTCTGATTGGAGAGAGATGCGCCCGGAAAAAAGCCAAATCCAGTTTCGAGTTGCATCACCGGCCCGAGATCGTCGCTGCAGCTCACCCGATACTTAACTAGTGTCAGGTTCCCCACCTTTGAATAGTCGGTGAAGATCACCTCCACATGCAGGGTACCGCTATCCGGTCGCACCGGCCGTAGAGCCCGACATTCGACACCATCGAGGTTACGGAAGTAGAGATTGCCTTGCAAAGCGAAGCCCATGTAGATCGCCAGCCAACCGCAGGGTTGAAGCAGTACTTCGAGAAGAACTGAGAAAGGCATGACATCTGTGGCGTTGTCGGCAAAGTACCAACCATCGGCTGGAACATCATAGGCAGATACCAATCTGCCTCCCACGGTGGGCACGTGAGGTGGACAATCCACCGATTCGATGCGGGAGAGCACATGGTAGGGAGGTCCGGGAAGATGAGGCATACTGTATGAGCAGTCATCGAACGAGGCGTAGCGGCTGCCGAAGGCTTCGGACGGAGCACCCCAGGCACAGGCCATCATGGCGCCGAAGTCGCCGCGCACGTCTCCGCCGGGACTTACAGTATACGGTCTATCAGCAGGGATAACGGATGTGCGTCGCTCCTCCAGAGGCCAGTCTGGTACTAGCCGCAGACCAAAACGCGGACAATGAAACACCTTCATTCCGTCACTCGAACATAGCAGGCTAGCAAAGACGGTGGGCTGCGGTCCGTCGATGAATTCCTCCACAAACACCTCGTAAAGCAACTGGTGCGGCGCGTCGGGGATCACCTGGCCGCGGCACACAAAGCGGAACGGCGTTTCCGGCACCGGCTCGAACCGCCATCCGTCGCGGCTGATCGTTAATCCACATCCTGCCATGTAAACTGCGAGGGCCTGCGTGGCTGCATCTGCCATCAAGGTACCAGGCATACAGGGATCATTGTGGAAATGGCCCTCGTAGAACCAGGCATCAGCGGGTACCCTGGTGCGCGCCTGAAGATATCCCCGCCCCCAGGGACCGCCGGCTGGATCGAACAACGGCACATCGTCAATCAGTTTCATGTTGCCGCGAGGTATTCCGGGGGTCCGCTGGTGGGCTGCGGCCATTTCGAAGCCAGCCCCAAAGGCTGCGAACGCATGTCCCTCGGAGAGGGCCGTAATGTCCTCGGCGCTGAAAGAGCGCTTGACCGACGCGCATGGAGGTGGATCGAGGCGAACATCAGCGGCAGGCGCATGGTTCTCCGGCGACCATATCACACCACGGGCCTTTACCAACTCGGCATTGGAAAAGAACCCCGCTTGCCCATTTCGCACCGACATCAGTAACCGGTCCCCGATGCGGCAGTCATAGTGAAAGAAGAACAACCGTACGTCGCCCAGTTGGGCATGACCATCCACATGAATCTGATAACGAAGGGTTTCGCCTGGACGGGGCATCCCGCCTTCATGAAACACCATTTCGCACCCTAACAGACGATAGACCCGCTCGTTCTTGTTGAGAAAGTCCGCGCCCAGCCAAGAAATCAGCAGCAAGTCAGCCTGTCCGGATTCGATCGCAATGCCGGGTGGCATCCGGCCGGCCGACAGGTACCAGGCGTCTGCTGGCACGTCGGTCTCTGTCCAGACAATTCCTTTGCCGAGGCTGCCAGCCTCGCCGGCGAGACCGGTGACCCGGTCGGCAAGCAGCAGGGGAGGGCATGGCATGCGTACCTGTCGGACATAACTGTCCTGACTGGCGAACAGCGGCCCAAACACTTTCGACAACTTGCCGCGCGCGCACACCTCAAGTCCGGCGCGATCGATTTGTAGCCCTGAAGGCCGTAACTCCCGGTCAACCTGCAACACGCCACCGCCAGCCAACTTCATTGACAACGGCGGTCCAGCTGGTTCTGGAAGGGGAACTTGGGCGAAGACGCCGCCGCCGAACAGCGGCCGTGGACCCACAGGGTCGAACCCCAATGCCGGGGCGCCGGGCGTCATGACACGTGTCTCCGGAACGACATTGCGGGTGTCTATCTCGGGGAATTGCAGAGGGAGTGTTAGTGTTGGGCCGCTTGGGCGACGCGCCCCGGCAAACAGTGAACGGTCGAAGCCGTGCCCAGCGGTAAAGAGCGCCGCGGCGATACGGGCGACCTGACGGTCCGGCGAGACACCGGCTTGGTCGAAGCCAATCGCAAGATGAGGCCGATCTCCAAGCGTATGACGGACTGCGGCGCTCAGGGCCGCACGTGGCCCGCATTCAATGAACACCCGCACACCGTCGCTCCAAGCCCGCTCTACCGTTGCCGGGAAGTCGACGGTATCAAGAGCTTGACGCGTCAATGCCTCGGCTACGTGCTCGGGTGTCGGAGTGTAGGCGGCGTTGAACGCATTTCCGTAAAGCCGGACGTTGCGGGAGCGGATCGGGAACGAATGAATGCGCCTCCACTGTTCGGCAAAGGGAGACATGGCTGGGCTGTGTACGACGAGATCACTATGCAGCCGCTGCGCCGTGTGGCCTTCAAGCCGTTTCATCAGTCGCGCCATTGCGGCTGCCTCGCCGCATATGGAGAACACGCCTGGGGCATTGATGATCGTGAGCGAGATCAGAGGCTCAGCTTCCAGCAGTGGATCCAGCACCGCACGTGATGCCATCACTTGCCAGCAGACCCACTCAACCGGCTCGTCCCGTCCCCAATGCACGGCTGCCGAGCGGCATCGACCGGATAGCCAGCCACCATACATGTCCGAACCATTTATTCGATCGAACAAGGATGGAAGCCCATCCGTGAAGCCGAAGGCGATCAGGCTGTTGGTTTCGCCGGACGACAGACCAAGCGTTGCATGAGCTTCGATCTTCAGAAGGTCAATGGCGAGGCGGGCATGGGCTTGGCTGACCAGCGTTGATATCTTCAGGTGGACGAGGGGATTGTCGTCCGGCAAACCGGGGGCGATATGATTGTGATATGTGTCGGCGGCAAGCTCGGGTTCGAGTGCACAAAGCTTGTCGATCAGTTCTGGATAGAGAGCAAACCAACCTGGATCGCGCCAGTTCCGCCCGGCTGCCGAGCCACCAAAAATCAAGGCCAGTTCCCCGCCAATCGGTTCGTTGGCGTGCCAGACGTCGCGGGAAATCGGCAGCCGACGACCCTCCGCCAGGGCCTGGATCGCCTCTGCCTGAAGTCGATCAGCTGCGTCTTCGGAGTCGGCTACGACGGCCAGGCGTTCCCGCCATGATGGATCGACCATTGATGCGCGATCGAGGATCTGCGTGAACGGCACGTCTGGTCCCGGGCGGCTCAGCAGTCGGAGAATGACGGGCTTTCGCTCGGTGCGCAGCAGCGGCACGGCGTCATTCGCAGCCCGCAGAGACACAGTGCGGTTAGCGCCTGTGAAAGCAGTTGCTCCGATCGAGGTGACCGTGTCCCGCCGGAAGCGCGGAACCAGTCGCTCGCCAGCCGGATCTGCCCGCTGGGCTAGTGCAGTTGCAGCGAGAGCGACATTGCCGAGGGCGGCGGCCGCGTGGGCACGACCAAACCGTCGCTCGAAAGTTGCAACGCTCGAGGTCGTCTCTGCCGAGGTTACCTCACCTATTGTTGCAAGTATGGCATCGCCGTCGGCTTCGGCTTTCATCAGACCCTTCAGAACCAGTACAATTCCGTGGTTGGCTGGGCCACCCCCTTCTTCCAGTCCAGCATCCTGCTGAGCGGCCTGGTGCACCGGGTTACGCGACAGATCGACTGCCCCCACAAGTGCCGACTCAAGATTGCCACGCCGGAGCAGGTCGCCAGCCACCTCAAGTGCCGCCAACCCCGACAATTCTTCCGCTGCTACGGTAAAGCTGGGGCCGCGAAAATCGAACTGCACACTTAGACGGTTAGCCGGCATGTTCGGCATCGCACCCAGGACATGGGCGGCTTCCAGCGGCTGCATGATGGCTGACAGCACATCGGCTAGGGCAACTCCCTCCTTGCATCGCAATCCATAGGAAGCCAGCAGATCGGGTAGCCGCCACCGCAAGGGATAGCGGCAAATCGTGGCGTCTGTGCTCATGCCGATGATGGCACCGCGTTTGTCGCCGCCTCCAAGGGCTGCCGACTGAGCACTGGCGAGCATCAGCGTCTGTTGCCCCAAGCTCTTCCGGAGATCCGTCGGTGGGAACTTCAAGCCATGAAGTGCAATTTCAACATGATCTGCCGGTGAACCCGCTTCTTCTCTCGCCCAGCTGTCGGCGAGGCCTTGGCCTGCCACCAGCCCATCGCCGCGACCAAAGGCTGCCACCAAGGCTATCTCAACTGGTTGCGTTTCTGGCATTTCTGCTGGGCTAAGCTGCCGCACGTTGGACGGCGCTGAGACAATCAAATGGGCATTGTTGCCGCCGAAACCGAGATTGGTGATGGCTGCATGGCGCGCGCGTCCAGCAGGCCAGGGTTCAGATTGCTGCAGCAGTCGAAATCCAAGGTCAGCAATCTCGGGCAGTGGATCGTTGCAATGAAGTGTTGGCGGCTTCTGTTCGGCTGCAAAGCCAGCAATGATCTTCAACAGGCCGGCCAATCCAGAGGCAGTGGTGAGATGCCCGAGATTGGACTTGATTGAGCCTAGCGGCAGGCCACTTCCTTCGCCATAGACGGCGGCTGTGCTGCGGAGTTCTATAGGATCGCCTAAAGGAGTGCCCGTGGCATGGCACTCGATCAAGTCGATATCGCGCGGGGTAAGCGCCGTGCGGGCGAATGCGTCGTGCATGGCACGGATCTGTCCGGGTCCATCGGGCGTCAGAAGGCCGCCAGCGGCACCATCATTCGATAGGCCCACAGACTCGATCACTCCAAGAATGGGATCTCCGGCATCCAGAGCATCGTTCAGCCGCTTCAACAGAACCATCGCGGCACCCTCGGCCGGCAACAGTCCATCAGCCTGCCGGTGAAAGGGGCGAGACTGTCCAGACGGGCTAATGGCCTTGAGGGCCGTGAAACCCATGTGCATGAGGAGCCCATCCACCATGGCGAGGCCACCGACCAGTGCTGAATCGATCCTTCCCTCCGCCAGCCGGGAGGTGGCCAAAGCCAGTGCATAAAGAGACGAGGCGCAGGCGGCATCGAGGCAGAAAGCCGACCCGGTCAGTCCATATGCTTGTGCGACCCACAGAGCCGGACCACCCGCGCAGAATCGTCCCCACACGTTGCGCGTCCGATCACAAACACCCTCGGGGGCTCCGAGCAGCACGGCGGAACTGTAGTCAGTGTAACTGCGCGAAGGGTAAGCAAGGTTTCCGATAATCACCGCCGTCCGCGCCGGATCACGCCAGGGCTCTGCGACCCCGGCAAGTGCCTGACGGGTGCTGTGCAGCAGCCAGCCCACTGCTGACTCCACAACGGCGGATGGAAGGCCGGACCGAAGGAACGGCTCGGGATCGAAGTGTGCTGCAAAGTCGACGACCCGCCCACCCCGCGGGGTGGTAAACTGTTCCGTCGATCCCATTGGATGGCCGGGATCAGCCAAGGCTCGCGTGATACCCCACTCGGCAGGATCGGTAGCAGTTACGACATCGCGGCCCGCAAGAACCAATTCGGCAAAGTCATGTGGCGAAAGTGCACCCGGCAGAGCGCAACCGCTTCCAACGATTGCAACCGGGCTAGAACGGCGGGGCAAGGCGGTCCTCCTCTCGCTACCAATTGCTTGGCGAGCGGCACATACGGAGATCGGACAGCAACATGACAGGGTGTCCGTCGACCATATAGGTTAGTTGATGGGTCACGATTGCACCATCGATGTTGGTTACTCGGTCGTGCACTGTCACCACCTGTCCCTGTGGCGGCCTCCGTCCCAAACGCAGACCACTGAAGCCTATGGGCAGGCTGGGCCACAGCCCTCTCTCCACAGCCCATAAGAGGGCGACCTGTAGGCCGCCGTCGCACAATACAGCATCGAACACGTGCCGGCCCGTCCCTGCGTTCAACAGCGCGTCGGCACCCTCCGGCCCGCAGGAAATCAGACTGTTGATCACCTGGAAGCTGGGACCGTGGAAGAGCGGTCCTTGGTAGGCGTCCTTCGCTGTCAAGCGCGTGGCCGGCTCAACCAGTGGCGTTGGAACCTCATTCAGTTCCAACTCGCGTCCAACCATCTTGGCGCGGTAGCGAACTCGGCCATCGGATGTGGCCAGAGTTACCTCCGGTCGATCAGGTGCCTGAGCCCGCAGAGTACCCATCAGGCGAAAGTGTTCGGTTGCATATGTCTCGACCTTCTCGAATCTGATACCGGCCAGCACCTCGAAATCATCAAGGCCGACCACCGGACAATGCGGAAGCAGTGCGTGGCCAAACCGCAGCATCGCCTGGACGGCCATGACAATGGGGAATACGGCCCGGCCACGAATGACGTGATCGTTCAACATCGCCAAGTCGGACTGCCCCAGCCTGAGAGTCGCGCGATAGGACCGCTCTGGAAGTAGGAAAGGGCCGCTGATAATCACCTCCGGCTGATCCGATGGCGAGTGCAGCAACTCATGAACAAACAATTCGCCACCTTCGGCGACCGGTATCAGCGGTATTCCGAGTTCCTCGAAATGGCGGCGTAGCTGCTCATTCACCATACCTCCGTCCCAGGGACCCCAACCGATCGATTTGACCACGCAGCCTGGCCGCCTTTCGGCTTCAAGACGGGCGATCTGGTTGAGCACGCTGTTGGCCATCGCATAGTCGACCTGACCCACTTTGCCGGAACGTGCGGCCACCGAGGAAAACAGCGCAAGCAGCACCAGCGGATCGTCCTTCAGTGCAGATAGCAGCACTTTAAGGCCGCGCACCTTTGGACCGAAGACCCTGTCCACCTGCTCGTCATTCTTGTCGGCAATGCGCTTGTCGGCCAGCACACCGGCACCGTGGATCAGTCCATGCACAGGTCCCCAGTCGGCGCGCAGGATTGAAAGAGCTTCCGCAACCCCGGCTTCATCTTCGACGTCGCAAGGAATGTAGCGAACCTCTGCCCCCTGACTGCGCAGCTTCGACAGCGTTTCATCGATTTCCAGAGTTGCGAGCAGACGCTTCATGCGGGTATTGATTTCGCGTATCGTCGGAACCCTACCCTCGGCCTTGTGCAATGCAATCAGTCCAGCGCGCAGGGCGCCTTCGTCACGAAACCGCACCAAGCCCTCCGGCCATTCCTCCGGAATGCTGCGACCGAGCAAGGCAAAGCGGTAGCGGCCGGTTCCGGCCAATGCGATTATGCATTCGGCGGTAACCCCGCGGGCACCGCCAGAGACAACAAGCACAGAACCTTCCGGTAGCTGGAGTGCAGACCCCGAAGCAACTGCCTGCATAGGACTAACCGGTACCAGACGGCCGGAGCTTGTGAGCGCCACTTCCACCTCGGGGCCGCCTTGCATAATCTCTGCGAAGATCCGTATTGCAACCTCTAACGGACTGTTTTCTCTTTCCAGATCGTCTTCCAGCAGGATTGCCTTGACCGAGGCCAGGGGCCACTCAAGAGAGGCGGTCTTCGCAAGTCCCGCATGGCCCGCCTGCCATCCACCCTTGGCGCGACCAATCACGACATAGTTTCCCCCTCGTTCCTCAAAACGAGGAGCGACGGCACGGGCGCAGGCGATTGCGGCCTTCTGGGCACTGCCTGCCGGATGAGCCGACCAATTCGATAGACCACTGAGGTCGATGATCATCTGGGCATCGGCGGTCGGAAGTTCGGAAAGGGTCACTGCCCCGCCTGCGGATCGAATGACCCCGGCTAGAGCTTCGGAGAGCGGCTGTTCAGAACCAACGATGACAACCGGCACATCGTTCTCGGGCAATGCCATTCCGAGCCCTGCAGAAGGTGCCGCACGCCATTCCACAGGACAACGATGGATGTTGCATGCTGCGGCAATTTCCAGCTGGCGGGACGCAGTGACACGTGTCTCACTCACTCTGCCGCCTGCAAAGTTGTTCTTCCGCTCCTGCCGCGGTTGACCTGAGATGCGCTGCGATCTTCGAGAGGGTGCGCAATTGAGCCAACTGGGAAGGTTCAATCTCCGGCAAATGAGGCATTTGTTTTCGGAGAGCAAACAGGATCTCGACCTGCTTGATGCTGTCGATACCCAGGTCACCTTCAAAGTCCATATCGGGTTCAATCATTTCTGGGGGGTATCCGGTCTTTTCCGCAACCAAGGTCCGCACAACTGCCAAGAAGTCCTCGTCCTTCAGGGATGCTGCAATCGGAGCCATCGCGGCTGCGGTTTGAACATCCGGTGTAACAGCAGGTTGGGAGGTGACGGCGGTGATCGACGAAGGAGCTAATGCAACCACGATTGGATTGGGCACTGTTGCCATGTGCGTGGGGGCTGGCTGGGGTGCCGAACGAGAGAGAGCATGCGCCGCTGACGTATCGGCCTGAGAAGCGGCAACCGCAGATCGAGCGGGAGGGGGAAGCGGGGCTGTGACGGCAGGAGTCGGGACAGCAGCGGAAGGTCGCAGTTGTGCCTCCAACGGACCACCCGTGAAGCCATCTTGGCTCGATCCACTCGACATGCGGCGGAAGATTTCTCCCGAGTGCATCAGAAAAAGCTGTTGAGACTCGAACATTGCACTCTGGAAGCGCTGAAAGCCCTCGGTCATTTGCTCCTGGAGGCGGGCAAGTGTCTGGAATTCTTCGGGACTAAGGCGCATTAGCATCTCCGTTTGATCTGAGAGTATTGAATTGGACAATTTCCAAGCTGACGGTTCGGGCTGGGACACTTCGGGGATGTTGATGACAGGCGCAGCGGTAACGAACTGCAGAAATTCCATCTTTCATTCTAGCTGGACTGGCGCCTGTTCGGAACTGAATTCCGCACTGGGATACGGTTTGCCGATGTTGGTGCCGCCAACAGCAACAGTCATCGGACCGGCCACCACCGGAGCCGCGCCAAGCGGCGCCGTCCGCCAAAAGACCTCGAGATCAGGCTTGCAGCCTGCAACAGCGAGGCGGCCGAGACCCAGCAGAAGCGCTTCCAGCCCTTCGTTGTCCCGGCCATCCAGAGCAATAAACCGATAGTTCTCTTCACCCAAGCAAGACTTGGCGAGAGCCGTCAGGGTTGCGCGCGGTCCGACCTCGACAAAAGTAGTGACGCCGTCTTGTGCCATTGACTCCACCATCTCTCTAAACCGAACCGTCTGCGCTAAGGAGGCCCCTAGCTGAAGACGGATAGACTCCCGTTCGGCGGGGAAAGGCAATGCACTGTCACTCGCATAGACCGGAATCTCGGCTATGCGGAATTGCAAGGTAGACAGCGCCTGACTGAAAGGGTCACAGGCCGACGCCATCATCGGGGAATGCAGCGCCGTACTGACTGCCAGGCGCTTGGCTGTCATGCCCTGCGCAGCGGCCAAGAATTCCAGCTGCTCTAGCGCAACAAGTGGCCCGGACACGACGACTTGTTGGGGCCCATTGTCATTTGCAAGACTCAATCCTGCGCCTGTCTGACCAATCAAGGCTTGCACCGTGGCAATCGGCGCTGCAACCGCCGTCATGCCACCTTCACTGTTTAGTCCAGCCTCGAACATCGTCCGGCCCCGATCGGCAGCGGCCCGGAGATAATCTTCCTCACTTAGTACACCGGCTGCACAGAGGGCGGACAGTTGACCGAAACTATGGCCGGCCACGCAGTCGGCTCGTATTCCAACACTCTCCAACACCCGCAAATAGGCAAGACTAGCCACCGCCAGTGCCGGCTGCACCACGCGCTGGTCGGCAAGCACCGCCTCCTGCGCGGCCCGCAATGCTTGATCTCTTGTCGGTGGAGGGAAAACATAGTGATGCAGAGGCATGTTTCTGAAGTAAGCATAGGATGCTGCGCGGTCCCAAACCGCCCGCGCTGGCTCGAGTTCCATAGCCAAGTTCGAGGTCATGCCAACGGACTGGCTGCCCTGACCAGGGAACAGGAAAGCAACGCGACCGGGTGAGACTTCACCAGCTTCTATGGCGAAACTCGGCCCCTGCAACCGGCGAACTCCAGGTGTTCTCAGGGCCTGAAGCACTTTCCGCGCCGTTTCGCCGATGCCTTTTGTCACCCCGGCGACCAGTGCTACCCGAACTGCATGGGCTGGATCGAATGACTGCTGACTGGCTCGGGCCCGTTCTCGAAGCATCCACTCCTGATCAGCAGCCAATTTGAAACTGTCATAGGGCCGGGAGAGAATTTCGACTGCATTTGCGAGCGCTGTGGCAACTGCAGGTGCGTCTGGTCCAGAAAACAAGAATAGTTCGTGAGACTGGGTACGCAACCGTTCGGGAACCCGTGCCGGGCCGCGATACTCCTCCAGGGTCGCGTGGAAGTTACTGCCACCGAAACCAAAGGAGCTTACGGCGGCCCGGCGCGGACGGTCGGTGCGGCTTATCCAGGGACGGCGCTCCGTGCTGAGATAGAAGGCGCTGTTATCTTTCAGGGCCTTGTTTGGTGCATCGACCTTGATTGTCGGTGGCAGCACCTTGTGATGAAGCGCCAGAGCTGCCTTCAGCATGCCAGCCATACCGGCCGCAGCTTTCGTATGGCCGATTTGCGATTTGACAGAGCCGAGGGCACACCACGCACCGCCGCCCTCAATCGGCTGACCATAAACCATTTGCAAAGCATTGAGTTCAGCAGCGTCGCCCGCGTTTGTGGCTGTGCCGTGCGCCTCCACCAGTTCCACGTCCCCCGGACCGAACCCGGAGTACTGATATGCCCGGCGCAGCGCCGCCGCCTGACCCTCCGCCTTCGGCGCATAGATCGCCGTACCCTTGCCGTCCGAACCATGTCCAACGCCGGTCAACAGTGCCAAAATGCTATTGCCGTCGCGCTCTGCATCCTCCAGCCTGCGCAACATCATCATGCCGCCGCCTTCGCCCAGTATGGTGCCGTCCGCAGTCGCCGAAAATGGCCGGGCGTGACCGGTCGGCGATAACGCCGGCGTCTTGCTGAAACACATGTACATGAATATGTCGTTGATAGCATCGATGCCGCCGCAAAGCACCGAATCGGCTTGCCCCAGATTTAGCTCATTGACCCCGGCCAACACTGCCGCCAGGGAACTGGCGCATGCGGCATCGGTAACATAGTTTGATCCACCCAGATTGAAGCGGTTTGCTACTCGTCCGGCGACGACATTGCCGAGAAGCCCAGGAAAAGATCCTTCCTGCCAAGGTACGTAGTGGGCGCTAATGCGGGCGCTAATGTTCTGGATCTGATCATGTGACAGGCCAGCCTCCCGCATAGCCTTTTCCCAGATTGGCCTTTGCAATCGCGCGCCCAAATGGATGACCAGTTCTGTAGCCGAAGCCACCCCAAGGATAACGCTGATCCGATCGCGCCTCAAACCTTCCTCACCTACCGCCGCCAAAGCCTGATCGAGCACCGAACGCGCCAATACCATCGCCATGATCTGGGCGGTGTCGGTGGCCGGAAGTTGTGCTGGCGGCAAGCCGAATTCTATGGGGTTGAACTTGAACGGTTCCAGGAAGGCGCCCGTCTTGCCGTAGGTCCTGTCGGCGGCCTTGGGGTCAGGATCGTAGTAATCGTCGATCCGCCAATAGTGGGGTGGTATCGGGCGGATAAGGTCACGCCCCTCCAGAATATCCTGCCAGAATCCACCGATTCCAGAGCGGCCAGGAAACAGTGCCGAAGCCGCCACGATGGCGATGGGGCTTTGCTTCCGGGCAGCGGGCTCATGAGACATGTGAAACTCCGGGGATGTTGGGAGAGGTTCAGGTCAGCTGTTACGGACGGAGCCAAAATCATCCATGGCATCCCAAGGCACGGCGATGCCCAGTGCGCGCATCTGTGCGCCCCGCTGATGACGGCATGCGCCCTCAAGCAACGCTTTTCCAATGTCGGCAACGTTGCGCATGGCGAGCGGCTCTAATGCCGTACCCCGCACCCAGTCGTTGAAATCGCCTATCGCCGGACCACTCCAGATCTGGAAATCAACTGACCGGGCGACGCGCCCTTCTCGCGCCCAGTGAGCGGCGAAAAACAGGTAGCGGCGGAAAACCAACGCCAACTGGCGGTGAGGGTCAGACTCCGCCAGAGCCAGAAGTTCGGGATTGTTTTCCACCAAATAGTCCCGCGTACTGCCCCAGGCAGCCGCAAAACTCTCGCCGAAAATTTTCGTCTCAAGCCAGTGCCGGTCTGAGGCGGACAAGGCCTCGAAACTTGTTGCTGACCGGTACAACTCATAAAGGCGACTGGCACGGACGGCGAACATTGTACCACGTTTCAGTACCTGCACCTTCACGCCACGCTCGAACATATCGGGAGCCGGCGCCATCGCCATGTCGGTGAGATCGGCCGTCGCCAACAACTTGCGCCCCGCCTCTGACAAGCCAGATTCAACGGCGCATTGATTGACGGATCCAGTCACAACATACTCCGCACCGAGTTGGAATGCAGCCGCCACGCCAGCCGGTGACCCTAGCCCCCCAGCGGCCCCTAAACGTGGCCGTTGCCAATCAGGTGCCCCAGGCCACAATCTGGTCAATGTGCGGGCGATCACAGGGAACAGGGCGATGAGCGGCCGATTGTCGGTATGGCCGCCGCTATCACCTTCCACTGTTATGTCGGAAGCGACAGGAAGACGGCGCGCCAGCTCTGCTTCCCTTGTCGTTATCGCCCCGCCCCTCTCCAAACTCACCAGAACATCCTCTGGTGCCGGGCGCATAAAATCCGAAGCGACCTCTACGCGGGAGATCTTCGCGAATACATGATTTCGCCTCACAACTTGACCGTCGTGCCCTTCGCTCAAGCCGGAGGCGGCATAACGAACGATTGCGGGCGACAGGCGCATGAACGCGGACGCCGACACTCGCCGAACGTCAAGCTCCAGCATCGCTTGCACGAATGCCTCTTCCGCAGCCGGATCATCGGGCGCATGAATCAAGTTAGTGCCCCAAGCATGTTCCCTGGATGGCAGCGCAGCTTTGATCTCGGAAACGGCGCACCTGACTTGCTCCAGACGCAAGCCACCCGAACCGAAGAAACCCATATAGCCAGCGTGGACCGCAGATATAACCATTCTCGTGGTCGCTATGCCGCGCGCCATCTCTCCGACAATGTATGGGAATTCGACTGCATGCGCGGTACGAAAGCGCCCACCGCCAAGCCATTCAGGATGAATGCCAGGTAAGCGCACGACCCCCGCGGGTGGCTCGCCATTCCCAGAAAAACCAATGCGCAACGCCTCGCTTCCAACTCCCTCGATCCACAGTTCGCGGCGAAAATCACCCAGGCTATTCCGCCACAAGCTCATTGCATCGGAAGACATGGATTGGGATGCGGGGGAACCACGGGTAGGGGAAGCTGCTTCCGTCACTGCGGAACCGCTGCGCACACTGCACGGTTCGAACCCAAATTGAGTACTTGCTGACTATACTCCCATTCGGTTGGCATATACGCCAACTGCACAGCCCCGAAATGGACTGGCAACACGTCACTTTTTCGAAAGTTGAGTATGTCCGTTTCCACACTGCGCCCCTGGAAAACGTGAGTATGCCCCGCGGCAGTCGTTCGATTCATGAGAATGCCAAGACGATCAGAAGCTGGCACTATATGCGGTGTTTCGTATTGTCGCCACAGGCTTTTTGTCAACACACCCGAAATCCAAACTACAAGTCGGTTTTGGTTGCTTGACTCCTAATCAGTGAGCCAGCGTGCTGGAGGAACCGAAGGTGCCGCATCGATCCGGACCAAGCATCATGAGCCGCTCGCTGTCTCCTGAGACACCCTGCTGTGCGACGGGTCAATTTGTCCGAGGTGGAGCATGGAGGGCATGAGCGTGCTGGGTCCGACTGTAGCGGATGCCGTGGCAATGCCAATGCGCACCGGGGAAGCGCGCGACTACAGGACCGGGTGGCTTTCGCAGCTACGGCCTTCAGCAAGGAAAAGCCCTTCCGGAGGGGCAGCTTAGGCTGCGGCCAGTGACTTCCGCCAAGCTCCCGCAGAACTGTGGCCTGCAGGTGCATCGGCTATCAAAATGCCGCGACTTGCCGCTCCTGGCGACGCGGGGCGCATGGGAGACCCGTGAGCCAGTTACCTGCGACGAAGTGATCTAACCTGGTCAGTTCGCCAGATTGAGGGTCAGCAGTAGGCTGATGATCGATCATTCCTGACGCCGTGATTGCTCCTCGGCCTCGGAGACGATGGTGGATTGTGATGGTGGCAGGCGTTCGGATTGGTGTTCAGCGATGGAAGGCCTTCATAAACGCGCGTCCATAACCGGGGAAAGACATAGCGAGGTCGCGGCTCGCCTCAGCTTCCCGGGCTTTCGGATGACGGAGCGATGTGCCCAGGGTCTTCCCATGACTGAACCGTAGAGAAGGAGTCGAAACCACCCTCTCTCATGGTGCGGGGATGGTTCCATTGTCAAGCCAGTTCAAGAACCCGGAGGGATGATCAGGCTTGGCGGAAGCGCCGGAACAAGAGAGAGATCAGCACTGTGATGGGCACTGGCAACATCATGTTGAAGGCTGACAATTGCCGGAATGCTGGTCTTGAGGTTTGTCAGAGAATCCGGAGGACGGCTGCCGAGGCAGGTGTCCGGCAACCTGTTGCGAGCCAGTCGCGCAACTGGTCCGTTGAGAGCGATTCAATGACAAACTCAAATGGCTGTGTAGAGGCCACAGCGGCTACCAGGTCATTCTGCACTGGCAATTCGCTTGTGAAAAACGGGGGGGCATCGATGGTTCGTATAACGGCATTCGTCAGTAGTGAAGGTGGCAACCAACCAAAGTCAATGCCGCGTGGATCGCGGGCAAAGCCTGTTCCAGCAGCCTTTAAAACTGCCTCTTTAAGCGCCCAAAGCCGCAAGAAATGGCGCGACTGCTGCATGGTCGGAAGCGATTCAAGGCATCTGCGCTCGCGTTCGCTCAGCACCACGGCTGCCATGCCAGTCAGGTCGGCAACTGGGCGGATAATCTCGACATCGACACCGACTGGTTGACTTGCACACGCCAAAACGCCGTAGGCAAGACCGTCACCGTCCGCGGTGTGAGAAAGATTGAATTCAGGCGCTCCTGGCAGAGTGCAGTAGGGTTTACCTCCTGGCCGTTCGCCAATCGGCCAGTCCTTTGCGGCCATCGTGCTACCCTCAACCCCGGTCAACCTCAATACCGCGCGCGCTACCGCATGGGATTGTTTCGCCCACCGGGAGAGCAGTCGCGAACATCGCGCCTGCTCTCCCGGTGACAGGAATTGATATGCGAGACGATAAGTGTCAGCGTCGCCCGGAATTGGAAATGTTCGTAGAGTGATGATCATCTGGATTGGAGTTGGTTCAGTAGAGTCATGCGGTGCATCGCAATTGCGAATGTTTGTGGCGTAGTGCCATGACGGCGTTCCGCCGTCAGATGGTCTGAAACAGCTCGGCGGATGATCGAAGAGAGGATCTGGCGCATCGCGGTTTGAAGTTAAGCGGCCTTGCCGCAATGTTGCAAGCGTCCGGTTTTGATGGTGCCGCGTTTGATCCTTTCTCGTTCCAGCAGGACGTTCTGAACACGCCCGAACTTCACGTCGGCCGGCGTCAGGTTGACGATGCTCCCTTGGTACCGGAGGTGGTTGTTGTGGGCGATAAAGCTGACGACATTCTGCCTGACATCGCTGTTCTCCATGAATCTCGATAGTGGCGGCATGGATGACGGTTGCTGTGCACTGGATCTTGGTGGCGCTAACCGAAGTCACCGTTGCAGAAGCCCGCCCAGCGCAATCGCTCAATGCTGTTTCCGATCGAATGGCCATACTCAAAAATGAGAATACTCCTGACAAAAAAGTTGCGTGGCCGCATGTCGAGAGGCGGGGAGATGAGTGCCTAAGGGCGTGACGGCGGCACGGACACTGCGGCATTGACCAGCCATGTTGAGGCATGCCGAATTGCTGGTGGCGGTATGAAGGGGAATTTCCAATAGAAGAATGAAGTTGATACTCGTCTTACGGCGGCGCAGCGTCTGCAAGACACTAGATCCAGTGTGATCCGCCTGCACCCGTGAGTGGGACCACGCCGGTCGATGCTGATGATCTTTGGTACAGGACTTCGCGCACCGCGATCATGCGTTCCAGAATAGATATGAAAACAGCGGATCGTTCTGAGATTAACTGGGAACTGGGCAGGAGCTCACAGCGCCTCAGCCGTGCCGGACGCCGGGTTAGCCACGGCATGGGACTGGGCGAGGAAAGCATTCGAGAAGGCGGCGGTGTCGCGCCGGACCCGGTCAGCGTCGAGGCCGAACGTCGTCGGATCGTAACGGTGAGCACTCCTGTAGCTTCGCTGCTGTCCGGCCACCGCCTGAATTTGCTTGCATTGCTCCGGTGTCGGCGTGTGGCCGATGAATTCGCAGATTTCTGCCATCGTCCCTTCGAAGTCGCTCATCATGCGGTCATAGCGCACGATGTGCACGCGGGTTCGGTCGATCTTGCCGCTCTCCCAGTCAGCATGGAAACGCAGAAGTAGCGTCACGAGCGCGCTATAGAGGCGGTCAAGATATCGGGTGCGGCGCTCCGCCGGAAGCGACCAGAAGCCGAAGGCACTGTCCTGTACGCCGGTGACCAGCGACATGGCCGAGGGGATCGTCACCAGAGGATCGCGCGCCAGGTAGAGAACCTTTGCGTCCGGGAACCGGTCGAGAAGATCCGGCATGCGAGCGCCTGCCGAAAACATTTTTGCGATGATCCTGTGATGGCCGGTGAAAACCAGGCTGCGCTTCCATAACTTCACCAGCCAATCGAAGTCGCGCTGCGAGGTATGCCGGAGAGCTGGATCGAACGCGTCCCGGACGTCGTCCTCGGCATGGGCGAGGATGAAAGCATACAGAAAGAAGCCGTCCCAATGCCGAAATAGTGCTGCAGCATCGTCGGTTTCGATCGACAGTAAATTTGTGTCGTGGGCGGCGGTCTTATGATGCCGGGCGGGGCTGACGCTTTCGAGATATGGGGCAATGGGTGTCAGCAGTTTCTGAACGAGAAGCGAAGGATAGACCATCCTGTAGAGTTGCAGCCCCGCGCCGAATGCGTTGTCGCACAGAAAGCGCTGAAGAAAGGTTGTCCCCGTGCGGGGAGGGCCCGCAATAATGACCGGTGATCGGATAGCCGCCACGCGCAGACGTGGAAAAACGATCTCGTCAATGGTCATGGCGGCTGAGAGGGCAGTGCGCAGGACGATCGCCGCAACGCTGATCAGGAGCGGCTTGAAGCGCAGGCCATAAACCTCCGCCAATATCCTTCGCGCCGCGGCCATACGGCCGGCTGCAGAATGAAGTGCCGGTCGGCTCACCACCGGATGACCGCTGCTCCGACCGACAGTCCGGCGCCCGTGCCAATGATCAGCACTGGTTCGCCGCGCTTCAGCCTGCCCTCCCGGTGTGCCGACGCCAGAGCCATGGGGATTGACGCCGCGATGCAGTTTCCATACTCGCCGACGATATTGATCACCTTTTCACTGGGAATGCCGCAGATCGACAAGGCATCCAGAGCCGGACCCGATGCCTGGTGCGGCACAACGACCCGAATGTCATCCATGGTCAGACCCGCGTCAGCGATCACCTGCTCGATGAGCGCCTTGGCGCGGGGAACTGTAAACCAGTAAAGACCCGGCCCATTCATTGTGAACTCGAAGTGGGAACGAACCGTGGTGTCCGCGTTGGGGTGGTACCGCGTGCCCCCGCCAGCAAATTCGACGAGTTCCGCGGCTTCTGGATACGTCCTGAACTGCCAGGCCAGCAGGCACGAATTCTGATCTGGCGGTGTGGCCACAACCAGCGCCGCCGCGGCGCCATCGCCCAGGATGGACGCCGACTCAGGTTCACTCATGCGCCGGCCGACGCTGGCAATTTCGGCGGAAACGATCAGGATCTTCCGATAGGCGCCACTGGTCAGATACGCTCCGGCGCTGTGCAGGGCCACGAGGAAGGACAGGCATGTGGCGTGAATGCTGTGGCAGGCCAGGTTGGCGAGCCCAAGTTCGCGGGCGACGAACACCGAGGTGTCTGGGATAAGCTGCCGGGGCGAGGCCGACGCGTAGATTAGCAGGTCTGGCGTTTCACCGGCGAGCGCCTCCCGGGCCGCGCGGGCGCCAAAAATCTCGATCGGCTCCTCACAGATATGGCGGCGCTCCACGCCGGTTCTGGTCCGAATCCATTCCGCGCTCTTGCCGATCTGATTGGCGAGTTCGTCCGCAGTCTCTACGCGGGGTGGGGCATAGAGTGCTGTCGATTTCACCATAAATCGCATTGATCGGCTCCGTGATCGCCTCATCCTGTTTGTAAAAGCAACAGAATACGGAGCAAACTTACTCGATGGCGTAGCTCTGGTAAACCAAAAACCCATCATATGAGCGTTTCAGAACGCTAGGTGATGATACCAGTGTCGAGTGGAACGCACGAGAAGGCTTCCCCGCGTCAGCGACTTGAAAAGATGATATCTTTTATTTGGCAGCGTAATTTTCCGCTCCTGGGGTGATTCGACGGGCTGAACGTAGATCGCCATCTGCTCCTCCAGCAAATCAGCGGCAGTCACGCGATCAAGTTCTGCAGCACGGCAGCCAGTGTAAAGCCCTATCAGGATGAGTGGCCTGAGATCTGACCTTGGCGCATCTACAAGCCGCTGGGCGTGCGTCCAAAAAATAGTCTGTCCTGTTCTTGGCCACATGGGGAAACCCTTTGACTGGCCGCCATGCAATTCCGTTGGAAATGCAGCCATCGTCAAAGGCAGACCTCAACGCCCCTTTGAGCGCCTTGCGGCGGCGGCCAGATTCGAAGATCGCGATGAAGTTGCTGAGGTACCTGCGTAACTCCTGGTGCTAGTCGTCGTGCTATCGACTGAGAGTAGGTCTTTGATTGTCGTGTTCATCTTCTCGACCTGTGCATTGGTCCATGGATGGTTAATCCTTGTGAAGCAGCGCGCGATGCCGCTTTCTCGGCAACGCATGTCGAACATGTGGATGTAATAGCGCGTGGTCCGACCACCTGAATAGCGCGGTGGAAAGCGGAACTGGATGCCGTTGTCTGGCAAGGCCGTATGGATCTTGTATGTGACAGCTGTGATGAGGGTGACGACAAATGCTGAGGCAGTGACGCGGCTGGGCTTTTCAAAAATCTGGCAGAATGTGAACTTGTTGGTGCGGTCTGTGGCAACGAAAAGATAGAGCTTTCTCTCGCCAGTCCGAACCTCTGTGATGTCGACATGAAAGTTGCCGATCAGCTAGTGATCCAGCCCCACTGAAGTGGTCCGACTTGAGGTATGTCTTACTGCATCAAGGAGGATCAGAACATGACAAGGAAAAATCACACGCCTGAGGAGATCGTCGCCAAGCTCCAAAAGGCTGTCTCCGCCCTGACCTTGGACAAGCTCATCCTGAAAGAGGCGGCAGGGGGAAACTGCTGGGGCCCGCGCGGCGCCGGGCGGGCATCGTCCGCGTCCGGCAGTCTCCGTCCATCTCGGAGCGTCGGGCCCGTTCGGCGCTCGGCCAGCACCGTCCGACACAGCGCAAGATCCTGCGGGGCCGCGGCGTGCAAACATTTTGGAAAGCACCAAGGAGTGTGGGTGGCGCGTATGCTGGAGAAAAAGCCGCTGATCTTTTGGCCGTTGCACTCGCCGACAAGATGGCCCACGGAGTTTGGGCAATGAATACAACGGGGCAAGATTACCGAAATCCAGTGGCCAAAGTGATGGCGTGAGGGATCAAGGCAAAAAACGAAGAGTTGTGAGGATGCAACGAAAAGCTTGGCAACATGATCAAAATGATCCGGGCAGGAAAAACCAGGAACTCTCTCGGAGCTTCGGGTTTGCCGCTGGAGATTTCGATCCGGTCCGCTCATCACCAAACCGGCCAGCGGCGCCACTGTCAGCCGCACAAACAGGTCTGACAAAGATACGCACTCGATCACATGTGCAGGTGTTCAGAATTTCCCTGTAAAACGAGCGGCATCTACAAGAGAAAGTTGGCAGTCTGAGCCTTCCTCTCCGCCACTTTACCGGTGCACACTCCCACACAGCGCCGATGAGCGTCGAAATTCTCCTTGGTTTCAAAAGGGTTTGGCAGAAGCGGCCGTATTTCCCGGAAATCAGTGCGGTCGAAAAACACCGCGCCAGATCAGATTCTTAGAAACTCTGCGTAAATGTACCGTTTCGCAATGGTGCTTTCGCCCTGGGTAGGATGGGCGCACCTGGTACGGGTGCTGTAACGCGGTTCTGCATTTCGCAGCATTACGCGTCAGTCTCGTGGTCTTGGTGGTCTCAGAAGTTGTTCGGGTTGCCCTTGACGACGGTGCCGGAGCCATCGTCCTTTCCGTCCTTCACCCAGTTCACCTGGTTCCCGTCGAGCCTGATATGCCAGCAGGCCACGGGATCCTGGCCATACTGGAAGCACATGGTATCGCCACTGACGCGCCAATTACCCGTATAGTCCTTGCCCTTGATCAAGCCATTGGCGCCGGAGGATTCCGTGTAGGCTCCGGAAGCGATCATGCTTCACTGAACGGTGTTTCCGGATATCTTCGCATTGATTTGCTCTCCGGCCACGGTGGCCGCTGCGAAGGCAGGAGCGGTGACGGGGATAAGCAATATTGCAGCAATAAGGCTCTTTTTCATATCCGTCCTCTCTGTGCAGACGTGCCCACGACGCATGAAATTGCTTGCAGGATCGCATGTGTGTTCTTGCCGGCTGCAAAGGTTTTGCTCCTCGCTGATAATGGCGGGGCTCTTTTCGAGATCCGCCCGGCGGGCTTCCTCCGTATAAGTGCCGAATGCTTCTGCTGGTGGACCGCTGTTGTCGATGACCGATTTGACTTTTCCCGCCTCCCGCCATGCCGGCCTCGACAGGCTCACGGCGTTTGTTCCGAGGGCGGGCGGGCAATATGCCTCGAACCGCAACACGGATCATGGTCCTGGCGAACCGTGCGCGGTTTCCCGGCTCTCTCCGTATCATCGCTACCGCCTCATCACCGAGCAGGAAACACTAAGTCAGGTTCTCGCCCGGCACCCATTGGCGGCCGCTGACAAGTTCGTACAGGAAATCCTGTGGCGTACCTACTGGAAGGGCTGGTTGGAGATGCGCCCCGCCGTATGGCAGCGGTTCCTCGACGAGCGTGATCGTCAGCGACAGTCTCTCCGGGACGATAGCACTCTTGCCGGGGCCGAGGAGGGCCGGACGGGACTTGAGGGCTTTGACGACTGGGCGCGCGAGTTGGTACGGACCGGTTACCTGCACAATCACGCGCGCATGTGGTTCGCATCGATGTGGATCTTCACGCTGCGCCTGCCCTGGGCGCTCGGGGCCGATTTCTTTCTGCGTCACCTGATCGATGCGGATCCCGCGAGCAACACGCTGTCTTGGCGATGGGTTGCCGGACTGCAGACGATTGGCAAGACCTACCTGGCGACAGCCGACAACATCGCCCGCTTTACCAATGGCCGTTTCGCGCCGAAGGGGCTGGCCCGGGAGGCCGTCGCGCTGACGGAACCTCCCGTTCCGCCACCGTGTGCGCTGCCACAGTTGTTGGCGCCACGCCCGGATGAACCATCCGTTCTCCTCATCACGCATGAGGACCTCAATCCGGAAACACTGTTTTCCGGGGCGGCGCGTTTCGCGGCAGCGTTGGTCGCCGCCGATCACTTGCTCTTGTGGGGCGAAGGCGCGCGCCGCTTCGTATCGGATGCAGCAGCGGACACGGCAAGGCGGGTGGAAACCCACTTCAAGTGTCCCGCAACGGTTATCGACCGGCTGGACGCCGAAACCCTGGCGGCAGCCGCAGGTGCGGTTCGCGCACGCCAGATCATAACGGCCACCGCGCCGGTGGGCCCCGTGGCGGACGCGTCGGCGGCAATCGCGCCCGCTCTTGCCCGTGACGGCATCACGCTGGCACAGCTTCGGCGGGGCTGGGATGACGCGTTGTGGCCACACGCAAGGAAGGGGTTCTTCGCATTCAAGGAACGGGTCCCGGAAACGCTGCGGGAGCTTGGTATCGCATGACTGCGTCCCTCAATGTCGTCTGGTTCAAGAGGGACCTGCGGCTGGAAGATCACCGGCCGCTGGCCATGACCGCAGCACGCGGTGCGGTGTTGCCGCTCTATATCGCGGAGCCCGGCTTCTGGGGCGAGCCCGACGCCTCAGGGAGGCAATGGGCCTTTGCCTCCGAGTGCCTTGCAGAACTCCAGCAGGATCTCGCTGCACTTGGCCAGCCGCTCTGCGTGATGACGGGTGAGGCCGTGTCGATCCTTCGCCGCATTCATGCCTCCCATGGCATTGCCGCTCTGTGGAGCCACCAGGAGACAGGCAATGCGTGGACTTACGCGCGCGATCTCAGGGTTGCGGCCTGGGCGAAGGATGCCGGTGTGCCATGGCATGAGTTTCGACAGTTCGGCGTAATCCGCCGCCTGGCTTCACGGGACGGCTGGGCGAAGGCGTGGGACCGCGAGATGGCTGAGCCCGTCACCGCCGCTCCAGAGAGGCTGGAGTGCGCGTCCGGTGACTGGCCCGTGCACATTCCCTCGGCTGCGGAGCTCGGCCTTGCGGATGATCATTGTCCTCATCGCCAGCGTGGCGGCCGGATGGCCGCACGATCCATGCTGGGGAGTTTTCTTGAGGAGCGGGGCCGCGACTACCGCTTCGAGATGTCGAGCCCGCTCACCGCATTCGCGGCCTGTTCACGCCTCTCGCCCCACCTCGCCTGGGGCACCATCTCCATGCGCGAGGTGGCGCAGGCGAGTTCCGCGCGGATGCGCGATGTGAGCCGCGCCAGCGACTTCGCGTCGAGGAACTGGCGGGCCTCGCTCATCTCCTTCATGGGCCGCCAACATTGGCATTGCCACTTCATGCAGAAACTCGAAGATGAACCCCGCCTCGAGTTCGAGAACCTCCATCGCGCCTATGACGGCATCCGGACTGCTCCTCCCGATTCCGACCGCCTTGCCGCGTGGTGTGAAGGCCGGACGGGTTATCCCTTCGTTGATGCCTGCATGCGCGCACTCGACCTGCATGGCTGGATCAATTTCCGGATGCGCGCGATGCTCATGTCCTTCGCGAGCTATCACCTGTGGCTGCCCTGGCGTGAGAGCGGCTTGCATCTGGCGCGGAAGTTCGTTGACTACGAGCCCGGCATTCACTGGCCGCAGGTCCAGATGCAGTCGGGGACGACCGGCATCAATACGCTCCGCATCTACAATCCCATCAAGCAGGGCCTCGACCAGGATCCTGATGGCAGCTTCATACGCGCATACGTACCGGAACTGGCGTCCGTACCAGATGTGTTCATCCATGAGCCGTGGCGCTGGCCCGGAGCTTCTGCCCTCGCCTATCCCGGGCCGATCGTGGAAAATGCAGGGGCCATGCGGTCCGCGCGCGAGGTCTTGCACGGTCTCAGAAGAGCGGCCGGTCATGGCCATGTGACGCAGGAGATTGCCGCGAAACATGGAAGCCGAAAAGCTGGCATACCCATGAGGGGGCGCAAGAAGACCCAGGCGCGCGGGTCTGCTGACGATACGCAACTGAAGCTCGACCTGTGAGAGGTGGTCACCAAGCATGCTGACTGATCCGCGCATTTCGAGACTGATCACACTGGTAGCGGGCGCCCTTCGGCCCCCGCCCGGCGCGGGCCGGATCGCCCTGGCCCTGGCCCTGGGGATCCTCTGCCACGCCCTCTTTGCGGCTGCCGTTCTGGCCATGATGGCCGCGATGTTCTTCGGAATGAGCGAGAGCTTCGGTACGGTGGCATGGCCGTGGGCATGGCTGGCAAATGCCGCATTGATCCTGCAGTTTCCGCTTGTCCATTCATTGCTCCTCACCGGGCGGGGCGGGAGGGTCGTCACCCGCCTGCTACCCGGTCCGCATGGCTCGACACTTGCCACGACCACTTATGCCATCATCGCATCGGCACAGCTCCTGGGGCTGTTCGCCTTGTGGACGCCGTCCGGGATTGTCTGGTGGCGCGCCGAAGGGTTCTTGTTCTGGGCGATATCCGTGGCCTATGCGGCAAGCTGGCTTCTGCTGCTGAAGGCCAGCTTCGATGCGGGAGCAGAGGTTCAGTCGGGGGCGCTTGGCTGGATGTCCCTGATGGCGCGCAAGCGCCCGGTCTTCCCCGACATGCCTACCGTTGGTCTCTTTCGGTTGATACGCCAGCCAATCTACGTGTCCTTTGCGTTGACGCTCTGGACGGTCCCGGTGTGGACACCAGACCAGCTGGTGCTTGCCGTCTGCTATACGGCCTACTGCCTGTTGGCTCCACGGCTTAAGGAGCGCCGTTTTGTGAGCCGCTATGGAAGCCGTTTCCAAGACTATCGCGCTTCAGTGCCCTATGTGGCACCGCGGTTGCGTCTCGGGAAACGTCTACCGAAGTCGCGCGAAACGTAAGGTCATTCACCAGGCCTCGAAACCCACAGGTTGGAAAGCGAACAGCGAGATGACACGGCGCCCTGATGCCCAGAAGTCATGACCTGTGGACGGGCAGAGGTGCTACCAGGGCACTGGCGTTCCACGCCAGTCAAAGAAGCCTCCGTTGGCTTCCGGAGTAAGCTTGTCGATGACCGTCAGGAGATGCCGGGCTGCTTCCGCAGGCTCGTGGACCGTCAGTCCAGTTGCTGCGAAAGGCGCGGAGAGTGATGTGGCGACCGTACCAGGATGCAAGGCGACACAGATGGCTTCAGGGGATTGACGCGCCAACTCCACGGCAGAGGTTCGCACAAGCTGGTTGAGGGCTGCTTTTGAGGCACGATATGCGTACCAGCCGCCGAGCCGATTGTCGCCGATACTGCCAACTCTTGCGGAGAGCGTTGCGAAAACGGCCTTTCCCGAGCGAGGCAATAGCGGAAGCACATGCTTCATGATCAGCGCGGG
Organism: uncultured Aestuariivirga sp.; assembly: GCA_964392525.1. Classification (GTDB taxonomy): domain Bacteria; phylum Pseudomonadota; class Alphaproteobacteria; order Rhizobiales; family Aestuariivirgaceae; genus Aestuariivirga. The sequence continues at coordinate 24,852 of CAYMQH010000014.1, forward strand.
ACCGATGGCATTCAGCGCGAAAGAGCGCGCGAGTTTGTCAGCGTTGAGTTGACGCCAGCTTTTCTCTGGCGCCTGGCTTTCATCATGAAGAAATCCGGTCGCGTCGATTACCAGGCGCAACTCGCCTTTTTCGGCTGCTGACTTTGCAGCCCGCTCCAGACTCGACTCGTTCATCAGATCGATTGACGGAGTTGTCCTTCGATTGAAGCCCACCAGATGAGAGAAGCTCTCACTGGATTTGAGTACGTCCATCAAGGCATTTCCAATGCCGCCGCCAGAGCCGAAAATCACAGCAACGCCGGTCCTGGAAAATGAACTCAACCCGAAGGCGGAGTTTGTCCCGGTGGTTGATCTCATGGTTTCGTTCATGAATGCTCTGCCGCTGCTTGCGTCACGTCGAGGTGATAGCTGGTTCAGGGAGCTATAGCTCAAAGGTTCTCTTGTTGCGACTCTTGAAACCTTTCGAAATGCCATGAGGGTGTTCATTCACTGTCATGTACATCGACAGTGGCGGCTCGGCCAAGATGAGTAACTTGCGGCAACCATCGGAATGGCTGGTGTTTCAGCCAATTGAATGGCTCTGTCTTTACGCAACCGCCGGCAACACCATGCAAAAAGACCGAGAACGATCCCCTTAGCGAATGTGCTCCATTCTGCCGCGGCAACTTGGCGTTTGCTGCCGATGCGCGGATTTGCTTGTTTCGGCGGACTAACGCCTGCCTGGGAGCCCAGCCAATGCCTGAGGGACACACACTACATCGCGCCGCGCTTGATCAGCGACCTATGCTGGTTGGGCATCGCCTCGATGTGTCCTCGCCGCAGGGGCGATTTCTGGAAGGTGCCGGGAGACTTGATGGCCGAACCTGCACGGGCATTGAAGCCTACGGCAAACATTTGCTCTATTGTTTTGGTGATGACGCGCTTCACATCCACCTCGGCTTGTTCGGTGTGTTCAAGGCCCAGAGTTGTCCCGCGGCCGAACCCAGGGGAGCCGTGCGTGTACGCATGATGAGCAAGACGCATTGCGTCGATATCAACGGGCCAAATCGCTGCGAGGTTCTGGACATGCCGGCTCGGCAGACACTCATTGCGCGCATCGGGCCTGATGTATTGCGTACCGATGCCGACCCTGAGCGTGCATGGCTGCGGATCAGCAGGAGCAAAACTCCAATCGGACTTTTGTTGATGGATCAGTCCGTGATTGCCGGAATCGGCAATATCTACCGCAGTGAAATTCTGTGGCGCCAAAAGGTGAGTCCGGAAATGCCGGGAAATGCGATTTCCCGTGAGACGTTCGACAGGCTTTGGTCCGATGCCGTGCATCTTCTCAGGATCGGTGTGAAGGCCAACGCGATCATTACGGTCGAAGGCGTGAAGAAAGCCCGCAGCCGTTACGGCGAGCGAGTAAACATCTTCAACAAGTCCCATTGCCCAGCATGCGCATCTGAAGTCCGCCGCCTGGAGATGGCCAGCCGCAGAGCGTTCATCTGCGATACCTGTCAACCCAATGCCGGATAGCTCAGGTCGAGGCTCAAGACCCGTTGAATTCCCTGTGGACCAGTTGCAGGTCTGATTCAACCCTCCGAAAGAGGAGGCCGTGACGAGCAAGCTGTTTCTTCTGAGCAAGATCCAAATGGACGGTCTGACGTCCCATTTCCCACTGGCGCAAGGCGTTCCGCCTGTTGATGACCGGCGGGTGGTGAGCGGCATCATCGATGTCATCCGCAATCGCCTGCAGTGGCAGGACGCTCCCAAAGCCTACGGTTCACACAGGCCCCCCTACAACCGCTTCATCAGATGGGGCCGCCTCGGCGTCTTCAACGGTATCTTCGCCAGTCTGGCCGCTGAGGGTCCGTAGCCCGGCGCGTCATGATCGACGCCATCCACGTGAAAGCACACCGGACAGCGGCATCGACCTGCTTCACAGGCAAGCCCGGCCATACACTCCGGTGGGCATGTTCCGCATCGTTGAAAAGAACAAGCACCGCCACGCCTCAACCCATAACGGCGCATCCATGGTGAACATGAACTGGCTGACCTCGGATGGCGTGGCGCTGCATGCCGGAAACCTGCCGGGCTATACCGCATCGCATGGTTGCGTAAGACGGCCGCTTCGTCTGGGAGACGCTGTGGGGCGTGATGCGCAAGGGCATGACTGTGGCCGTTGCCGACCAGCAGGTGGTGATCAGCGTGGTGATCCGCAGTGCCGACCGGTCCGGTGATCGGTGAGCACAAGCTCGTGGCCCAGGGGGAGGTGACGATGACCGGCGGCCACAGGTCTCTGTGCGAAGGTGTCTACATGCTGAAGGTTTCCGACTGTGGCAGCGACAGCCTCACCTCGTCGGTGGTCCGCTATGGCAAGACAGACCGTGAGGGCATGACGCGGCACTCCACCGCGTTGGGGCGGAGCCCACGGTTCGCGAGGAAATCCGCAGGCGCAGGCAGATGGGACTCGCCGTGGTGACTGCTGACAAGACCCACACCGAGTTATATCGTGTCTCGAGCTTCACCGTCATCGAAGGAGTGCCACAGTGACAGCAACCCGAGACCTCACGAGACGCGCCATCATCGCCAGCGTCGCGGGCTTGCTTGCGGCGAATGCTGCCGCGGCCGACACGACCCATCGCGAGCGCATCGCCTTTGCCAAGGGCACCAGCGGCGCGTCCCTGACCGGCACGGTGAAGGGGCGTGATACGCTCGAATACATGGTTGGCGCCGGCGCCAGCCAGCACATGAAGGTGACGCTCACGTCTTCAAGCAGCAGCATCTATTTCAACGTCTTCGCACCGGGCAAGGTGCCAGGCAAGGATGAGGCCCTGTTCATTGGCGACACCGGCGGGAACATTTTCGAAGGCGTGCTGCCTGCCTCGGGCGATTACATGATCCAGGTCTTTCTCTATCGCAACGCTGCCCGCGCCGGGGTGCGTGCCAAGTTCACCCTCGACCTGGCGATCGATGCCGCAGCCAGTGCCGATGCGACGGTGCCGGGAACGCAGTTCAACGCCACGGGCGAGATCAACTGCGCGCGCTATGCGGGCCAGTCGCTGCGCCCCTGCAAGTTCGGCGTCATTCGTGGCGAGGGCGGTAAGGCTCAACTTGTCGTATTCTGGCCCGATGGCGGCAGCCGCGTCATCTATTTCGAAAAGGGTGTCCCTGTCCGGTACGACGAGTCGCAAGCCGATGGTGGTGCGAAGCTGTCCTTCACCAGGAATGCCGACCTGTTCTCTGTGACCATCGGAACCCAGCGCTTTGAATTTCCCGAGGCCGCCATCAGCGGCGGTTGACGAAGCCTTTCAATCCAGCACAGGAGAACCACCATGAAACGCACCATCCTCGCCGCCGGCGTCATGCTCGCTGCCATGTCGCTTCCCGCACTCGCCTCCCCGCCGAAGTTCACCGGCACTTGCCCCATGGGCATCACCGTGAAGTCGAACGGCTCCGGCACCGTCAAGATCAATGGCAAGAAGGCCTCGGTGAAGACCATCAATTCCAACGCGTGGGACGCGAAGGGAAATGGCGTCACAATCAACATCGCGCAGGACGCCAGTGGCCTGATGCTCGCTTATACCGGTAAGGGTGGTGCCAACGGCATCTGTGAGGTCACGTCCGCCAGCACCGGTGGTGCGGCTTCCTCCGCTCCCGCAGCCGGAACGCCGTCCGAGGATGAGCAGGCCTGCCTTGCTGCTACCTCGCGTGAGACCAACAATGGCGACGTCATGTTGCTGAGCACCGAGACGTCGGAGGCCAACAACACCGTCTACATTGGCGTTGGTCCACAGCGCGCCAGGTGGAAGTGCCTTGTCAAGAACGGCAAGGTCGCCGAAGTCGAGTCCATGGGTAACTGAGGATCAGTCGCCTGATCTGCCGCATCCTGCTGCCGGTCTTTGCTGGCGCTTATGTGCTCGCGCTCATTACCGGGGGCGCGGGCATTCTTGGCCGGTTCGGCACGGAGCCTGAGCCGCTTGCCGCCGTAGGGCTGGTTGGTCCTTGGCCAGCCGTGGGTTGGCTCGGCGAATATGCTTCCCCTGAAGGCAGTGCGAGGCGTGACGGCAGCGGCTTCGCTCATCAACCTCGGGGTCCTGCGAATGGTCTTCAGGCGTGGGCACGTATAGGGTCGCCCTAAGCACCAGATACACAAGCTGCATCTCGTGCGGTGCTGCACTTGGCGACGAGGAGGTGCGCTCGCATGCTGGCCACAGATTGTGTGGCGTTTGCCGAGATAAGAAAGCCATGTCGATTGGCATTGAAACGGCCTCTGCATGGTTGGTGCCGAGGCGCCCGGAGGCGATGCGCGGAGCTATGAGCGTAGCGCAGTGCGTCGTCAGAGGGCGCCTTCGGGAGGGGTTCCGTCAGGCCCGGTTCTTGAGCCGCCAGCTGTCGGCGCCGGCTTCGATGACGTCGTAGTGGTGGGTGAGCCGGTCGAGTAGCGCAGTGCCCAAAAGCGAAAGCTTCTGGAGCAGTTGGAAGAGCAAGTAAGATCTTGCTCTAGCCGGGCTCGAACTCGGGCTCCGGCAGGCCGGTGCAGCCGGTGTCGATGGCCAGCAAGCCGCCGCCCAATCCGGGTTCATCCTCCGCGCGCTCGATCCCGGCACTCCAGCCGGTTGTCACATAGAGCGTCTTCATGTCCCGTCCGCCAAAACCCATGCTGGTGACGATGGGGCACGGGAGATCGATGACTGCCAGCACAGATCCATCCGGCGCATAGCGTGTAAGGCGGCCAGCTCCGTAATGGGCGCACCACACGCCGCCCTCGGCATCCACCGTCAGGCCATCCGGAATGCCCTCATCCGGCCCCATGGTGGCGAAGTCTCTGCGATTGCGAAGATGACGGCTGCCGGGCGAAAGATCATAGGCAATCAGGCGGCGGCCGGCGGAGTCGCTGAAGTAGAGCACATCACCCTTTGGCGAGAAGGCTGGGCCATTGCAGACGGTGAAGCCGCTGTCGCCCACCGTGGCGTGGCCCTGGCCATCAACGCAATAGAGAATGCCGCGCGGCTCCTTCTCGGCGAGGTCAAGCGTGCCGACCCACAGACGGCCGAAACGGTCGATCTTGCTGTCATTGTAGATCACGCCTTCGCGCCCCTGGTTGGGGTCGGTGAAGGGCGTGATCCGCCCGGTGGCGGGATCAAACAGAACGAGGCCGGTGTCGATCACCAGCATCAGCCGCCCACCAGTGACGAAGACGAAGGAACCGATGTGCCGGGTGCCGGGGATCGTCCAGCTTTCCACCTCTCCGCCGCTCATCATGCGGTGGACGATGGGGCCGTAGAGATCGGTCCAGTAGATTGCCTGCTCGCCGGCGTGCCACATCGGGCTTTCGCCAAGACGGTCGCGCGTTTGCGCGACAAGGATGGGGTTCGATGCCACGGCCTGTGTCCTTTCTGGCGCTAGATCTTGGGGCTCCGGTAGAGCGTCTTGCCATGCGCGCTGATCTCGACGTCCACCATGTATTTTCGCATCCCGGCTGGGCTCATGGTGATGCCGAGTCCCGGCGCGGCAGGCACATGGACGAGGCCATTTGAATCTCGCGTCAGGTGCGTTTCGCTCATGTCCCAGGCGACCTGCTTCGGCGCGAAGGGATATTCGCAGATGCGGTGGCTTTCGAGCCCCGCATAAGGCTGCAGCGATGCACAGAGCGCGAGATGGGAGGTAAAGGTGTGGTTCACATAGGTGACGCCGCGCGCCGCCGCATAGTCCGCCGCCCGCTTTGCAGGGCCGATGCCGCCGATGCGCCCACAATCGATCTGGATGAAGCCGACCTTGCCATAGTCGATGAGTTGCTGTGCCATGTGGAAATTGTGCGAGGCCTCGCCACCTGCGAGCTTCACCTTGCCGCTCTTTGCTGCGAGGGCCGCATAGGCGCCATAGGCGCCGCCAAGGAAGGGCTCTTCAAACCATACGGTGTTCACCTCTTCCAGAGATGCGATGCGCTTCGCCGCCGCATCGACGTCCTCGCGGAAGATCTGCCCCGCGTCGATCAGCAGCGTACCATCGGGACCGATCCCCTCGCGCGCGGCGTGGAGATGGTCGCGGTCCTGCTCCAGCGTCCCACGGCCAAAGGGGCCCCAGCCGCATTTCACGGCGCTATAGCCGCTCTCTCGCGCGCGGCGGCAGCCGGCGAGCGTCTCCTGCGGCGTGTCGCCAAAAAGCTGCGACGCATAGGGAAGCTTGGGATAAGCCTTCTTGTAGCCCAGTAGCTCGTAGACGGGTGCATTCCGCTTCTTGCCCAGCAGATCCCACAACGCCATCTCGATTCCTGAGAAGGTGTGTGCGGCCTGCAGCAGGTCCATGCAGTCCATCTCCACGGCGGCGTGAAGGCTTGCGATGTCCGCTGCGCTTTCGATGGGCTTGCCCAGTATCACGTCCCGCACCGGCTTGCAGGCGCCATGCGACATGGGTGTCACGAAGGCCGCGATGGAAACGAGCGGCGAAGCCTCGCACTCTCCCCAGCCTTCAATCCCGTCCGCGCTGACGCGCACCACCAGTGCATCCTGGCTTCCATCGCCAATGTCCTCCACCTTGGGCATGGAGAGATAGAAGAAGTCGATCGCGTCAATGGTCATGATCGCTGTGTTCCTTGGTGGGTGGGAATACTGCCTCGGCCCTTGTGGATCGGCCCCGAGGGCTTGAAGACATGCAGCACGATGCTGGCGTCAATGGAAGATCCAGGTTCGAGGCGCAGCAGTGGCGCGCCGCGCGCGATGGCCTCGCCGAGGCCCATGGCGCACGGAGTTGTGTTTGGCTCAATGCTGATGAGGCGGGTGCGGCCGTTCCACGGCGCATCCTGCGTTGCTGCAAGTTCGTACCACAGCCATGCGCAGGGAAAGCGCGTGCCGTCCCATGTGAGGAGGGCGGCGATGGCGTTGTCTGTCCGTCGGATCGCGGCCCAGGGCTCATCGAAACCCATGAGATAGATGACGGTGGCCCAGCCGGCCTGAGGATGCGCGAGATCCAGGCTGCCGCCAGCTTTCGACGGAAGCATCGGCCATGTGCCGCGTGCTCCAGGTGCAAATGGGCAGGCAGCAGGATCATATTGTGCTTCGGCCTGAATGGCCGTGGCGCCGCAGGTCACTTCAACAGGCCCGGCCAGAAGATCGCTGCCGAAGGTCGGGTGATGGCCCCACATGACATCGAAGGGCTTGTCCCCGCCGCAGTTGATCTCCTCGCGGATCTTCAGGGCCTCTCCATCCAGCAAGATGGTGCGGCGCATGGTGACGGGGACGGATGAGAAGGTACGGGTGAGGACCAGCAGCGCGTTGTGCTGTGCCTCCACCTTCCAAGGCGCAATGGAAGCCTCTCCATGGAAGCCATGGAACGTGCCGTCGACGGTGCAGGCATCTCCGGCATTGGGGAAGAGCAGGGGCCAGCCACCCGTGTAGCGCGTGAGCCATTCGGACTCGTCGCATGCCGCGAGGCTGGGCAGCGGCGCATCAACGCTCTCCCATGGAACGCTCCCAAGAATCGAGAGGCCCGTCGCCTTGTGTCGCACACTGGTGATGGCGCCTCCGACTTGAGGGTTCACCATGACCTGAAGCGACTGGCTCTCGAGCATCAGGTTGCTCACTTGATAGCGCCTGACATGAGGCCGCGAATGAACTGCTTCTGGAACAGGATGTAGAGAATGAACATCGGCGCGCTGGCGATCACCATGCCCGCCATGGTGAGAGGCACCTGATTGTTGTAGCGCCCGGAGAAGATGCTGATCCCGGCCATCAGTGTGCGCTTGGCGTCGTCCTGCATGAAGATGATGGCAATCAGCAGGTCATTCCAGACATAGAGCGAGTTGACCACCACAAGCGTGACGAGGGCGGGCATCGAGAGTGGCAGAACCACCTGCAAGAGGATGGTGAAATGCCCGGCGCCATCGATATGCGCCGCCTCATAGAGCTCGCGCGGCACGGTCCGGAAGAATGTCGTCAGGAGATAGACCGAGAAGGGCGTGATGAGGCCGGCGTAGATCAGCATCGCGCCGGAATAGGTGCTCACCATGCCAAGTTGCGTATAAAGCACGAAGAGCGGCACGATCATGACGACAGGCGGCACGGCCATGAGCGAGGTTGAGACAGCCAGCAGCGTGTCACGCCCACGGAATCTCATGGTGGCAATGGCGTAGGCGCCCAGAACCGAGATGACCGTGGAGATGATGACTGAGCCTGCGACCAGAATGGTGCTGTTCAGCATCCAGTACAGGAAAGGGCTGTCCACCAGCACCGCGCTGAAATTGTCCAGCACCGGCGCCTCGGGAAAGCCCAGCTTGTTGACGGCATATTCCGCGTCTGACTTCAGCGCCGTCACCATCATGTAGATGGTTGGCACCAGGGCAAGCAGGCAGGCAAACAGCAAGACCAGTTGCTTGACCAGGTTGCCGGGTTGCAGGGCGGGGGCGTGCATCATGCGGCCTCCGCGCGCCGGCGCACCCTGAAGAGAAGGAAGATGAGCACGCCGGTGACGAGGAACAGCATCACCGATGCAGCTGAGGCGATGCCCGGCAGGCTGGAGCGGATCAGCGCATTGAAGATATAGAGTTCCACGACTTCGGTCGATGTGCCGGGGCCGCCGCGCCCGCCGCCCATGATGTAGATGTAGGAGAAGACGGCGGCGAGCATGGTGATCACGCTGACGACCACGAAGAATTCGATGACGCCGCGCATCTCTGGCAGGATGATGTGCCACAACCGCTGCCACCAGTTCGCGCCGTCGATCTTGGCGGCTTCGATCACCGAGTCATCCAGGCTCAGAAGCCGCGCGAGGAAGAGGATGATGCCGAGCGCTGACTCGCGCCAGATGATCAGGATCATCACCGTCCACAAGGCCACGTCGGAGGAGCCGATCCAGTCCAGCGCCATGAAGTCAAGGCTCATCCAGCGCAGCATCTCGTTCACCGGGCCGGAGAACTGGAACATGCGCTTCATGACCACCGCAACGATGGGGATTGCCAGCACGAACGGCACGAAGACAATGATGCGGTAGAGCTTCCAGCCTGCGACGCGTTCGGACAGGAGCACCGCAACAATGAGCGAGATCGCCACCATCACGGGGATGGCGAGCAGGAGCTGCAGATTGTGAAGCACCGATTCCCAGAACAGCGAATGGCCGAGAATGAGCTCGTAGTTTCGGAACCCGATCCACGGCCCATCGATGCCGCGCACCATCTTGAAGCTGAACTCGAAGATGCGCAGCAGCGGGTAGCCGAAGACGAAGCCCAGCAGGGCGGCGAGCGGCAGCACGTAGAGATAGGGTATTAGCCGGGACGATGGCGTCATGAAACTGCGCTGCCAAGAGGAGCCGGAGCCGCGGGTTGCCCGGCGGCTCCGGCGCTGTGCATCAGGTCGGTGAGGAGAGGTCCTTCACCCACTTGCGGTAGTTCTCCACCATGTCGGGGTTGAAGTCCTTCCACTCCTTCGCGGTATTTGCGGCAAGCTCACCCGCCTGTTCGCCGGTGATCGCACCTGAGACGATCTGCTGGCCGGTCGGGATGGCGGCGCGCTCGTAGAACTGGCCGGGCATGAGGTTGGTGACGTTGGAGATGTTGGGCTTGAGGCCCCAGTTCTCCCACAGTCCGCGTACTGACGGATCCTGGATGACGCTCGAGTCGAACGTCGTGTTGGAGGGAAGCCAGTTGGTGGCCTCCCAGAAGGCCTTGAGCTGGTCGGGCGACTGCAGGAATTCGAGGAAGGCCGCAGCTGCCGCCGGATCTTCGGCATTGGCTGAGATCCCGAGGCCCTGCACGTCGACGATGGGCGTTGCTGCAAGCTTGCCCGTGCCGAAGACCGGCATCGTCATGTAGCCGATCTTGCCACCCGTGGCCTTGCTGTCTGCCGGCAGGCGCGTGCCGATGGTCTGGCCGATGCCGAGCTTGCCCGCCACCACAAGGTCGATGCCGGGATAGAGTTCGAGCGAGGACATGTCCTTGTTGAGGAAGCCCTTGCTCTTGAGTTCCGCGAGCTTGACCCAGTGCTGGTGATATTTGGGATCACGGAAGTCCTTGTCGCCGATGAACAGTTCAACGGCTTCACCCAGAGAATCAAGCTGCTGGGGCAGGGAGTGGGTGAGGTACCATTCGCTCCAGTAGCCGTCCTGGATGCCGCCGCCCAGCGCTTCCACGCCCGAACTCTTCAGCTTGTCGCAGGTGACGAGCAGTTCATCCCAGGTCTTGGGCGGTGCCTCGGGGTCCAGTCCCGCCTTCTCGAACAGTGTCTTGTTATAGCACCAGAACATCGGCAGCGGATACCAGCCGGTGCGGTAGATGTCGCCGCCGAAGTGGCTCAGCAGCGTCGGGTTGGAGGCCGCAAGAACCTCCGGCTTGATGAGGCTCTTGAGGCCGCGGACATAGCCGAGCCAAACGCTCTCCATGTGATAGATGCCGTTCCACAGATACTGCACATCCGGCGCGTTGCCTGCCGCCGCAGCAGTCTGGAACTGCGAGATCACCACGGCGGTGTCCTGCAGCATCGGCTTCACATTGGCCGCCGTGTACTTGGCAACCGAGTCGTTCACATATTTCTGCAGGCCCGGAAGCTCCTGTTCGCCCCAGTACCACATGTCCATGTCCTTGACCTGTGCGGCGGCGCCCTTGGAGAGGCCTCCCAGTGCGGCACCTCCCGCAAGCATGGCGGAGGTGATCATCAATTGGCGCCGTGTGAACATCGGATATGCTGACTTGTCCATCTTGTTTCCTTCCTGTCGCTTCGTTGTTTGTCTACAAAGTCAGAATGTACTCATCAGGCCGCCATCAACCACCAGTAACTGGCCTGTCATGTAACGGCAGTAGGAGGAGGCAAGAAACACCACCGTTCCGGCCACATCCTCGGGAATGCCGCTTCGCCCCAGGGGTATCTTGCGCTTGTCGAGGTACCACTCGACGAATTCAGGCGTTTCCGTTTCGTCGACGCCATTCACCACGGACATGGGCGTCGCCATGAAACCAGGTGCAACGGAATTGACAAGGATGTTGAAGGGCGCAAGCTCGACGGCCATGGATTTTGTATAGGCGATGAGAGCGCCCTTCGCGGCATTGTAGGAGCCGCACAGCCCGCTCGATGCAAAGCCCTGGATCGAGGAGATATGGATGATGCGCCCGCTCTTCTGCGAGGCCATGATCGGGGCGACGAGCTTCGAACCCATGTAGACCGCCTCGAGGTTGATCGCGATGGTGTGGCGCCACTCCTCCAGCGTATCGTTCAGGATGCTTTTGGTTGCAGGGTTGATTCCGGCATTGTTGACCAGCGTATCGATCCGTCCATGGCGCGCGCGGATTTCGGCGATGGCGCGCGCATAGGCGTCATAGTCGGTGACATCGAAGCTGTGCTGGCTGCAACGGCCGCCGCTGCGGGCGATGTCATCGGCGACCCTGGCGAGCGTTTCCGGGTTGCGGTCTATGAGGGCGGGGAACGCCCCTTCCCGGCTCATTTCAAGGGCTATCGCCCTGCCCAGCCCCTGGCCGGCGCCCGTTACAATGCAGATCTCGCCGTCCAGAAGACCCATCGAAAGCCTGACCCTCAATGCCTATCGACTATATGGGTGCTGCGAGAGGCGTCAAGCACGAAGCCTTCGCAGTTCTGCTCCCCGCGTTTCCACAAGCGCAGGTGAAAGGTTGAAACTTGCGCAGTACCCGGACGGGTCGACAGTCAGCCAGCACAAGGCGTTCAGCGGTTGGCCGGGGCTGGGGTTCGCTTGACCCCATGTAACGGCTCGCCGGGCGATCGCGTTACTGCCTGGCGTTACTTATGCGTCAAGCGATGTGCCGAGCAAGGCGGACAGGCAATGGCGCCGGACCCTGTGCAAGGCTCAATCTGCCTCTGTGGCGAGGCCCTCGGAAAAATCAATACCAATCAGATTCTTGAAGATCTCGGCGGCCGGACCTGAATGAGCGGCACCCGTGCTGCGGGATGCGGACGATCCTGACGCAGGACTGGAAAGCGTAGCCCTGCTGCAAGCAGAATTACGTTTCACTTCCGTTGCCTTGGCAGTCTCAGAAGTTGTTGGGATTGCCCTTCACGATGGTACCGGTGCCATGGTCTTGCTGTCCTTTCATGGCAACGAGCAACGCTGCCGTTCCGGGAATTGCCTTCATGTCTTGCCCGCCCGTGTAGACGGAAGGTTTACGCCGCGGGGTAGGGGTTTGGATCGAAAGGGGCCTTGAACTCCGTCCGGTCTCGGATTGGCAGGAGTTCCTTTCGCGGTTTACGTTCGCGTTAAGTCCCTGCAGCCCTGCGCCGTACTTATGAAATCACTCTCGGCGCCGATGGCTTGGTCATGAGCGACATCATCGCGTGCGGGTGGCGTTGCGATGGTGATGGGCGCTCGTGTGCGTTGTCCGAGGGCGGAGTGCTGTCGTCACGTGTTGTATTGAATGCGCCATTGCTCGATGAAGGCTTTGGCTTCGCTGAGACTGTAGAAGATCTTGCCAGTGAGCAACGCGTCCTCAACTTTGCTTTGAAACACCCGCAGTGGCCGTTCTCCCAAGGTGATCCTGGTACGATGTTAAGGCTCTTCGTGTCACGCCCTGACAGCCACCGGCGCAGTATCTTTGCGGCGATTTCGAGGCCGTTGTCTGATCTGATGCAATTCGGGATGGCCTTGAACAACATTCTTGCTTCCACCACGGGTGGTTGCCTCGACAAAGTCGAGGCTCCAGACATGTTTCGGATGTTCGGCCCAAACTGCGTAGACAGCAACCGAAGTTGCGGCTGCCATGTCTGGTCATGCGTTGCCGAATGTCTTGAGGAAATTGAAAGCAGCGGTAATATGTGCAAGTTGCAAATTCATCAGGACCAGAATAGCCATTTGCCGTCCCCTGAGTGAGGTAATACGCCGCCATGACCATGAGAAATTCCAAGCTTGGCCTGTTCGCGATGGCTCTCGTCGCCGGGCTTTCCGCACCCGCCCATGCGGAGCCTCCGCTGGCGCCGTTTTACCAGAACGTCGGCAAGATGAAGCCCGAGGGCAAGCTTGGGCAGGTGATCGCACAGGAACCGGTTGCAACCTCCGTTGCCGGGGCGCAGGCTTGGCGCATCGCCTATATCTCCTCCGACATGGCGGACAAGCCCACGATTTCCACGGGGCTTGTCATCGCGCCGGTAGGGCCCGCGCCCGAGGGGGGGCGCCCGGTGATGTCCTGGGCGCACGGCACAACGGGCACGGCGCAAAACTGCGGGCCTTCGCAGGTGGTCGATCCCGCGGCACCGCTCAACGAGTATTTCCTGCCCACCGGCAATTCCTGGACCGACTATGGCGTGCCGGCTGTCGCTGAATTCATTGCAGCGGGCTACGTCGTGGTGGCAACCGATTACCAGGGTCTCGGTGGCGGTGGCCGGCACCAGTATGCCCTGGCTGAAACGCAGGCACGTGACTCGATTGATGCCATCCGTGCCGCAGGTGCGATGAAGGAGACCGGCGCCGGCCTTCAGGCCGTGATTTATGGCTGGTCCCAGGGGGCCGCAGCAGCAACCGCCGCCGCGAGCATGCCGGACTACATCACGCGCAAGGGTACGGCCTTCGACGGCGTCAAGATCGTGGGTGCGGTGGCCATGGCGCCGGAATACTTCCGCGCCATGGCCCCCGCCGGCGCGCTCACCGACGAGAGTGCCGCTGCGATGATGGCCAGCGCCGCCAAGGCTTTCTCCAACAGCGTGAACAACTTCAACCACCTCGCCATGACGCTGTGGGCGGAGCAGGCGGCCTATCCCGACAAGCTGAAGTTGACCGACGTATTCACCGAGGATGGCGCAAACTTCGTGGACGAGATCATGACCAACAAATGCGTCCACGCCGCATCCGACTCGATCAGCTACAGCTACGGCGACCAATTCGCCAGCTTGCTGCGGCCCGACCCGGTGAACGTCACGCTCTGGGCGCAGACGCTGATCGACAGCTCCGGGCCCGATGTGAAGCCGGTGATGCCGGTCATCATCTACTGGGGCACGAAGGACGTGGTCGTGCCGCCCATCATGCATAAAATCTATCGTGAGCGCATGTGCCAGATGGGCGGCAATGTCGCACGTGTGCAGCTCAAGGGCGATCTGACGCATTTCGCGACGCCGGCTGCCTCGCAGCCCCTGTACCTGCCGTGGATCGCCGACCGGCTGGCCGGCAAGCCCGCGCCGGACGGCTGTTCCGCCGAGCAGGTGCAGGACTGAGATACGGCAAACACAGACAGGATAGAGGATTTTTCAGATGAACGGCGCCCAATCCCTGTTCAAGGCCCTGGTCGACGCGGGCATCACCACCTGCTTCGCCAATCCCGGCACCTCGGAGATGCAGCTGGTCTACGAGATCGGCAACAATGACAAGGTGCGCGCCGTGCTCTGTCTGCAGGAAGATGTGGTGACGGGTGCGGCGGACGGCTATGGCCGGATGACCGGAAAGCCGGCCTTCACGCTGCTCCACGTGGCCAGCGGCTTCGCCAACGGCATTGCCATGCTGCATAATGCAGGGCGGGCCAACACGCCGCTCATCAATGTGGTGGGGGCCAATGCGTCCTATCACCAGCCGAACTTTCCCGAGCATGAACTGATCAACGGCCGCATCACTGATTTCACGCGCGCGGTTTCGCACTGGTCGGAGGAGGCGCGCAGCGCGTCCGAGTTGGGTGAGCTGGGCGCACGGGCGGCGGTACTCGCCCAGACCGGCAAGGTCTGCACCATCGTGGCGCCGACCAACCGCCACTGGGAGGATGCCAATCCGCCACCGGTGATGCCCGCGCAGCCGGGCTTGCCGCGCGTGGCCGACGCAGCTGTCAGCGCTGCGGCGGCCATGCTCTCCAATGGCAAGAAGACGGGCCTCGTGCTCGGCAACCGTGTGCTCCATGGCGCTGCACTTGAAACAGCGGCACAGGTTGCAGCCGCAACGGGTGCAAGGCTCCTCTCGGAAACCTTCGTCTCGCGCTATCTGGCGCGCGGTGCGGGACGTCCGGTGATCGAGCCAATCCCCTATGAGTTCGAGATGGGTGTGCAGTTCCTCGCGGAGTTCGACCACCTGGTTTTCGTCGGTGCGGCTTTCCCCGTTGCGACCTTCGCCTATCGCAACAAGCCTGTATACAAGAGCCCCGCCAATTGCGCACTGTTCACGCTTGCCTCGGTGAACGAAGACATGGAACAGGCATTGGCACAGCTCGCCATTGCGACCGGCGCGGGGCGGGCTGAGGTGCAGCGCTACACGCGCGCACAGGGCACTGCGCCGTCGGGTGCGCTGTCGGCATCATCGATCGGCCAGAGCCTTGCCCTGCTCATGCCGGAGAATGCCATCCTGGTGGACGAAGCGGCGACCAACGGCTTGCCGATCATCGCAGCGACGACCCAGGCAGCGCCTCACGATTATCTCAACCCCCTCAACGGCGGGGCCATCGGTGGCGGACTGCCCATGGCGCTCGGCGCCGCCATCGCCTGCCCGGACCGCAAGGTCGTTCACCTGCAGGCAGACGGTAGCGGTATGTATACGGTCCAGGCACTGTGGTCCATGGCGCGCGAAAAGGTGGACGTGGTGATCGTGCTTCTCAAGAACGACGCCTACTCGATCCTCGATCTTGAACTGGCGCGGGTGCGAGAGGGAGACGCCAATGCACGGATGAACGCGCTCACGTCCCTGGCCAACCCGGCGCTCGACTGGGTCAGCATCGCCAATGGCCTCGGGGTTCCGGCCCATCGCGCCACTTCCGCCGATGACTTCCACGCGAAATTCAGGGATGCGCTGGCGGCGCGTGGTCCGCAGCTCATCGAATGCCAGCTGCCGATCACCAAGGAGTGGCTGGCGCTGGAGGATTACGTGCACCAGCACCGCTAGCTGTTCGAGCGGGATGTTCAGGCCGGCAAGTCGGCATAAATCGCCTGCGACAAAAACGCATACCTATTTCGCGACTGGAAATTTGGACTTGCTACGAGGGTGGCCCAGTCTTATTCATTCAGTGTTCCCTAAAAAAGCACCGCCAGGCTTGAGCCTGAGCGGCTCAAGTCGGGCTCCAACAGAAGGAGATCCGAATGAACACTGTTTCGTCATTGGCGAAGGCGTACAGCCTCGCAGCACAATGGCACGCCCGGCAACGCCGGAAGGGCAAGGCCCGTGAACCTTATGTGGTCCACCTGGTCGAGGTCGCTCAGCTCGTTACCGAGGCATCCGCTGGCGCCGATATTGACCTGACCATCGCCGCCGTTCTCCATGACGCGATCGAGGATGCCGGGATCGCGCCGGCGCAGATCGAAGCCCTGTTCGGCCCGGAGGTGGCGCAGCTGGTCCTCGAGGTCACCGACAACAAGGCGTTGCCGTATGCCGAGCGCAAGCGGCTCCAGGTCGAGACGATGCCGCACAAGTCGGCGCGGGCCAAGATGATCAAGCTCGCCGACAAGACGAGCAACTTGCGATCCCTCGCCAAGTCGCCGCCATCATGGCCGCTGGAGAGGAAGCTCGAATACCTGCGGTGGTCACGCGCGGTTGTGGCCGGTGCGCGTGGCATCAACGCGGCGCTTGAGGATGCATTTGATACTGCGGGAGCAGAGCTTGAAATCGTCCTTGCAGGCAACGCAACTGGGGGACCGGCATAACATGACCGCAGATGATCTTTCTGCCTGGCTGCCAACTCTGTCCCTCGTGATCTCGCACTGCCTTCTTGTGATTGCCGCATCCGAAAATCAAAGACGGGCAAAAGCCAGAGCGCGCGGTGTTATAGGAGCTAACCAGACCTTTTGGAGCATTTGTTGATGTGACATACAGCCTTCTATCAACTGTCTTCAGTGATCGGCTCCGCCCTTTCCCGGGGGACAAGGAGCAGGGAAATACACTGCGCATCCCACTCTAGTCATCGTTCCTTGAGGCTTCAAAGTCGAGTGCGGCACGGTCCCTGATGATCACGCCGCCATATTCCACCTTGACGATGCCCTGCGCGATGAGTTCGGCGAAGGAGCGCCGGAAGGCGGCGCGGCTCATGCCGACCATCCGGCCGAGTTCCTGCTGCGTGAGGCGCACTTCGCCCCCGGTGGAGGTGAGGCGCTGCAGGGCACGGGCGAAGCGCGTCCGTGGCGGCAGCGAAATGACCTCGGCCAGCGTGCGCAGACTGATCGTCGTATTGGCATGGCTGAGGCGGTAGAAGCACATCCAGTCATCAGGGTATTCTTTCAGGCTGCGCACCACGGCCACGGCGGGCAGCTTGAACAGGCGGCTGTCTGATGCCGCGTAAAGAGAAATCGTCCGGCGGGAGCCAGCAAGCAGGGCCGCATCCCCCACCCAGAAGCCAGGCAGGGCGCGGTGAACCACAACTTCCTTGTCGTCGCTGACCGGGATCGCCACATCGAGCATACCCTCGCCAAGCCCGTAGATGGCGTCTGCTTCATCGTCAACCGTGTACACGACGCTGCCGCGGTTGATGCTGATCCAGCGGCCGAGCCGCGTCATGCGCTCCTGAAATTCACGAGGCTGTTGCGCCAGCCATCCCGTTGTGGCGAGGCTCAGAAGCTGCGGCACCGGTCCTTTCGGAATCTGGTCCATGTTCGTGTCCTGATCGCTTGGTGCCTGCCCACCGGCTTGAATGAATAAAATTGACGAAAGAACGTCCACTGGTTGTATGTCATAACCCAGCTGATGCGAGGCCGCCAGAGCCTGTTGCGCGAGCGAGGCCCAGGCACAATGGGCGATGCAAAGCATTACAGCCGCCCCGGCCCATGGCCCGCAGAGGCGCGCTGCCATTCGCGTCAATCCGCCCTTGCTCCGGCGCGCGGTAGCAGCACGGTGAAGCCTAACCGGGCACCCCAGTCCTGGGGGCCTCTCAGCTCTGGTGAATCGGCCCAATAGCGCACCCCGCCGAAGAAGCTGACGGGCAGCTTGCCGCCGAGTTTTACAAGCTTTGAAACAGTGGCGTTGACGGGTACGCTCCACTCCTCCGATGTCCAGTCATACGTCG
>CAYMQH010000015.1:0-6408 GCA_964392525.1 uncultured Aestuariivirga sp.
GATCGTCAACCTCCGCTGTATCTCGCGATCTTTCTGGGTCATCGACAATATCCTCCAAGCCCAGTAGGGAAATGGAACAGGATATCTCGCAAGATAGGGCATATCTACAATCGTCACCAGTCACGTGCTCATCCTATCCAGATCGGGCGCCGGTCTTTGATGCAAGTACGGAGCGCATGTTTCCTTTCCCCTGTTCCGCAATGCCTCACTGCGGATGAACTGTCGCCCCTAGGGCGGCCGACACGAGCGCATCGATCAGCACTCGAACATGGACAAGGACACGCATGGATCGATAAGATTGCGCGACTGACAAGAGCGCTCCCCAGCCTTTTCTGAGGAGAGTCTCTTTTTGGATGCACGATCCCGAGGATGACCTGTCTCCCTCTGGCGGCACTAGGACGCAAGTAAACATTATGGCAAAAGCATTGGTTCTTGGAGATTTGAGCGGCCGAGTCGCGACAGGCGCACGGTTTGCGCTGCTCCGCTACCGCACGCAGAATCTTGGTGATGAAATTCAAAGTCTGGCGGCCCGCTGCTTCTTGCCCCGCGTTGACGCGTTGGTCGACAGAGACGAGTTAAACACGAAAGCGATCTGCCAACCCCATAAGATCATATTGAACGGATGGTTTTCGCACCGCCCGGAGTGTTGGCCACCATCCGAGTTCCTCGTCCCGCTTCTGATCAGTTTTCATGTAACACAGCACATTGACCCCATCTTGAACCCTTCCGGGAAGTCGTTTTCGCAGCGGGTTGGGCAGGTTGACTCACGCGCATACCTTGCTTCCCACTCGCCGGTCGGGGCGCGCGACACTCACACGGTGGAACTGCTTCGCAATCTCAGCATTCCGGCATATTTTTCGGCGTGCCTCACCTTGACACTTACTGCGGAGCGTGAACCGGCGCGGCGGGACTTTGTCTGCGTCAACGACCTCGATGACGAAGTTGTGGACTATGTTGAGCGGAAATCGCGCGCGGTGGTAGTGATAACACGGCACCGGAACGAGGACTGCCTCGATCCGGTAGGACGTATGACATTGGCCCATAATCTGCTGGAAACCTATGCCTCGGCGAAATTTGTAGTAACGTCTCGGCTTCATTGCGCGCTTCCCTGTCTGGCGCTTGGCACACCAGTCCTATTCTGCCCTACGGCGACTGACCGCTACAGATTTTCGGGACTCCTCGAACTGCTACGACACACAAGTCGGGCTCAATTGCTCTCTGATCTTGCGCCGTTTGACTTTTGCAACCCAACGCCAAATGGAATGCAATATCTGCCCTTGCGTCAGATGCTTATCGATAGATGTAGGCGTTTCATTGCTGAAGATTGATGCGTGCCGTCTGCGAAAGGTCGTCACCAGGCAGTCTTCGTAACGTGTAGTGCCTCACCGGCATCAAATTCGTAACCACTACGTCCTTGGAAGAATTCGTCCACCGCTGCCTTGCAACCACCCCAGTCGGAATAATCGTCGAAAACCATAACGCCACCCGGCTGCAGAAGCGGCCAAATACGCCTCACGCAGACATCGACCGACTCGAACCAATCAACATCGACATGAGCAAAGGCCACTGGTCCGCCAATCCGCATCGTCTGTTCGAGCCTTCCTTTATGAAATGTAATGCGGGAAAGTGTCTCGCTGCCCAGGCAATCGTTGATCTGTTCCTTCACGAAGCAAAGCAGATTTGGCCTATAGCCATAATAGATATCTCCACCGATTCCGGCGCTTTTGCCCATCTCTATGACGGCGTAGCGACGGTGGACTTCGACAGGATCACGAGAACCGGGAGGCGGTATCATCTCGAAGGTATCGAACACATCGATCCTTCGGTCACCGCTGGCCGCCGCGATCATTACAAGAGATCCCCCCAGGGCACATCCGGCTTCGATGAAGGCTCCTTCAACCCGCCTCGAATTGACCCTCTCTATGGAGGCGACCAAGCGTGCAACCCGGGAATCGCTCAGATAGGTAAGATTCCGTGCACGCACTTTTCTTAAAACATCATGCCAGTCCATCACTCTTTCCAACTCATCCTCGGGTTGTCCCGATAATTGATCCAATTCAAATTAAACTTATCTAGAAGACTTGGAACGCCATGCACTTGGAATTGACGAGCACTATCATGGACGGAGAAACTGAAAAGGTGTAATGGGGTATTTCTCGTTTCGGTAGCAATTTGTAAACAAACAATAACTGATGGCCTCCGCACCTCTCATTTTCATCCATTCATCGTTTCGAACCGGGAGCACATGGTTTCAGTCGAGATTCCGTCAAAATGAAGCATTTTGCACCTATACCGAAATTTTCAACGAGCACTTAGCGTCGTGCCGTTTGGACAATCTGCACCGCATCGACCACGCCTCATGGAGTTCGCGCCATCCGCCCTCCATTCCCTACTTTGCAGAATATGCACCCCTGTTTCGTGACAACGGCCAGCTGGAGGGATTCCGCAGGGAATTTGCGTTCGAAAGATATTTTCCAAGTTCAACTGATTCGCTTCCTTCGGATGAATACGCGTATGTCTCATCACTAATCGAGACTGCGCGAAAACAGGGAAAGATCCCCGTTCTCACATGCACGCGCAGCATTGGGCGGATTACCGCCTTGAAGAAAGCGTTCGGCGGATTCCACATATTCCTCTATCGGGATCTCTTCAACCAATGGTGTTCCTATACGGAACTCGCCGTGGGTGGGAATAGATACTTTCTGGATACGGTAGACATGATCATCAAGTCTTCTGGCGACGAGCGCCTGAAGTCCATCTGTGCAGTGTTCAATACCGGAACGACCACCCCGCAAGACAGCTTCACCTTCGTCCGGTTCTGCCTGCTGCATTTGTTCCTCTATCAGATGGCGTCGGACGCCTGCGATTTCCCTGTATTCATGGGCGATCTGTCACTGCATGAAATCCGCTCCGAACTAGAGAAGACTGTTCACTCCCTGACGGGACAGATGGTGAGCTTCTCAGGTTACCGCGAAAATCAGCAAATTTCATTTATTGATATCGAGCCACAGGTGTTGAGTGAGGCGATTGCTATGTTTGTCGTCCCGCGTAAAGGTGATATTGAGTTAAAGCAATCGGGCATACTGGAGAAAAGTTGTGAAACACTGCTGTCCAGCTTCTCCAAATACCGACAAAATCATGGCCCACTGCTCAAGTCATACAAGGCCTTGTTCGAACGATTTCAGGCGCTCGAGGCCCATCTACAGTCTGTTCAGTCCGAGAGAAATTTGCGGACGACCGAATTGAGCCTCTGCCAAGCAGAACTTGCCCGCATTCGCCAAAGTTGAATATCGTCAACAATCTCAAGCGACGAAGGTGTCTTGGGTGACTTGCTTGATGTTTACACTATCGGGGCATGCACATGCCTGAATCGGCGAGGGAGGAACAAAATGCGTGATGTGACAATTCTTGTTCCTCTCTATGATGAGACGGACGCTCTGATGTTTTCAAAGTACTACTTTGACAGCCTCAATGTGCCCGTCATCTATGCCATCGACCAGAAGTGCCTGCCTGCAACGCGACGCCTGGTCCAGACGCTTGGCGTCCGCGCCGTCGAGTTTCAAAACTCTAAACCATTCATTGAAAACGGATATGAGGCCTTCG
Source organism: uncultured Aestuariivirga sp. (assembly GCA_964392525.1). Taxonomy (GTDB): domain Bacteria; phylum Pseudomonadota; class Alphaproteobacteria; order Rhizobiales; family Aestuariivirgaceae; genus Aestuariivirga. The sequence goes on from CAYMQH010000015.1 coordinate 3,604, forward strand.
CAGCGGCTTCCCCAACCGACTGGATCTTCCGGGTCGATTGTGATGAAGTTCCCACCATGGAGGCAGTTTCATTTGCCCGAAAGGTAGATGTTGTCGATGGTTGTGTCGTTGCATTCCAGCGTCATCAGGTCGTGTGGCGCACCAGTAGTTTCCTGCGGCCACAGCACGACAGGTTCGCCCCAGATTATCAGAAGCAATACCGATTGTTCAATCGCCGTTCTGCGAGTTTTGACAGCACAATTCACACACCGGGCATAAGTGTCGGCTGCACAATTGTGGCTCCACCCGAGGCCGCGCTGTACCATCTATCATGGATATTCTTGTCGGATAAGCAGCGCTTCGAAAAGGTGAGACGATATGATGCCAACGGCCAACGCGCGTCGAATCGGGAGAATCAGTTGTTTCCGTTGGATTATCCCAACTGGGAGCGGCTTCCAAGGAACCAGGTTGATGCCATATTCCAGAATTGGATGCAGGCACAAGCGACGCGTTAACAAGAATGTTGTCATGTCATGCAGCGCTTATCATGGCGCCACTAGGCAAAGAATGCTTTCCAGAGTGTAGAGGTAGCTTCGGCGAGCGTCAGTCGCACAGATCGTCGAATTGAAATGCTTACGACTGACGAACTGCCCATCACGACGCCTAGGATACAGCTGGTTAGAAATATGAAATCCGAGCTTCTGGTTATCGAGCAACTCCGAAACTTGTGTAGTGCCCATTCCAAGCAGACAAGTGTCGAGACCGCGACTGGCAGCGGCGACTGGGTAGTGTCCCACGGCGAATTGGTAAACACGCGATCAGACTTCTTCAGAATAGGGCTCTATCAGGGCGCTGAAAATGAGTATAACTATCTGCTTACCCAGAGTGGTGGTGCACTCATTGTTCTGCTCATGGCGGAGCAGGATGGTCAGAGATTCGCCCTTCTTCAATTCCGATCGGAACCCGGAACCTTAGGCGTCACCAGTCTCACGACGACCATACAGTCGACACCCAACAATTTTCGGCGGGAGCATGGTGGAAAGGCTACGCCTTTCCTGGACATTGTTGCTGATCCGACAGGCTTTGGCGAAGTGATTTATGACGGTTATCAGTTCGACTGGGGTGAGTTCTATTTTCAGAAGGTCAAGCGTTTTCTCGTTCTGGATCTGCGGGAGGCTGTAGAGGCGCCACCCGGCTTTACATGGGTTTCGCTTAACGTCCTCTGCGGATTGATGCAGCACGACTGGATGGTTTCTCCTGATCTAAGGGCGTGTTTCACTCATGTTTCAGGGCCATTCCAGACCAAGTCGGAGGCTGGCTTTGGGGAAGCTGGTGCCGAGTTGCGGCCGCGCTCCGTTCCATTGGCGATTGGAGCACTGCACACTGATAGCAATGGGGTAGGAGTCCGGTTTTTCCGCTGTCGCAGCTCAACACGCGAGGTGAATGAGTGGACGCAACCGCTGCTCTGCCCGGCCCGGGAGAAATCCATCTGCTTGGTCTATAGAGACGAAGGCGGGCAGCGAAGTTACGCGGTCAGTCTCGGGACACAAATAGGGTTGTTTAACAAGCGGCTTTGGTTTCCCGCTCAAGAAGTTTGCGGGCAAATGAGCTCGACGGGAGTTATGACTAGTGCGGAAGGCGGTCGCTTCTGGCGGTGGCCCATCCGAGTGTCACTCCGTGCCGTATCGGAATCTGATCGCTTCGATCCTGGTAGCGGCTTTGAGTGGATGAGTAGCGAGCAGTTGACCAACATGATGTCGCGCTCTCTCCAAACCTCTCTGGAACTCCGCCTTGCATGGTCGTTGGTTAGGGCGGGGGGAGAGGGTAGGATATGAGCCCATGTACCTACACCTATATCCGACGCGATGTCTTTACTCTCGCTGGAGGCTCAGGCCGCGACAGTGATGACGGTCTAATTTCTCGCAGTTGGACGCCACATCCGCTTCAGTATGTCCTGAACCCGAGCGAGGCTCTGGCCGGTGGGTCGCGCGAACATTACTTTCATTTCCTGCTCGGTTATCTTTTACCTCTCATCCACTGCCAGACGGCGGCAAAACTCCGCTATTTTCAAGTCGTTGACTGTGGACCAGTGATGACACCCATACTTGTGGACACTCTGAACCGGATCGGTTTCGATTTTGATGTCGTTGACCCTGCGAACTTGTCGCAGCCATTTTTCGTTCCTGCGTGGGACTATCGCTGGGCAAACAAGCAGGATGTGATTGACATATGCCGACTGATCGCAGGCTCATGGTTGGATTATGTCTGTGGAGGTGAAGGGTGTGAAACCCACGAGAACTTGCTTCTTCAACGCTCACAGCCCAACAGCTTTTATACTGAGGGGTCGGCAGAAGTGAAGGGCTATGGAACAAGTCGGCGCAGCATCATTAATCTGTCGGACATTTCGGAGGCTCTCCGCCTGTCTGGCGTGTCGCACATGATATACGAACCGGGACAGCATTGCCTAGGATGTCAAATCAAGACGTTCGCGCGGGCAGATCGTATTTATGGCATAAGGGGTGCGGAGTGGGCGAATGCTGTGTGGGCGAAGGCGGGCCTGCGTGCCCGGATACTTGATCCAGTACCACCAGCCGTTACTCTAAGTGAGTTTCTTACACGCTGTAATGTTCACTATGAAATTTGCGACGTCTCTAATCACCACGTCGTTGCTGATCCTGAGAGCGCCATAGAATTTTTCAGTGCCGCATAGCGAGCGTTTTGCCGACTGCTCGAGTAGTCCTTGGACAGTTTGGGTTGAGATGTTATTCACCTGACTGTCTGGTCCACTGGTAGAGTGCGCCGACCGCGAGAGTGAAGCACGCGTTT
>CAYMQH010000015.1:6508-16870 GCA_964392525.1 uncultured Aestuariivirga sp.
TGACTGTCTGGTCCACTGGTAGAGTGCGCCGACCGCGAGAGTGAAGCACGCGTTTAGCGGTCTTGGTGTGAGCCCCTTTGGTGTGAGCCCCTTTTACGATCCATCCGTGGGTAGAGTCGTTGGCATTGCAAGGCCAGCGCGAGGCGACCGTATTGGCCATATTGGGGTTCCGTTCCCATGCACTCTTCAACGGGCGAGGCGGTAAACGGCCTGCGCGAGCGAATGGCTGATTTCCTCGATGGCGTTGAACTGGGTGTAGCGGTCCATGTGCGTGTAGGAACGATGTTGCTTATCGAGCCACTTGATGTAGCGCGATGACAGATGCCAAGTAGGATAGCCTGAGTTCATTTCGAGCACGTAGAGTTTTCCGCTTTTACTGTCGCGGAGGATGTCGAGGCCCAAGCTCGTCGTGTATGAGAATGTGCGGCAAAGATCTGAAGCCAACTGATGGACATCCTGCTCCCGCACAAGCTGCTGGGAGTAGGGTTCCCGCATCTTGCCGAGAAACAGGCCCTCAGTGCCAACCGTGTGGTCAGAGATCTCCCACGCCTGCATGGCGGAGGACTTCATGATGTAGATGACCTTGTCGAGAACAGTCATGACTCGGTAGCTGGTGAGTAAGGGCCCGGTATCGATCCACTCTTGTATCAGCATTGCAGGACCAGGCTCAGGAGGGCGGTTCGTGTTGGCGCTGACACGGGCGATGTCGCGGGTTCTCATCACACGGACATTGTTGCTGCCCCGTCCGGCCGTCGGCTTCACGATGACGAGCGGACCCCATTCGTTTTCATCAATCCGGGATGCGTGCTCCATCTCCATGGTGCGCGGAATGGGAAAGCCCTTGCTGGCGAGACGTCTCATTTCCTCCGTCTTGGAAATATGTTCGCCGAACATCCGGTGGCCTCTCACATCGGACCTCAGGTCCATCGGTATGGGCGAGAACATCAGCGTCGGCTTTGACGAGATCTCAGTCCAGACGGGGTTGCCAGTGTCGATGCGGACAACCACGGGCATGACGCCATCGGCATTATTCTCGACCAGGAGGAGATACTCTGGCGAGAGGCTGATCGAGAAGATGAACGTCCGGATGTCGGGATACCGGGTGTGGATAATCTCACGCATGGCCTCGAAGTCCGCCACATCCTGCAGGCCGTGCGTCTGGAACAGCAGAAGATGATAATTGATCATGCGGGCTTCCTGGTGATCCGTCTGCGTTGAGGCGCCCGGTATCACAGCCTTTGCGATCGGAAGGCCGCCAGTTTTCATGGATCGCTGCCTGCTCCTCGCGGGGGCAGGGGCAAGGTGCAGCATTGCGAAGGCGGGTGAGCCAAGCCTGTGGCTCCGCCGGCGGAGATCGGGTTCACCCCCTGGGGGTGAACCCGGGAGTGCTTACTTCTTCAGATTGGTCCAGATCGCGTCATAGAGCTTCTGGGTTTCCTGGTCGCAGGCCTTGATGAATTCACCCTTCTGGCCGGCGGGCGGGTTGTTCTCCGGGGAATTCTTGACCGCATCCGACAGGAACGGCTCCACGCCCTTCACACCTGCGGTGTAGGCCGCGTAGTTGGTCACCGCGGCGGCATTTTCAGGATCGAGGAGGAAGTTCATGAACTTGAGCGCGTTGGCGCGGTTGGGCGCGTCCTTCAGCAGGACCATGTTGTCCATCCACACCACGTAGCCTTCCTTGGGGAAGGCATATTCCACCTTTGCACCTTCCGCCCGTGCCTTGGCCGAGAAGCCGTTGTAGATCATGCCGGCCGCGGCATCGCCGGACACGAGAACGTCCTTGGCGGTGTCGGAGCCGAAAGAGGCCCAGTAGGGCTTGGCGGCCAGCAGCATGTCGTTCAGCGCCTTCAACTGGGCGCGGTCCTGGGTGCACTGTGGAATGCCGAGGTAAAGCGAGCCCAAGGCCAGAACCTCGCCCTGGCTGTCCAGCACGTTGATCTTGCCCTTCAGCTCATCCGGCGGATTGAAGATGATGCCGAGCGAGGAGATGTCGCCCTTGAACACGTCGCGGTTCACCGAGAATGCGGTGGAGCCCCACTGATAGGGGATCGAGTGCTTGCGGCCGGGATCGAACGGTACATCGACCCATTCTGGCGCGATGTTGCCGAAGTTCGGCATTTCCTCGCGCGTGTAGCTGTCGAGCAGGCCGTCGGTGCGCATGATCTCGACCATGTAGTCACCCGGCACGGCCACGTCATACTGGCCGAGCTTACCGGCCTTCAGGCTGGCGAGCATCGCCTCGTTGCTGTCATAGGTGTCGATGGTGACGTCGATGCCGGTTTCCTTCTCGAACTTGTCCACCAGTTCCTGCGGAATGTATTCGAACCAGTGGTAGACCTTGAGCTGGCCTTCGGCGAGGCCCGGCGAGGCCTGGAGGGCGAAGAAGGACGCCACAAGGGCGGCAAGGGTAACAGGTCGTTTCATGCGGTCACTCCAGGTGTTAGGCGGCACTGCGGCCGCGGCGGTTGATGAGGTAACTTAGGCTGACAAAAAGCGCTGATACAAGCAGCATCAGCGTGGAAATCGCCATGATGTTCGGCTTGATGCCCTGCTTCACCGATCCGAAGATCGCGGTCGGCAGTGTCTCCATGCCTGCACCCTTGACGAAGTTGGTGATGATGAAGTCATCGAGCGAGATGATGAAGGCCAGCAGCCAGCCGGAAACGAGGCCTGGCCCCAGAAGCGGCAGCAGCACGAGGCGGAAGGCCTGCCAGCGCGTGGCATAGAGATCGCGTGCCGCCTGCTCATAGCTGGCCTCGATGCCGCTGAGGCGAGCGGCGATGGGCAGATAGGCAAAGGGGATGCAGAAGGTGATGTGGGCCAGCACGATCGTGAGGTAGCCGGTGGTCAGGCCGATGGTGGTGAAGAAAATCAGCGTTGCCACCGCCACGACGATTTCCGGAACGAGAAGGGGCAGGTTGATCAGTGCGAAACTTGCCCCTCGGCCGCGGAACCGCCCGCCCCGGATCATGGCGAGGGCCGCGGCCGTTGCCACCATGGTTGCCGCGCTGGCCGCGATCAGCGCGATGGTGAGGGAATTCCATGTCGCCTGGCCGAAGCGCTCCGCCTCGGGCCCGGTGAACACATCCACATACCAGCGCAGCGAGAAGCCGCCCCAGTTGGTGATGGAGGTCGAGTTGTTGAAGGAATAGACGGCCACCACGATCAGCGGCACATAGAGCACCGCGAGGCAGACGATGGTTATCGCAAGAAAGCCCGGATAGTGGCGCACGCTTTTCATGGGCTTCTCCGCGCGGCCGCACGCGCCTGAATGAGCAGTGCGATGAGCACAAGCGTCATCAGGATGACGGAGGCTGCAGCACCGAAGGGCCAGTTGCCCTGACTGCCGCGGAACTGCTCGTCGATGAGCGAGCCGATCATGAAGGACTTTGCCCCGCCAAGCAGGTCCGGCGCGAGAAAGGCGCCGAGCGCGGGAATGAAGACGAGGATGGCGCCCGCCACGATGCCGGGCTTGACCGCCGGCAGCACCACATGCAGCAAGGCCTGCCAGCGGCTGGCATAGAGATCGGCAGCAGCCTCCGAGAGCGCGAAGTCATAGCGTTCGACCGCCGCATAGATCGGCAGCACCATGAAGGGCAGGTAGGAGTAGAAGAGACCGATCTGCACCGCAATGTTCGTGTTGAGGATCGGCAGCGGTGCATCGATCAGCCCGGTGGCGATGAGCGCATCGTTCAAGGGGCCATTGTCGCGCAGGATGAAGCGCAGGCTGACGGTGCGGATCAGCAGGTTCACCCAATAGGGAATGGTGATGAGGAACAGCCAGATGCCGCGGCTTTGCGGTGGCCTGGTGGCGATGAACCAGGCGGTGGGGAAACCGATGAGCAGACAGAGCACCGTGGCCAGCGCCGCCTGCCAGATCGAGCGCCAGAAGATATTGATGTAGGTCCACTCGATGCGGGCAGGCTCATCGCCGAACAGGCCGCGCGTCAGGAAAAACTGGTCATAAGCGGCGAGCGTGAAGGTCCATTCGACGCCGCCGCGGAATTCCTTGGTGAGGAAGGAATAGACCACCATGAGCAGCACAGGCAGCAAGAGCAGCACGCCGATGATGAGCCAGGCGGGCAGCAGCAGGGGCCGCACGAGGCTCGCATAATTGGCGGCACTGCCGCCGGTATCGCGCAGTGGGCCGGCCATCAGTCGGCCAGCAGGCGCGCCGCGCCTTCCTCGAGCTTGAGGCTGATGCGCGTACCGGGCTCCGGTACCTCAGTGCGCGCTGCGTTCTGGACGCGAACCGCGAATTCACTGCCGCCCTCAAGCCTTGTGAGCAGCTTGAGGTCGCTCCCCATGTAGACGACGCGCTCAACCGTCGCCGTCAGTTCCCCGTCCGGCGCCACGGTGACACGTTCAGGCCGGATCGACAGCGCATGGCGGCCGGTTGCGGTAGCCGCCGACGAACAGCTCAGCCTCTGGCCGGATGGCAGGAGAAGATCGGCCATGCCGGCGCTCACCCGCGTCACCTCGACGTCGATCAGGTTCGTTTCGCCAATGAACTCCGCCACGAAGCGGTTGACCGGTGCTTCATAAATCTCGCGCGCGCTGCCGACCTGCTGAACGAGGCCCTGCGACATGACGGCGATCCGGTCCGACATGGTGAGGGCTTCATCCTGGTCATGCGTGACGAACAGGAAGGTGATGCCCGTTTCTTCCTGCAATTGCTTCAACTCCACGCGCATCGCCTGCCTGAGCTTCAGGTCCAGTGCGGAGAGCGGCTCGTCGAGCAAGAGCACCTTGGGCTCCGGCGCCAGCGCGCGTGCCAGCGCAACGCGTTGCTGCTGGCCGCCGGAGAGCTGCGAGGGCAGGCGGTCAGCGAGTTGCGACAGATGCACGAGCTCCAGCATGCGCCCGGCACGGGCCCGGCGCGTCGCGGCATCGACGCCCTTCATGCGGAGGCCGAAGGCCACGTTGTCGATCACCGACATGTGCGGGAACAGGGCGTAGTTCTGGAACACCGTATTGACGGGCCGCAGGTTCGGCTCAAGGTTTGCGATGTTCTGGCCAAACAGCAGGATCTCGCCGCCGCTGGCCGCCTCGAAACCGGCGATCATGCGGAGCAGGGTGGTCTTGCCGCAACCGGAGGGGCCGAGCAGCGTGAAGAATGCGTTGTCGGCAATATCGAGTGAGACGCCGGCAAGGGCGGTTGTCGTGCCATAGCGCTTCACGGCTTTGCGAATGCTGACGGCCACATCCATAGCCAAACCGAACCCTCCCGGAAAAAATTGCAACGTCTGCGTGGTATGCAGGCGAACGGTTCAAAGTTTGGATGAAAAATGGCCGTTCAGCAATAGTTTGCAGCGCCCGGCGGTTGGCGCTATCCCGCGCTGCCCTGCTGGGCCGTCGCCCAGTTGGCCTTCCTGATCTTGCGGATTTTCCGCAGTGAGGAGAACACCAGCCAATAACAGGCCAGCGCGCAGGCAAGCCCGAGCGGAATACCGCCCACCAGCATGGGCAGCAGAACGGTTCCGACCGACGTGGACAACTCGGTCACGGAGAACAGGCCAGATGAGAACGGATCGGACGCCGCGCCCTCCGCACCCGTGAGCTTGATGCCCAGTTGATAGGTTGAAAGCCAGATCAGCGGAAATGTCAGCGGATTGCCTACCACGGTGCCAACTGCTGAGGCGACGAGATTGCCGCGCAGGACGAGCGCAAGAGCCGCCGCGAGGAGGAAGTGAAAGCCGATGAGAGGCGTGAAGGAGGCGAAGGCACCGGCCGCAAAACCGAGCGAGATCCGGTGCTCGCTCACCTGCATGCGGGACAGACGCTTCATGCGGAACTGCCAGGCACGACGAAACCCGCTGCTCGGCCAGAAGAAGTCAGCGACTCTGGATTTCAGTGGTTTCGGACGGTTCGCCTTGAACATCTGTTACACTCTTCCACACCAGAATGATAAACTATCTTTCCGCAGAGTTCAATCCATGGGTCGTTTCACGCATGGCGCGGTGAAATCGGGCGTGGGCGGTCTGGTCCCGCCTGGGGTGGGCCTGTGAGACTGGCAACATGGTGCCACAGTCTGTGCGCCATAGCCCGGTTCGGCCGGGCAGACGACCAGGGGTGGGTGAGCGGGTCTCGACTGCCCAGTAACTCGGCGCGGTGCCTGTCGGTGTCCGTCGGCTTTGCGGGTTGTGGTGATCTGGCCGCAGGCCTCAGATCAGCCCACGTGGGTCGGGGTTGTTATGCTTCACCATGAAGCTTCCGCTTGTTCTCGATATCCGGCGCGTGGGGAAAGCGGGATTTCAGGTCGCGGTCAGTGACGCTCATGTGGTTGCGGGTGTATTGCTCGGAGGCATCGCGCAACGGCTGGAAGTCCCACGGGAAGTGGTTGCCGTGCTTCAGCGCCTCGAACATCATGTGGCGGGATTGCTGGCTTTCGAGCACTTGCGCGTTGATGCGGGAAATGTCGAACCTGGCTTCCACCTCGGCGCGGAACTCCGCTGCCAGCGGGTGCCTTGGCGCGAGGTTGTGAAGCTCCAGCGGGTCATCAACGAGATTGTAAAGCTGATCGGGATCGACGGGCGAGTGGATGAACTTCCACGGCCCCCGGCGCAGCATGTACATGGGGGCAACGGCGCCTTCCGCCAGATATTCGCACCAGGCTGTGCCGTTCGGGTCTTCCGACCCGCCGATCAGCAGCGGGTAGAGCGAGCGGCCATCGACGGGGCGTGAGAGCGTTGCCACGCCGCCATTTCCGATTGCCGTCAGCGTGGGGAGGATATCGGCCAGCGTCACCGGCTCGCTCACCCGCCGCGCCGCGAAGCGCTTGGGCGACCAGATCAGCATCGGCACATGGGCCGAGGGTTCGAGATAGGACATCTTGTACCAGAGCCCACGTTCGCCGAGAAAATCGCCGTGGTCGGAGGTGAAGACGATCACCGTGTCATCGAGCTTGCCCGTGGCGTCCAGTGCGTCGATCAATTGGCCGACGAGATCATCGACATAGGAGATGTTGGCATAGTAGCCATGGCGTGCGGCGCGGAGGTCCGCCTCCGTCACCGTGTAGTCGTCCATGGCGGATACATCATAAAGTCTTTGGCTGTGCGGATCGAGGTGGGCGCGGTCCACGCGGGGAATGGCGGGTAGGTCGATGTCCTCGTCTTTGTAAAGATCCCAGAATTTTTTACGCGCCGCATAAGGATCATGCGGATGGGTGAAGGATGTCATCAGGCAGAAGGACTTGTCCGGCTCGAAGCGCACATAGTCATAGATCTTGCGGATGGCGAGGAAGGCCACCTCGTCATCAAATTCGAGCTGGTTGGTAATCTCGGCGATGCCGGGTTGAAGCACCGAGGTCATGTTATGGTACCACCAGTCGATGCGCTCCTGCCGCAGGCGCCAATCGGGCGTCCAGCCGAAATCGGCTGGGTAGATGTCGGTCGTGAGTCGTTCCTCAAGTCCGTGTAACTGGTCCGGCCCCACGAAATGCATCTTGCCGGAAAGGCAGGTCTTGTAGCCCGCCAGCCGCAGGTAGTGCGCCCAGGTGGGAATGGAGGAGGGGAACTCCGCCGCATTGTCGTAAACCCCGGTGCGCGAGGGCAGCAGGCCGTTCATCACCGTGGCGCGGGCGGGCGCGCACAGCGGGCTCGTTGAATAGGCATTCTCGAACACCACGCCCTCGGCGGCGAGCCGCGACAGGTTCGGTGTCTTCACCAGCCTGTGGCCATGGAAGGGCAGGAACTGCGCCGCCAACTGGTCAGCCATGATGAAGAGAATGTTGGGTTTATCGGTCATGCTGAATCCTGTATTCCATTCCAAGCATCATGAAACATATCCTGCTCGGAATCATCAGAGTCTATCAGCTGACGTTATCGGCCTTCATCGGCCGCCGCTGCCGCTATTTACCGACCTGTTCCGAGTATACGAGCGACGCGATCCGCAAGCATGGTGCAGCGCGGGGCGTAGGCCTGGGCTTCGCCCGCATCTGCCGCTGCCATCCGTGGGGGCAATCTGGCTTTGATCCCGTGCCGGACGTCTATGAAGGCCCGGTGTGGCGGATGAAGGAGCAGGATTCCCGGCTTGACCATGAGGCCGGCAAGTCCTAAATCCCGGCCGCACTCTAAACCATTGATTTCGCTTACCCGCACGCGTTGGCGGGAGTGAGCAGGAGGACCAGATGATCACGCTGACTTTCCCCGATGGCGCCAGCCGCCAGGTTGAACAGGGGGTCTCCGCCCGCGATGTGGCGGCGTCCATTTCCAAATCCCTCGAGAAGAAGGCAGTGGCCGCCGTCGTCAACGGCACGCTTGTCGATCTTGCCGATCCGATCACCGCAGATTCAACACTGCGTATCGTGACGCGCGATGACGCGGAAGCCCTCGAACTGATCCGGCATGATTGCGCCCATGTGCTGGCTGAAGCCGTGCAGGAGCTTTTTCCCGGCACGCAGGTGACCATCGGCCCAACCATCGAGAATGGTTTCTATTACGACTTCTTCCGCAACGAGCCCTTCACGACGGAAGATTTTGCCGCGATCGAAAAGAAGATGCGCGAGATCATCCAGCGCGACAAGCCGTTCACCAAGTCAGTGAAGACGCGCGAAGAGGCGAAGGAATTCTTCCGCCAGAAGGGCGAGCTGTTCAAGGTCGAGCTGGTCGACGCCATTCCCGGCAACCAGGACATCAAGTTCTATGACCAGGGCGGCTGGACCGACCTGTGCCGTGGGCCGCACATGACGTCGACCGGCAAGGTCGGCAACGCCTTCAAGCTGATGAAGGTTGCCGGTGCTTACTGGCGCGGCGATGCCAAGAACCCGATGCTCACCCGCATCTACGGCACGGCTTGGGCGAACGAGAATGACCTCAAGGCCTATCTCCATGCGCTGGAGGAGGCCGAGAAGCGCGACCACCGCAAGCTGGGCCGCGAGATGGACCTGTTCCACTTCCAGGAGGAAGGCCCGGGCGTTGTCTTCTGGCATGCCAAGGGCTGGACGATGTTCCAGCAGTTGATCGCCTACATGCGCCGCCGCCTGGCCAAGCTCGACTATGACGAGGTGAATGCACCGCAGCTTCTCGACAAGTCGCTGTGGGAAACCTCCGGCCACTGGGGCTGGTACAAGGAGGCGATGTTCGCTGCCACCTCCGCCGGCGACACGACGGAGGATGATCAGGTCTTCGCCATCAAGCCGATGAACTGCCCGGGCCATGTGCAGATCTTCAAGCACGGGCTCCGCTCCTACCGCGAGCTGCCGCTGCGTCTTGCCGAATTCGGCAATGTGCACCGCTATGAACCCTCGGGCGCGCTGCACGGCCTCATGCGCGTGCGCGGCTTCACGCAGGATGACGCGCACATCTTCTGCACCGAAGACCAGATGGCGGAGGAGTGCCTGAAGATCAATGATCTGATCCTGTCCACCTACAAGGACTTCGGCTTCGAGCAGATCGTCGTCAAACTATCGACTCGGCCTGAAAAGCGTGTGGGCTCGGATGAGGCATGGGACCGTGCTGAAAGCATCATGTCGAAGGTGCTGGAGCAGATCGCTTCGGAATCCGGCGGCAAGATCAAGACGGCGGTGAACCCGGGCGAGGGCGCCTTCTATGGCCCCAAGTTCGAATATGTGCTGCGGGATGCAATCGGCCGTGACTGGCAGTGCGGCACCACGCAGGTGGACTTCAACCTGCCGGAGCGTTTCGGCGCCTTCTATATCGGTGCTGACGGCGAGAAGAAGGTGCCGGTCATGATCCACCGCGCCATCTGCGGCTCGATGGAACGTTATCTCGGTATCCTGATCGAGCATTTTGCTGGTCACTTCCCGCTGTGGCTTGCGCCGACGCAGGTTGTCGTTGCCACCATCACCTCCGACAGCGATGCCTATGCGCTCGAAGTGCGGGACATGCTCAGGAAGGCGGGATTGCGCGCCGAGGCAGACCTTCGCAACGAGAAGATCAACTACAAGGTCCGAGAGCACTCCGTGCAGAAGGTTCCGGTCATCATGGTGGTCGGCAAGCGCGAGATGGAAGAGCGCGCGGTGAACCTCCGCCGCCTTGGCTCGCAGGACCAGACGCCGATGAGCCTCGATGAGGCGCTGGCAGCCCTCAAGGACGAGGCAACGCCGCCGGACCTGAAACGGGATTGAGGCAGTGCCCTCATCCGTCGCGTACCGTGACACCTTTTCCCACCTGAGGGTGGGAGAAGGTGTAACTCAACGTTCTTCGCTCTCCCGCACAGCGCGCGGGAGACGGTGCCCGAAGGGCGGATGAGGGCCTTTACGCCCACTGAACCGAATGCCGGCACGGTTCGTACTATCGTTTATGTCGAACACACACATCATTGTTGGCGCCACGGGTGGCGTCGGCTCCGCTCTCGCCCGCAGGCTTGCGGCTGGGGGTGGCAAAGTCCACGCCATTG
>CAYMQH010000015.1:16970-41956 GCA_964392525.1 uncultured Aestuariivirga sp.
GGCTCCGCTCTCGCCCGCAGGCTTGCGGCTGGGGGTGGCAAAGTCCACGCCATTGGCCGGGATGCTGCAAAGCTCCAGGCCTTGGCCGCTGAAACCGGGTGCTCTCATGCGGTGGCCGACGTCTCTGACCGCGCCGCACTGGAAGCTGCGGTGAAGGCCGCGGGGCCGGACGTGGCGGGCCTTGCCTACTGCGTCGGCACCATCAACCTGAAGCCTGTCTCCCGCATCACGGATGAAGACGTGCAGCGGGATTTCACGCTCAATGCGCTGGGCGCCCTGCGTGCCGTACAGGCGGCGCTTCCGGCATTGAAGGCACATGGCGGAACGTCGAGCATCGTGTTGTTCTCCACCGTCGCGGTGGCGCAGGGCTTTGCGTCCCATGCCTCGATCGGACTGTCGAAAGGCGCAGTGGAGGGGTTGATGCTGTCGCTCGCTGCCGAACTCGCCCCCAAGGTGCGGGTCAACTGCGTGGCTCCGTCTCTCACCAAAACACCGCTGGCTGCCGCGCTGACCTCCAGCGAGCAGATGGCAACTGCCATTGCAGCACTTCATCCGCTGCAGCGCCTGGGAGAGGCTGGTGACGTGGCGGCCGCTGCGGCCTTCCTGCTTTCGGGTGACGCCTCGTGGATCACGGGGCAGGTGATCGGCGTCGATGGCGGCCGCTCGATGCTCCGCACCAAGGGTTAGTTTGCGTGCCGCGCATGCGCAAGAAGGCCGAGCTTCCAAGCAAGCCGTGTGAGGCTTGCGGCAAGCCCTTCAGCTGGCGCAAGAAATGGGAACGTGACTGGGAGCACGTGAAGGTCTGTTCTGACCGGTGCCGCACCGCATTGAAAGCGCGCAAGCCATGACCATGCTCCGCATCGTGTTTGGCGACCAGCTGACGCGCGGCCTGTCTTCTCTGCGCGATCATGCTGCGGGAGATGTGGTGCTGATGATGGAGGTGGTGGAGGAAGCCACCTATGTGAAGCACCACAAGCAGAAGCTGACGCTGATCTTTTCCGCCATGCGCCATTTCGCGGAAGAACTGCGCCACGCGGGGATCAATGTTGATTATGTGACCCTGGATGACCCCGCGAATACGAACTCCTTCTCCTCGGAAGTGCAGCGCGCCACTCAGCGGCACAAACCCGCGCAAGTCATCGTGACCGAGCCTGGCGAATGGCGGGTTCTGGAAATGATGAAGCGCTGGGGCGCTGAGATCCGGAACGATGACCGGTTCTTCGCCACGCCCGCCAGCTTTGCGCTGTGGGCCAAGGGACGGAAGGAACTCCGCATGGAGTTCTTCTACCGCGAGATGCGGCGCGCTTCGGACCTTCTCATGGCTGACGGCGAGCCAGTGGGCGGGCAGTGGAACTTTGACCATGACAACCGCAAGGCACTTCCGAAAAATTCCGTGCCACCAAAACGCCAGCGCTTCGAGCCGGATCAGATCACGCGTGAGGTGATGGCGATGGTGGAGGTTCGTTTTGCCCAACACTTCGGCGATCTGGAACCCTTCGGCTGGGCGGTGACGCGCGATGACGCGCTGGAGGCGCTGGACCATTTCATCACGGCCTGCCTGCCCAATTTCGGTGACTATCAGGATGCGATGAAGGAGGGGAACGCGTTCCTCTATCACTCCATCATCTCACCTTACCTGAACATCGGCCTGCTGACCCCGCGCGAAGTATGCACAGCAGCGGAGGAAGCATGGAAGGCGGGGGCGGCTCCCCTCAACGCGGTCGAAGGGTTCATCCGCCAGATCCTTGGCTGGCGCGAATATGTGCGCGGCCTCTACTGGCTGAAGATGCCGGACTATGCGCAAACCAACGCGCTGGAGGCGGCGCGCCCGCTGCCCGGTTTCTTCTGGTCGGGTGAAACCGCGATGAACTGTCTGCGCCAGGCGATCAGCGATACCCGGCGGCACGCCTATGCCCACCATATTCAGCGCCTTATGGTAACCGGCAACTTCGCCCTGCTGGCCGGGCTCGACCCGAAGCAGGTCGAGCAGTGGTATCTGCTCGTCTACGCCGACGCCTTCGAATGGGTGGAACTGCCCAACACCCATGGCATGGCGCTCTATGCCGATGGCGGCATCATGGCGTCCAAGCCCTATGCGGCATCGGGTGCCTATATCGACCGCATGTCGGATTACTGCACCGGATGTGCCTACAAGCCCGATGTGAAGCTCGGACCCAAGGCCTGCCCGTTCAACTATCTCTACTGGGATTTCCTGATGCGGAACGAACCGCGCCTGCGGAAGAACCCGCGCATGGCGATGCCTTACCGCACGCTGGCAAAGATGGAGGAGGGCCGCAAGGCCGAGATCGCTGCATCGGCCAAGGCTTTCCTTGACGGACTGGACTAGGGCCGCCGGCAGCCCCCGCGGTTGATGGCCCCTTGAAAAACGGACTAGGCGGTTCCAAGTTACATGAAAAGCAGGGGAAGGAATGGACTGGTTAGCCCAATCGAACTTTCTGGTGGCGATCGGCGTCTGCGCTGCCGCCGCCTTGTCCACGGTTCTCGGTAGCCTGTTCGTTATCTTTTCGCGTGAGCCGAGCCCGAGGCTTCTCGCCTTCGGTCTGGCCTTTGCGGGCGGCGCCATGGTCTATGTGTCGCTCGTGGAAATCTTCTGGAAAGCGGAGCAGGGGTTCGCCCAACTCCATGACCCGAAATTGGCCTATATCTATGCGACGCTTGCCTTCTTTGCCGGGGCGTTGCTGCTGATCCTGATCGACCGATCGATCCCAAACCCACATGCCGCCATATCCTCCGACAACAGCGACCAGGCGCATATCAAGCGGGTGGGTCTGCTGGCGGCCTTCGCCATCACAGCCCATAACCTTCCCGAAGGCCTCGCCACATTTCTTGCGACACTCGAAAATCCGGTGGTTGGCATTCCGCTGGCGGCGGCGATTGCCATTCACAACATTCCTGAAGGCGTGTCGATCGCCATACCCGTCTATTTTGCTACGGGCAGCAAGCAGAAGGCGTTGATTGCCACCGTTCTGTCGGCTCTGGCGGAACCGGCCGGTGCCCTCATTGGCTATGCGGTGCTGGCGCCGTTCCTCACGCCCAACGTGTTTGCCGTGGTGTTCGGCATGATTGCGGGCGCCATGGTGTTTCTGGCGCTTGATGAGTTGCTGCCATCCGCCAAGCGCTATGCGCGGGGCCATGAAACGGTCTATGGCATCGTCAGCGGCATGGCGGCGCTGGCGGCAAGCCTCATCCTGTTCAAATAGGCGCGGTGCTTAGTATTCGAGCTTGATGTCGCGAGACTGTCCCGGAGAGAGGGTGAAGTCGGCCGAAAGCCTTACGCCCTGCATGTCAGCCCTCACGGTATAGGTGCCGGGGATCAGGATGATTGCGCTATCCTGCCCCTCGCGCGCGGCCACGGTCACGCCGCGTCCGTCCTCCACCGCCCATGCGACGGGTGCTGCCGGTGAACCGGCGACGGAGAGCCGGGCGATGCCCAC
Source organism: uncultured Aestuariivirga sp. (assembly GCA_964392525.1). Lineage (GTDB taxonomy): Bacteria > Pseudomonadota > Alphaproteobacteria > Rhizobiales > Aestuariivirgaceae > Aestuariivirga. The sequence goes on from CAYMQH010000015.1 coordinate 20,426, forward strand.
CTTGTGGCGGATGTTCAGCGTGCTGAGCCGGCCGGCTTTCACCTCGACGTCGGCCACGGCCCTTGCATTGCCGTCGCCCACCTGGCTTTCCACCCGGTAGCGGCCGGCCGGCAGCGGCAGGATCTCGCCCGCCGTTGCCGTCACCGCCATGCGGCGGTTCGGCTGACCCTCCTGCAGCGTGTAGACCCGCAGCCGTGCGCCACCGGCGGGAAGGGGTGTGCCACCGGCACGCGGCACGATGCGGAGGCCCCCGGCGTTCAGCGCAAGATCCACCCGCAGGCGGGTCGCTTCCGGCAGGCTCACCAGCCGGGTGAGGCGGCCCGCACCATATTGCACGTCCACCACATAGTCTCCCGGCGGCGTCATGACATCTGCGGTTCCGGACTCGCCACTGTAGACCGCGGCCCCCGAGGCGTCCCGGATGGTCCAGCTCAGGCCGCGGATCACAGGCTCTGATGTTCCGGCGAGATGCGCTGTGAATTCCAGTCCCTCACGGCCCGGAGATACGGTCTCAATGGTGACGCGCACCGGTCCGTCGGCGGCGCGGGCAGGGCTTGGTGCAGCGGCCAGCAGGGCCAGAAGGAAAAACAAAACCGCCATCTCAGGCCAGCCGGCGTGGCGGCGGCTGTGATGGCGGTCGCGCTGTGCACGGTGTTGGTGAGCGTGCAAAGCTTTTGTCCCCTTTACGCATTACCCCCAACCATCCGGTCGGTGGTGAGAGAGAACCACGGCGCAGGGGCCGCCTCAATCCACATCTTAATGATTGGTTAATGCTGCGGGGCAGCTTCGCGCCATTGCGTTTTCACCCGGCCGCCTCCAGATTGTCGGGCATCATGCAGACCCTCAACGACACCTCGACCCTTCTTTCGCTTCTCAAGACCCGCAAATCAGCCTCCGCCAAGGCGATGACCGGCCCGGGCCCGACGCCGGCGCAGCTCGCCGAAGTTCTCGCCTGCGCAGTGCGCGTGCCCGACCACGGCAAGCTAGCGCCGTGGCGCTTCATCCTCTGGGAGGGCGAGGCACGCGCCGCCTTCGGCAATGTGATGAAGGCCCGCTGGCGGACACTCCACCCGGACCATGGCGAACAGACGCTTGAAACCGTGGGGGCGCTGTTCCTGCGTGCGCCCACCGTGCTGGGCGTTGTCTCCACTGCGGCCGAGCATCCGAAGATCCCGGTCTGGGAGCAGCAACTCTCGGCGGGTGCCGTGTGCATGAACATCCTCTTCGCCGCCACTGCGCTGGGCCTCGGCTGCCAGTGGAACACCGACTGGGTCACCTATGATGCGGAGATTGCCGCTGCGATGGGGCTTGCCCAGCATGAAAAGCTCGCAGGGCTGATCTATCTCGGAACGCCCGCCGCACCCTATGAGGACCGGCCGCGACCTGACCCGCAATCCCTTCTCACCCGCTGGACACGCTCATGAAGATCGCAGGCGTTCTCTTCGACAAGGATGGTACGCTGATCGACGTCAATGCGACGTGGATCCCGATCTACCGCCAGGCCTTCATGGACCTCTTCGCAACCGACCTTGCCGGTGCCGAGGAACGCATGGCGCGGATCGGCTATGACAAGGCAACCGACACGCTGATCGCGGGGTCCATCCTCGCAGGCGGCACGACGCGCCAGATGGTGGATGTGCTGTGGCCCGGTCTTCCGGAGGAGGAAGCCGCCGCGAAGGTTTACCGGCTGGACCATGGCTACCGCGATCTGGTGAGCCGTCACCTCGTACCGCTCATGCCGCTCGAGCCGATCTTGTCGGATCTGCGGTCAATGGGGCTGAAGCTCGGTGTTGCCACCAATGACGTGCACCTCTCCGCCCGCGCCCACATGACACAGGCGGGTGTGATCGCCCATTTCGAGGACATTATCGGGGCCGACACGGTGCCCGTGCCCAAGCCATCCGGCAACATGATCCGCCGCTTCGCGGAGATCACCGGGCTTGCGCCATCTTCCATCGCCATGGTGGGCGACAATCACCACGACATGGAAGAAGCGCGCAACGGCGGGGCAGGGCTGGCTATCGCAGTGCTGAGTGGCAATGCGGCGCATGACGACATCGCACACTTGGCCGACTACACACTCGACAGCGTTGCCGAGCTTCCGGCCCTGCTGAGGAGGCTCTGATGTTCTACGATGCCGTCAGGAATGACCACGGCTTCGCGGTCGATCCGTTCAAGGCCATCGTTGCGCCGCGCCCCATCGGCTGGATTTCGACGCTCTCGGCATCGGGCATCGCGAACCTCGCGCCCTTCAGCTATTTCAACGCCTTCGCGCAGGAGCCGCATTATGTGGCCTTCGGCATCGGGCCGCCGAAGGATTCACTGGCCAATGTGCAGGCGACACAGGAATTCGCTGTGAACATCGCCACCTGGGACCTGCGTGAGCAGATGAATGCCACCGCCGCCCATGTGGCGCCGGAGGTCGATGAGTTTGAACTGGCCGGCCTCGCCAAGCTGCCCTGCCGCCTGATCAGAGCCCCGCGCGTGGCGGAAAGCCCGGCCTGCCTCGAGTGCAGGCTCCACCAGGTGGTACCGCTCCCCGATGATGCCGGCCACGCCGAACACCACATGGTGATCGGACGGGTCGTCGGGATTCACATCGATGACCGTTTCATCCACGACGGCCGCGTGGACACTGCCGCCATGAAGCCCATCGCCCGGCTCGGCTACAGCGAGTATGCCACCATCACCGAGGCATGGCGGATGCGCCGCCCGGACTAGAATCGGCCCTGTCTGGCGGCCGGAAAAGCTGACGCATGAACGCCCGAGTCGTGGCCCGCCACCGTGGCGGCAGCCCTGGCGCCATAATTCCGCCGCTGTGGAAAATTCTGTTGATAATCGGGTTTTTGCATCTGGTTCAATGTCTTACATCTTGTGGAGAAGCTGTGGACAAGCCCATTAACGCCCCGTTAACCAGCCGCGCGCAGGACTCGCAGCACGCACGGTAAAGGGTCGTTGATCCATGGCGCTGGAGAGGTTTGTGGACATGACAAAATGTCTGCTCATTGATGAAGACGGCAGAAGGCGTCAGTGTCTCGCGCAGATGCTGGCGGGTCTTGGCCTCGAAACGGCGCTCACCGCGGGAACCGATAAGGCGGTGGGCTACTGCAACGACAATGCCCCTGATGTGGTGATGCTGTCGGCCCGGACTGAAGGCGTGGTGCTGCGCGATCTCGTGAAGCGGTTGCGGATGAGCGGGCGCGGCAAACCGCCAGTGGTGTTTCTGTATGCCGAAACGCCGGATGCCGAAATGTTCGGCCAGACCATTCTTGAGGGCGCGGCCGATGTGCTGATGATGCCGCTGGACCGCGACCTGTTGCACTTCAAGCTGAAGCAGGCAGGCCTCCCTGTCTGACGGGCGCCACCCGCACAAGGGCTCTGGCGCGGCAGCGCCTGACATGCTTCGGTAAGGCGCATGATCAATTTCTCCCTCTGGGTGCTTCTCCTCAGCGTCGCCATGCTCTGCCTTGGCCACGGCCTGAGCGGCTCTCTCGTCAGCCTCAGCGCCAATCAGGCGTCGTTCGGCACCGACGTCACCGGTTTTGTCATGGCCGGTTATTCAGCCGGGCTGATACTCGCCAGCATCGTCACGCCGCGTCTCATCAAGAGCGTCGGTCATGTGCGCACCTTCGCGGGCCTTGGGTCGAGCGTGTCCACTGCCGTCCTGCTGTTTCCGCTGTGGGTCGATCCGGTGTTCTGGTTCCTGCTGCGTGTCATCACCGGCCTGTGCGTATCGGGCATGTTCATCGTCTGCGAAAGCTGGCTCAACAGCGCCTCCTCGAACCGCAACCGCGGGCAGGTGCTGTCGCTCTACATGATCGTCACCTATGGCGCGCTGGGGGCGGGGCAACTCCTGCTCAACGTGACGGACGATTCAGGTTTCGTCCGGTTCATCATCGTCTCCTGCCTGCTGTCCATGGCGCTGGTTCCGCTGATCCTGCTGCCGTCCGAGGCGCCGAGCGTGGAAGGTGCCGGCCATGTCTCGGTCGGGCAAATCTGGCGCGCCTCTCCGCTGGCCGTCGTTGGGGTGCTGGCCTGCGGTCTGGGGCAGAGTGCCTTCTTCGCGCTCGGCGTGGTATTCGGTCTTGCCAAGGGGCTGCCGCTGGTTTCCGTCTCGATCATGATGGCGTTGCCGCCGCTCGGCGTCATCCTGTCACAATATCCCATTGGTTGGATTTCGGATCGCTTCGACCGCCGCACCATCATCATGCTGCTCAGTTTCGCCGCGGCGCTGGTGGCCGCCCTCACGCTGGCGGGTGGCAATTATCTGTCGCGCTTTGTCCTGATATCGCTGGTCACGGCCTTCGGCGTCATCTCGCTCCCCATCTACTCACTGGTGATCGCCCACGCCAATGACCACCTGCGCAAGGATCAGGTGCTGGGCGCCTCAGCCAAGCTGATCCTGCTCTACGGGCTCGGCTCCATCCTCGGGCCGCTTCTGGTCGGCTTCGCCATGAAGCGGATCGGCGGCGATGGCTTCCTGATCTACATGATCGTGATCCATGCAGCACTCGCCTGCTTCGCGCTATGGCGGCGCCACCGGAGCCCGGAAAACCTCAAGGCCCAGGGCAAGGAAGTCATGACGGTCTCCCCGGTCACCACGCCCGCCAGCGCCCCGGTGCTGCAGGACTGAGCCGGTGGATGGTGTCCACATTTCTAACGGACAAGGTGAACGAAAAATTAAACCTTGGGTGGGAGGCTGCGGTGAGGAGAGCACGATTCTCATGCAGCAGCACAGCCATACCGAACCATGCCCGGGCCTTGATACCTCGGTTTTCGACGGACTGATCGCCGACGGAAATGTTGATCAGCGCCGCCAGCTTGCGGTGCAGATCGCCGATTTTCTCGGCCATGAGGAGGCGCCACAGGCCGAGCGCGACCAGGTCGTGCCGGTGGCGCTGCAGCTTGCGGCGGATGAGGACATATCAGTTCGCCATGCCCTTGCCACCAGGATCACCGGCTTCGAAAGGCTGAATGCCGACCTGCTGTTCACCATTGTATCCGATGTTGATGAAATCGCCTTGCCGTTCCTGTCGGAGACGGCTGCGCTCAACCCATGGCACATGCTGGCCGTGCTGCGTGTCGGCGATGAGGCACGGCAAGCCACCGTGGCGCTGCGTCCCGATCTCTCGCCGGAGGCGTTGGCATTCATCACCTCGTCCCTCAGCCTTGCTGTCAACGGCGTGCTTCTGGAGAATGATGGCATCGTCATCCCGGCCCCCGATTTCCATACCCTGTTCGAGCGTTTCGGCGATTCCCAGGAAATGCTGGGCCTGATGCTGGAGAGGCCTGACATGCCGCCCGCCCTCCGTGTGCTGCAGGCGCGGCTTTCGGCCAAGCGTCTCAATGCGATGCTGGCTGAACGTGGCTGGCTTCCGGCCAATGACGCCGCCGAACTGGTGACCGCTACGGAAGAGAGCACGGTTCTCAAGATCCTGATGGAGGCCCCGGCGGAAGAACTGCCCGGCACGGTGCGCTTCGTCATCGACCGCGAACTTCTCACGCCGGCCATCATCCTGCGCGCCGCCTGCCTTGGCGAAATGGAGGTGGTGGCGGAGGTCGTCGCCTATCTGGCGGATGTGCCGGTGACGCGCGCGCGCGAGCAGATGTTCGGCAAGGCTTCCGGCGGCTTCCGCAGCCTACACGCCAAAGCGGGATTGCCCGAAAGCAGCTACTGGACGCTGCAGGCCGCCTGCGACGTGGCGCGCGGGGAAGCCGAAAGCGGCATTCTCCTCACACCTGATGATTTCGGCCGCAGGCTGATCGAAACATTGCTGACACATTACGAGGCCATTCCCATGGCCGACCAACCGCGTAACCTCGACATGCTGAGCCGCTTCGCCGGCGAACGCACCGCAAGTCTGGCCAAGCGCCTCAAGGCAGACATTCTCCGCGCCGCGTGAGTATGGGGTGGTGTTCCGTCACGCCAAATCGAGCAGCTTTGCCGGTGCCCGGCATTGACACTCCTGCTGCATCGTGGCCGGCGTGGCCCAGCCATCCTTGTGTACGTGTCAGAAACAAGAATGCCGGAACACTCTGAGGCCGGGCCGTCGGACAGACGCGTCAGAACCTGAATTGTTCGCGCAGCACGCGCTCGGCGAGGCTATGGCCGGGGTCGAACAGGATGCGGGCTGACTTTGATTGGTCCTGGGCGATTTCCACTTCGCGCACATGACGCACCTCCACATGGTCCGCCACCGCCGCAACCGGGCGCTTCTGGCCTTCGAGAATCGTGATGGTCACCTTGGCCTGATGTGGCAGAATGGCGCCGCGCCAGCCGCGCGGGCGGAAGGCACTGATTGGTGTCAGCGCCAGCAGATCCGAGTTGATGGGCAGAATGGGCCCATGTGCCGACAGATTATAGGCGGTGCTGCCGGCCGGAGTGGCGACCAGCACACCGTCGCAGGTCAGTTCCTCAAGCCGCGGCCGGTCGTCAATGGCGATCATCAGCTTTGCTGCCTGATGGCGCTGGCGGAGGAGGGACACTTCATTGAAGGCGATGGCGCGGTGCGTCTGGCCGGTTTCGTCCACCGCCGTCATGCTCAGGGGGTGGATGATGGTGAGCTCAGCGGCGCGCAGCCGCTCGGCCAGCCGCTCTTCGGCATAATCATTCATCAGGAAGCCGACGGTGCCGCGGTTCATGCCGTAAATCGGAATGCCGGTGGACACGAAGCGGTGCAGCGCCTGCAGCATGTGGCCGTCGCCGCCCAGAGCCACAACGCAGTCGGCCTGTTCGGGATCGGCATTGCCATGGATGGCGCTCAGGCGCTGGGCCGCCTCGCGGGCTTCGGGTGCTTCCGACGCCAGGAAGGCGATCGCGTTGAATTTCATGCCGGTTTCTTCGCGTTGACAGGCTCTGTCATTGCCTACATTGAAGGCAGCCCTCTTGGCAACCCCAGCGGCGGAGCCCCATGCGTGATATCGTAATGTGTTCGACTTGCAAGTTTTCAGCGGCCGAGAAGACCGGCCCTGACGGCCGCACCGGCGGCGAGACGCTGATCGCCCATATGCGCGACGCGATTGCGGCGCGCGGGGCTGAACTCAACGTGGTGCCCCAGGCCTGCCTCTGGAACTGCAAGCGCCATTGCAGCGTGGTGCTCCGCGATGACGCACGCTTCACCTATTTCACCGGCGACCATGAGCCCTCGCGCGAGCAGGCCGAAGCCATCCTCGACTGGTTCGCGGCGCATGGCGAAACCGAAACCGGCGAAGTGCCGTTCCGCGAGTGGCCAGACCGGATGCGCGGCCACTTCATTTCGCGCATTCCGGCGGTGAAGCCGTGAACCGCGTGACGCTGGTTCTGGGCGGCGCGCGCTCCGGCAAGAGCCGCTTCGCCGAGGGTCTTGCGCGGGGCGTCGACGGCCCGCGAACCTATGTCGCCACTGCCGAGGCCTTTGATGAAGAGATGCGCGCGCGCATCGCCAAGCACAGGGAGCAGCGGGCGGGCGATGGCTGGGTGACGGTCGAGGCGCCGCTTGAACCGGCATCCGTCATCCGCCGGGCGCAGGGCCTTGTGCTGCTGGATTGCGTGACAGTGTGGCTCGGCAATCTCATGCATCACGAGCGGGATATTCCGGCAGCCGTCGGTGATTTCGCGCGCGCGCTGCGTGAGACGGCGGCGCGCATCATACTGGTGTCGAACGAGGTGGGCCTGTCCATCGTGCCGGAAAACGCCATGGCGCGGCGTTTCCGCGACGAGCAGGGCTTTGCCAACCAGCGCCTCGCCGGGGCGGCAGACGAGGTTTACTTCATCGCCGCCGGGCTGCCGCTGAAACTCAAAGGATGATGCCGAGCACCAGAAGCCCGGCGAACAGCAGCCACATGGACGTGGAGAACAGCTTCACCCCGCGCAGGATGTCGGCGCGGTCCATCTCGCCGCGGCCTTCGCCCATATAGGGCAGTTCCACCCTCTCGCCGTCATAGCTGCGCGGCCCGCCGAAGCGCAGACCGAGCGCTGCCGCCATGGCAGCCTCCGGCCAGCCGGCATTGGGGGACTGATGTTTCGGTGCATCGCGCCGCATGATCGCCACCACGCTCGAGAACTGCGCGGGCCGTGCGGCGGCGAACAGCAGTCCGGTGAGGCGCGAAGCGGGCAGGTTCACCAGATCATCGAGCCGTGCCGAAGCCCAGCCGAAATGCAGGTATTTGTCGGACTTGTGGCCGATCATCGAATCCGCCGTGTTGATCGCCTTGTAGACCACGATGCCGGGAAGCCCCAGCAGCGCATACCAGAGAACGGGCGCCACGATGCCGTCGGAGGTATTCTCAGCAAGGCTTTCGAGGGCGGCCTTGGAGACGCCGGACTCGTCCAGTTGGGTTGGGTCACGTCCGACGATCATGCTCACCGCCTTGCGCGCTGCGGAAAGCGAGGTTCCCAGCGCATCATAGACTGCCATCACATGGTCGCGCATCGATTTCTGGGCAATGAAGGCGGTGGCGATCAGGGCTTCAACCAACCAGCCGAGTGGCAATTGCCACGACAGGCGGCCGATGATGAACGCCGGGACAAAGGCTGCCGCGATCAGAATGGCCAGCGCGATGACGCCGCGCAATCGGCCCTCCCTGGCGCTGACGCCCTGCTGGTTCAACCGTTCGTCGAGAAGCTCGATCAGCTTGCCGAACCACACGACCGGATGGCTGATGCGCGCAAACAGCGCCTCGGGATAGCCGGTGAATCGTTCCACCAGAAGGGCTGCCGCCGCGCGGCCGAACACCAGAACGGGCCAGTCCATCATACGTCTCCCGAGAGACCCAGCACATGGTCAAGGTCGAGGTGGGTTTCAAGATGGCCCGCCAGCGCATCGAGTGTGCGTTCGATCTGGTCTTCGAAGCGCAAGTGCCCGGCCTCTGCACCGAGCGCCGAGAGGAAGGCGGCGCGGAACGCGTCGCTGCCGAAGCAGCCGTGCAGATAGGTCCCCATCACCTGCCCCGTGGGGCTGATCGCGCCATCGGCGCGGCCGTCGAGCAGGGCGAAGGGCCGGGCGCAGGCGGGGCCATGCGTGCGGCCAAGGTGGATCTCGTAGCCCGCCAGAGGCTGACCCGTGGGGGCGTGGGTTCCGCTGGTCAGTGTCAGGGTCTTGTCAGGCAGCAGGGTTGTTTCAGCATCGAGCAGGCCAAGGCCATCGACACTGCCGGGCGGTCCTTCCAACCCGTCAGGATCGCTGATGCGGCGGCCCAGCATCTGGTAGCCGCCGCACAGTCCCAGCACCAGGCCGCCACGGCGCACATGGGCTTTCAGGTCGATGTCCCAGCCCTCGCGCCGCAGCGCTGCGAGGTCCGCCATGGTCGATTTGGAGCCGGGGATGATGATGAGACGCGTATCAGCCGGGATGGGCTCTCCCGGTTGCACGAAGCAGAGCGTCACCGAAGGTTCCAGCCGCAGCGGGTCGAGGTCATCGAAATTGGCAATGCGCGGCAGGCGGAGAACCGCGATCTTCAGGCCGCCCGGCTGGCTGGCGAGGTTTTCCTCCAAGGCCACGGCATCTTCGGCCGGTAGCATGCGGGCCTCGGCAAAATGCGGCACGACGCCGAGGCAAGGCGTTCCCGTTCGGTGCTCGAGAAATCGGCGGCCTTCGGAAAAGAGATCAGGATCGCCATGGAACTTGTTGATGAGAAAAGCTTTCAGCCGTGCGCGATCTGCGTCCGGCAGGATATCGAAGGTGCCGGCGATCGAGGCAATGACGCCGCCCCGGTGAATGTCGCCGATCAGCACCGCGGGAAGATCGGCGGCGGCGGCGAAGCCCATGTTGGCCAGGTCGCCGTTGCGGAGGTTGATCTCGCCGGGGCTTCCCGCGCCTTCGACCAGCACGAGGTCGGCTTCCGCCGCGAGCCTCTGGAAACTGTCGAGGATGGCTGGCATGAACTGCATGCGGCTGCGGAAGTAATCCCTCGCCGTCATGCTGGCCTGGCGCTGGCCCTGCACGATCACCTGCGCGCCGGTGGTGGTCTCGGGCTTCAGCAGAACGGGGTTCATGTGGACGGTGCTTGCCACCTTCGCTGCCCGCGCCTGCAGCGCCTGCGCCCGGCCGATCTCGCCGCCGTCCACCGTCACGGCGGCATTGTTGGACATGTTCTGCGGCTTGAACGGCCGCACCTTCAGGCCGCGGTTGGTGTAGGCGCGCGCCAGCCCCGCCACGATCAGCGACTTGCCGACGTCGGAGCCCGTGCCCATGAACATGATGGCCCGCGTCATGCCGCCTCGCTGATGATGTGGGCGTAGGAGCCCATCACGCGGCCGCGTTTCAGGCCCATGGGGGGAAGGGGGGTTCCCGCCGCATCGCTGGCCTCGAACAGCCGATCCGCGGCACCTTCCCGCGCGATGGTGGAATAATGGAATTCATGGGCGTTCAGCGGTCTGGACCACGGCGTTCCGGGCAGGGCTTTGAGGCGGCGGTAGCCCAGATGCAGCTTGCGGCTGGCGAAGCTGGTGGAGAGGGGGAGGAGGCCCGCCATGGCGTGCGCTTTTCCCTCGGCGTCGGTGACGCTTTCGCCCAGCACCATGAAGCCGCCGCACTCGCCATAGATCAGGCCCGGATGGACCCGAAGGCCCCGAAGGAAGTCGGTGTTGGCGGCAAGCTTTCCGGCATGGAGTTCGGGATAGCCACCGGGCAGGAATACGGCATCGGCCGTGTCCCCGGGTGCTTCATCAGCCAGTGGCGAAAAGAAGGAGAGGGTTGCCCCGGCCTTGCGCCAGCCGTCGAGCAGGTGCGGGTAGGCGAAGCTGAAGGCTTCATCGCGCGCGATGGCGATGTTCTGCGCCAGGGGCGCAAGCGCCGCGCGGCGGTGGGTGGAGCGGGCGGGTTCAGTGGCCAGTGGCAGGATGGCATCCGCCAGCCCGGCCTCGGTCACGCGGTTGGCGGCCCCTTCGATGAAACTCTCCAGCGCCGCATTCTCCCGCGCCTGTACAAGGCCCAGATGGCGGGAGGGGAGGCCCAATGCCTCCTCCTGCCGCAATGCGCCCAGCACGTTGTGATGGCCTAGCGCCTCACGCAGCAGGATCTCGTGGCGCTCGCTCGCCACCCGGTTCAGGATGACGCCCGCGACCGAGACATCCGGGCGGTAGGTGGCAAAGCCATGCGCCACGGCGGCGGCGGATTGCGCCTGATGGCGGCAATCGAGGGTCAGGAGAACCGGGATTTTCAGCAGGCTGACGAGATCAGCCGTTGAACCTTTCATCCCGCGCGGGCCATCGAACAGGCCCATGACCCCTTCGATGATGATGAGATCGGCCATCTGACTTAAGTCGTCGAGCAGGGTGCCGATCTGGCCCTCGCTCATCGCCCACGGGTCCAGATTGTAACAGGGCAGGCCGGTTGCCGCCTCGTGGAAGCATGGATCGATGTAGTCGGGCCCCACCTTCGCGGAGGCGACGCGTAACCCCTTGTTCCGCAGCGCGCGCAGAAGGCCCAGCGTGACAAGTGTCTTGCCACTTCCGGAGGACGTGGCGGAGACAGCGATGGCCTTAGCCAATCGGGTTCTCCCGCAGCGGGCCCTTGTACCAGTCCAGCAGCGAGCGCCAGTCGGAAGCGCGCCCAACCACCACGATGGCAGGGGTGGGCGGCTCATGCGCGGCGACGAAGGCCCCGGCCTCGCCAAGCGTTGTTTCAACGGCCTTCTGGTGCGGCATTGACGCGTTGGAGACGAGGGTGACGGGATCATCCGCGGCGCGGCCACCGGCCATCAAGGCCTCGGCAATCTCTCCGAGGTGCTTCACCGCCATATACATGACGATGACGGGTGAGGCCTTGGCGACCGCACCCCAGTTGACATTCGCCGGCATGTTGCCGGTCGCGTCATGGCCAGTGAGGAAGATGACCGAGTGATTGGTGTCCCTGTGGGTGGCTGGCATGCCGGCATAGGCCAGCCCGCCGATACCCGCCGTGATGCCGGGAACGATCCGGAAGGGAATGGCGGCATGCGCCAGGTGCTGGCATTCCTCGCCGCCGCGGCCGAACATGAACGGGTCGCCACCTTTCAGGCGCAGCACGCGCTTTCCGGATTGGGCCAGTTCGATCAGGCGGAGTGTGATGTCTTTCTGCGTTGGCGAGGGCTTGCCACCGCGCTTTCCCGCATATTCGAGCTCGGCGCCGACTTTTACCCAGCGGAGGATGTCCGGGTTCACCAGCGCGTCATAAACCACCACGTCGCATGTCTGCAGCGCATGGTAGCAGAGAAGCGACATCAACCCCGGCGCGCCGGGGCCAGCACCCACCAGCCATACCCAGCCCGGCTCGAATGTGGGGAACGTCTCCGCATCCAGACGGGCAAAGCCCGTCTGCTGCTCGACCGAGTTCACCCAGTCGCCGATCCTTTTCGTTGGTCCAAGTCCCATAGCGGCCTTATACAGTGGGCGAATGCGAAGTGAGAAGCCCGAAGGCGAGTTAAGGCGCGGCTGGACGACCGGCGCATGCGCAACCGCGGCAGTGAAAGCTGCTTTTGCGGCATTGCGCCATGGAAGCTTTCCCGATCCGGTCACCATTACGCTTCCCAAGGGCGAGACACCGGCCTTTCCGCTGGCGCTTGAGGAGAAGGGCGCGGGCTGGGCAAGGGCCGGAATCATCAAGGACGCGGGCGATGACCCCGATGTCACGCATGGGTGCATGGTGGTCGCCACGGTGCGCGAAGGCGGTCGCGGCATCCGCTTCCGCGCCGGGGCGGGTGTTGGCATGGTGACGCGGGCCGGCCTTCCCATTCCGCCGGGCGAACCCGCCATCAACCCGGTGCCCCGTCAGATGATGCAGGCGGTGATCGCGGAACTTGGCGGTGCTGATGCCGAGATCGAGATTTCGATTCCGGGCGGCGAGGCGCTGGCGGCGAAAACCTGGAACCCGCGCCTTGGCATCGTGGGTGGCCTCTCCATTCTGGGGACAACGGGGATCGTCAATCCGTTTTCCTGCGCGGCATGGATTGCCTCCATTCACCGCGGGGTTGATGTGGCGCGCGCCATGGGACTGTTGCATGTCGCAGGCTGCACCGGATCGACCTCGGAGGATGCGGTGCGGGCCCATTACGGCCTGCCGCTGGAGGCGATGCTGGACATGGGAGACTTCGCGGGTGGGCTTCTCAAATATCTGCGCACCCACCCGGTGCTGCGCGTCACCATCGGCGGCGGTTTCGGCAAGATGACCAAGCTGGCGCAGGGCGCGCTCGATCTCCATTCGGGGCGTTCGCAGGTGGACCTCGACTGGCTGGCGGACCTCTGCCCGGAACTGCCGCGCGCCAGGGTGCTGGCCGCCAATACCGCGCAGGAGGTGCTGGAGATGGCTGAAGGCCTGGACCTTGCCGGGCGTGTGGCGGAAGCGGCGCTGGCCACGGTTCGCGCCACACTGAAGGATGCGCCGGTGCAGGCTGACGTGATCATCGTATCGCGCGGTGGGCGGATCATCGCGCATGCCGCGTGAGCGCATTCTCATTCTCGGCGGCACGCGCGATGCGCGGCAGATCGCTGCGGCGCTGCTGGGCGAGGGTTATGCCGTCATCTCCTCGCTGGCGGGGGTAACGGAAACGCCGGTGTTGCCGCCGGGCGAGGTGCGGCGGGGCGGCTTCGGCGGGATTATGGGGCTTGCCGCCTATCTGACGGCGGAGCGAATCGCCGTGGTGGTGGATGCGACCCACCCCTTCGCGGCACAGATGTCGGCGCACGCCCATGCGGCGTGCGGATTGAAGGAGGTTCCGCTCCTCCGCTTCGAGCGTCCGGCATGGGAGGCGGTCGCAGGCGACCGGTGGACGGAGGCCATGGATATCGAAGGGGCGGTTGGCCTGTTGCCCCCGGCTGCGCGGGCGCTCGTCACCATCGGGCGCAAGGAGATTGCCCCGTTTTTCGCGCGCGGTGACATCTCCGGCGTGGCCCGGATGATCGAAGCGCCTGCCATGGCGGTGCCACCGGGTTGGGATCTGCTGCTGGAGCGGCCGCCCTTTACGGTCGAATCGGAAGCCCGTCTGATGGCGGGCCTCGGCATCACCCATCTCGTGACGAAGAATGCCGGCGGAGCCTCAACGGACGCCAAATTGGTTGCAGCGCGGCAATTGAGCCTGCCCGTTATCATGGTCCGGCGCCCGCTCAAGCCTGGAATCCTTGCCTTTTCCGGTGAAACCGAACTCCTCGGCGCGGTCCGCCGGGTGCTTTGTCCTTGACCTAGCACCCGGTTTCCGATCATTTTGAACCTCAGTTGGTGCCCCGGGGACTCAGGTGCCCCTCGGTCAGCCAGTCAATTGCCTGCGGGGATGGCGAGTTTCCGGCCGCACGGTTCAGAAAGAGGACATCCGATGAAGAAATCATTCATTTCCTTCCTTCTCGGCGCAGCGGCGACGGTTGCCGTAGCCGGAGCCGCGAGTGCCGGCACGATGGACGACGTGCGGCAGAAGGGCTTCGTGCAGTGCGGCGTGAGCCAGGGTTTGCCGGGCTTCTCGATGCCGGATGACCAGAACAACTGGTCCGGCATGGACGTGGATTTCTGCCGCGCCGTGGCGGCCTCCGTTCTGGGTGACCCGCAGAAGGTCAAGTTCACGCCGCTCACCGCCAAGGAGCGTTTCACTGCGCTGCAGTCCGGCGAGATCGACGTTCTGTCGCGCAACACGACCTGGACGATGAGCCGCGATACATCGCTGGGTCTCAAGTTCGCGGGCATCATGTATTATGACGGCCAAGGCTTCATCGTGAATTCTGCGAAGTTCCCGAATGTGAAGTCCGCCATGGATCTTGCCGGGGCCACCGTCTGCACCCAGTCGGGCACGACCACCGAACTGAACCTGACCGACTTCTTCAAGGCCAACAAGCTGGACTACAAGCTTCTGACCTTCGAAAAGAACGAGGAAGCGCTGGCTGCCTATCAGGATGGCCGTTGCGATGCTTATTCCACGGACCAGTCCGGCCTTTATGCCCAGCGCCTGAAGATGGCGAAGCCGGATGAGAATATGGTTCTTCCCGAGATCATCTCGAAGGAGCCGCTCGGCCCCGTGGTGCGCCAGGGCGATGACGCCTGGTTCAACGTCGTGAAGTGGACGTATTATTCGCTGGTCAATGCCGAAGAACTGGGCATCAATCAGGCCAATGTGGATGAGATGATCAAGACCTCGACCAACCCTGAAGTGAAGCGCCTGCTGGGCGTGGCGGATGCCGATGGTGTTGCCGCCGGTTTCGGCACCGGCCTCGGCCTCGATGAGGCGTGGGCGGCCAATGCCATCAAGGCGGTGGGTAACTATGGCGAAATCTTCGAGCGCAATGTCGGCGCCAACTCGCCCCTGAAAATCGCCCGCGGCAAGAACGCGCTGTGGAAGGATGGCGGGCTGCAATACGCCCCGCCGGTCCGCTGATCAGGCACGATCGTTTCGGAACCCGGCTTGCAAGAGCCGGGTTCTTTGTTTTTCTGGCACGTGGCATTTGGGAAAAGAACCGGCATTGCGCACTCTCCATCCCGATCTATCGTCGTGGCCGCGGTCCGGCGTGGTGCCCGGCATGGCGGTGAACGGATGAGGCGCCAGATCGCTCCCTGGCGCAACCCGCGCCTGCGCTCTGCCCTGCTGCAGGCGGGTCTGCTGGTGCTTGCCATGTGGTTCGTGTGGTCTGTCGCGTCCAACACGTCCCAGAATCTCGCCGCCCGCAACATTGTCTCGGGCTGGGATTTTCTCTGGCGCGGCGCTGGCTTTGATATCGTCTTCTCGATCATTCCCTATTCCAGCGACAACACCTATGCGCGCGCGCTGCTGGTGGGTTTTCTCAATACCCTGCTGGTGGCCGTTCTCGGCATCGTGTTCGCCACGCTGCTCGGCCTGTTGCTGGGTGTAATGCGTCTGTCGAAGAACTGGATCGTCTCGCGCAGTGCAGAACTCTACATCGAGGTCATGCGCAATGTGCCGCTGCTGCTGCAATTGTTCATCTGGTACAAACTGGTCCTGAAGCCTTTGCCTGATGTGCGCAATGCGATCACCCTGGGCGGGATCGGTGCGCTCTCCAACAAGGGACTGACGCTTCCGGCCCCGCAGTTCGGCGATGGCGCATGGATGGGGGGTGCCGGTCTCGCGGTTGCGTTGGCGCTCTCCCTCGTTGTGCGGCGCTGGGCGGCGGCGAGGCAGGCGAGGACCGGTGAGGCCTTTCCGGCGGGCCTTTTCAGCCTCGGGCTCATCATCGGGCTGCCGCTCGCCGCCTTCGCACTGGCCGGCTGGCCGCTCAGCTTCGATTATCCGGTGATCGGCACCTTCAATTTCAGGGGCGGCATGACGCTGGTGCCGGAGTTCATGGCGCTGCTCCTCGGGTTGTCGACCTACACGGCGGCCTTCATCGGGGAAGCGGTGCGCGCCGGCATCCAGTCGGTGGGGCGGGGCCAGGGCGAGGCGGCGCAGGCCCTGGGACTTCAGCCAGCCGCCGCCATGCGCCTCGTCATCCTGCCGCAGGCGTTCCGCGTCATCATTCCACCGATGACCAGCCAGTATCTGAACCTCACCAAGAACTCTTCGCTGGCGGTTGCCATCGCCTATCCTGACCTCGTGTCGACCGGCGGCACCACACTGAACCAGACGGGGCAGGCCATCGAGGTGGTGGTGATCTGGATGGCGGTCTATCTGAGCCTCAGTCTCGCCACCGCCGCCTTCATGAACTGGTTCAATGACCGCTACCGGCTGGTGGAGCGGTGAGCGCATGAGCAAGCCCGGCTTCGTGAGAGAGACCGATGCGCCGCTGCTGCCGCCGCCGCCGGACAGCGCGGGCCTCCGCGGCTGGCTGCGGCAGAATCTTTTTGCCTCCGTCGGCAACAGCCTGCTGACAGTCATCATGGCCAGTCTGCTGTCGCTGATTGCATGGCAGATCATCGACTGGGCGCTGCTGCGCGCCGTCTGGACGGGCGAAGACCGTACGGCCTGTGCCCTGGAGGGAGCGGGGGCCTGCTGGCCTTTCGTGTTTGCCAAATATCCGCAATGGCTGTTCGGCTTCTATCCGATCGCGGAACGCTGGCGCCCGGTGCTGACCTTCCTGATCGGCGCCGCCGCGCTGACGCCGATGCTGATGCCCTCCATGCCGCACAAGTTCTGGAACGCAATGTTCCTGATCGTCGCCTATCCGGTGCTGGCGCTGATCCTGCTGACGGGCGGCAATTTCGATGTGCCGGCCTGGCTTTATGTGTTGGTGGCGGTGTCGGGGCTTGGCGGAACGCTGGCCGGCTATGGCAGCCGCCGCAGCTGGGCGCTCGCCACCGCTGCAGCGTTCATTATCCTTGTGCTGCTTGATATGGACTTCGGCCTCCGCCATGTCGAAACCTCTGACTGGGGCGGTTTGCTGGTTACCCTCGTTGTCTCGATCACCGGCATTGCCGCCTCACTGCCGCTCGGCATTTTGCTGGCGCTGGGGCGGCAATCGAAGATGCCGGTGGTGCGCACGCTGTCCATCGCCTTCATCGAGTTGTGGCGCGGTGTGCCGCTCATTACCGTGCTGTTCATGTCGAGCGTCATGCTGCCGCTGTTCTTCCCGGATGGCACGGTGCTGGACAAGCTGCTGCGCGCGCTGATCGGCATTTCGCTCTTCGCTGCCGCCTATATGGCGGAGGTGGTGCGGGGCGGACTGCAGGCCATTCCCAAGGGCCAATATGAGGGCGCGATGGCACTGGGGCTTGGCTGGTGGCCGACCATGCGGCTCATCATCCTGCCGCAGGCGCTCAAGATCTCCATTCCCAACATCGTCGGCAACTTCATCGGCCTGTTCAAGGATACGACACTGGTACTGATCATCGGCATCTATGACTTCCTCGGCATCATCAGCACCAGCACGCAGGATGCGAAATGGGCTGCGCCCGAAACCGCCAACACCGGCTATTTCGTGGCGGCCCTCGTGTTCGGGGCCTTCTGCTTCGGCATGTCGCGCTATGCGATGTTCACCGAACGCCGCCTCGACGCCGGACACAGGAGATAACATGCCCGCCATCGAAATCACCGGCATGAACAAGTGGTTCGGCTCCTTCCATGTGCTGCGCGACATCAACCTCACCGTCGCCAAGGGCGAGCGCATCGTCATCTGCGGGCCATCGGGTTCTGGCAAGTCCACGCTGATCCGCTGCATCAACCGCCTGGAGGAACACCAGTCGGGCCGCATCGTGGTGGACGGCAAGGAACTGACGGATGATGTCAAGAATATCGAGACGGTTCGCCGCGAGGTGGGCATGGTGTTCCAGCACTTCAACCTGTTCCCGCATCTGACGGTTCTGGAAAACTGCACGCTGGCGCCGATCTGGGTGCGCAAGCTGCCCAAGCGCGAAGCCGAGGAGCTTGCCATGCGCTTCCTCACCCGCGTCAAGATCCCCGAGCAGGCGCTGAAATATCCGGGCCAGCTGTCGGGCGGCCAGCAGCAGCGCGTGGCGATTGCGCGGGCGCTGTGCATGAACCCGCGCATCATGCTGTTCGATGAACCCACCTCGGCACTCGACCCCGAGATGGTGAAGGAGGTTCTCGACACCATGGTGCAACTGGCCGAAGACGGCATGACCATGCTGGTGGTGACACATGAAATGGGCTTCGCGCGCCAGGTGGCTGACCGGGTGATCTTCATGGATCAGGGCCAGATCGTGGAGGAAAACGCGCCCGGGGAGTTCTTCGCAAATCCGCGGAGCGAGCGTACGAGGCTGTTCCTCAGCCAGATCCTGCGTTGAGCTTGGAATCGGCGCGCCGGGCGGCTAGTTTGCCGGACGAATATGGAGGATGGCCCATGATGAATCGTGTTCTCGCGGCGGCGGCCCTGCTGATCGGCCTGGCGGGCGGCGTTCAGGCGGCGACGCTCAGTGATGTGAAGGCGCGCGGGCACCTGAATTGCGGCGTCAACACCGGGCTTCAGGGCTTCGCGGCCAAGGACGCCGAGGGGAACTGGTCGGGCTTCGACGTGGATTTCTGCCGCGCCGTGGCGGCCGCCGCGCTGGGCGACCCCGCCAAGGTGGAGTATGTGCCGCTTGATGCGCAGCAGCGCTTCGCGGCGCTGCAGGACGGCCGCGTGGACGTGCTGGCCCGCAACACCACCTGGACCATGGAACGCGAGACAAAACTGCCGCTTCGCTTCGCAGGGATTTCCTATCATGACGGGCAGGGCTTCATCGTGAAGAAGCTGTTGGGCGTTACCTCCGCCCTTCATCTGTCGGGCGCCGCCATCTGCTTCCAGACCGGCACCACCAGTGAAGCCAACGTGGAGGATTTCTTCCGCGAGAAGGAAATGACCTTCACGCCGCTGCGCTTCGAGAAGCTTGACGATATGCTCGCTGCCTACAATGAGGGTAAGTGCGACACCTTCACGACCGACGTCTCCTTCCTCTACGCCGTGCGCCAGAGATTGGCGAAGCCGGACGACTCGATCGTACTGCAGGACGTGATCTCGAAGGAACCGCTGGGCCCCGTCATCCGCCAGGGTGATGAGCAGTGGTTCAACATCGTGCGCTGGACGCTCTTCGCGCTCATCAATGCTGAGGAACTGGGTGTCACCGCCGCATCCGTCGATGACCTCAAGGCCAAGTCCAGGAAGCCGGACATTCGCCGCCTGCTGGGCGCGGAAGGCAGTTTCGGCCCCGACATGGGTCTGGATGCTGACTGGGCCTCCCGCGCTCTGAAGGCCACCGGCAACTACGGCGAAATCTTTGAGCGGAACCTCGGCGAGAAAACCCCGCTCGGCATCAACCGCGGCCTCAACGCCCTGTGGAACGCGGGCGGGATCCTGTATGCGCCGCCGGTAAGGTGATCGTCCTTCCGAGCGTCACTCCGGCGTATGCAGGGGGCCAGCCATCGCTGTAAACAAACGCCGTCAACCTCATGCACCCCCCGGCCCTCCGCACAGGGGGGAGGGGGTAGTCTGGTCAGGCTCCCGTCGCCACAGCCGAGTCCGGATTGCTGCCCCACTCGGTCCAAGAGCCGTCATAAAGCGCGTGGTTCCGCGCGCCGATGAGCGTCAGGCCCAGCGTCAGGATTGCTGCCGTCACGCCGGAGCCGCAGGAGGTGATGATGGGCTTCGCCAGGTCGATACCCGCTGCCTTGAACACGGCTTCAATCTCGGTTGGTGATTTCAGCGTGCCATCGGCGTTCAGCAGGCTGGCGTAATGGACGTTCCTGGCACCCGGCATGTGGCCGGCGCGCACGCCGGGGCGGGGCTCCACCTCCTCGCCGCGGAATCTTGTGCCGGAGCGGGCATCAGCGACTTGCGCACTGCCGGATGAAAGCGCAGCGGCCACATCCGTGTAGTCCTTCACCATTATGGGGCGGGCGCGAGCGGTGAAATGGCGCTCCTGTGGTTTCAAGGCTGGGCCGTCCTCCGTGGCGCGGCCTTCAGCGAGCCACTTCTTCAGGCCGCCGTCCAGCACCGCCACGTCCTCATGGCCGAAGACCTTGAACATCCACCACGCACGTGCGGCGGAGAACAGGCCCACGCTGTCATAGGCGATCACGCGCTTGCCATCGCCGATTCCCATCTTGCGCATGCGGGAGGAGAATTTCTCCGCGCTCGGCAGCATGTGGGGGAGCGATGATGTGGTGTCGGACAACTCATCAATGTCGAAGAACTGCGCGCCGGGAATATGGGCTTGCAGGAACTCCGCCTTTCCATCGCGCTTCACGGTGGGCAGGTGCCAGGAGGCATCGATGATGGCGATGTCGGGCGAACCCAGATGATCGGCCAGCCATTGCGTTGAGACGACGTTGTTGCTCATTGGAACACCACCCTGATGCGCCGGTTGATCTTGCCCTTGTTCTCGATCTTCGCCACCGCCACGGGGCCGATGGCAGCCGTGGACTTCACATGCGTGCCGCCGCAGGGCTGCAGGTCCACCTTGCCGCCGTCGCCAATCATGACGAGGCGCACGCGGCCCGTTCCCACTGGTGGCTTTACCGACATGGTGCGGATCAGGTGCTGGTTCGCTTCCATCTCTTCGTCGGTGATCCAGCGGAAGGAGACCGGATGATCTTCGGTTACAAGGCGGTTGAGCGTGGCCGAAAGCTCCGCCTTGTCCGGGATCTGGCCCTCGGGAATGTCGAAGTCGATGCGGCCGCCATCCTCATTGATTGCCCCACCGGTGACGGGGAAGGGGACCGAGGCACAGAGAAGATGCATCAGCGTATGCGCCCGCATGTTGCGGAAGCGGTTGGCCCAGTCGAGTTCGAGGGTGACTTTGGCACCCACAGGCGGTAGCAGCTGGCCCGCATCAGGCACATGCACCACATCCTTCGCTTCGTCATATACCGTGGTGGCGATGGTGATGGTGTTGCCATCCCACAGGATCCGGCCCTTGTCGCCGGGCTGGCCGCCGGCGGTGGCGTAGCACACCGTCTGATCGAGCAGGACGCCGCCCGTGTCGTTGATGCCCGTCACCACCGCATTGCAGGAGGCGAGATCGGCATCCTCGCGGAACAGCAGCGTGGCACTCACGCAGGAACCTCTTCCGTCACATCCGGCACATTCGGCACCTTTTCGAGCCAGGCGGGCACAGGCAGGTTCTTTTCCCGCAGGAAGGCGGGGTTGAAGAGCTTCGAGGCATAGCGCGTGCCGTAGTCGCACAGGATGGTCACGATGGTGTGGCCGGG
>CAYMQH010000016.1:0-41913 GCA_964392525.1 uncultured Aestuariivirga sp.
TTGGAGCGGGCGAGGCGAATCGAACGCCCGACCCTAACCTTGGCAAGGTTATGCTCTACCCCTGAGCTACGCCCGCTTCCATTGGCCTGACCGGCAAGTGCCGGTGGGTGGACGGCTTATTGCCTAACTCGCTGGCAAATGCAAGAAGAACATCATCTCACCTTTGTGGAAGGATATTTGGCCGCCATGCCCGCGACCCGCGAAGATCTGTTTGCCCATTTGAAAGCGCTTGGAATCGAGACCACGACGAGAGATCATGCGCCGGTCTACACGGTGGAGGAGGCCCAGGCGCTGCGCGGCGAAATTCCAGGCGGGCACTGCAAGAACCTGTTCCTGAAGGATGACAAGGGCAATATCTGGCTCATCGTCTGCCTCGAGGAGTCGCAGATTGACCTTAAGGCAGCGCCGGCCAAGATCGGCTCACGGCGGCTGTCTTTCGGTAAGCCGGAGCTTCTGAAGGAGGTGCTGGGCGTGGAGCCGGGCTCCGTCACCCCCTTCGGCCTCATAAACGACAAGGACAGGCGCGTTAAGATTGTGCTCGATGCCGCCATGATGGCGCATGAGCATGTGAGTTATCACCCGCTTGAGAACACCGCGACGACCACCATCCGGTCCGCAGATCTTGTCACCTTCATCCGCTCGCTGGGTCATGAGCCGCAGATCGTGGCCGTCGCCTGAGCGGTCCGGTCCCGCCCTCTGCATTGAAAAGAAGCACCGATTGCTCCATTTAGGGGGCAGGTAAAGTTTGAGGAACACCTCTATGAGCATGATTCTCGGTGAACAGCCGTCAGGTCAGGCGCCAAAACCCGCTGGCGATCTGATCAAGGATTCGAATACCCAGAACTTCATGGCGGATGTGATCGAGCCGTCCCGCCAGGTGCCGGTCATCGTCGATTTCTGGGCCCCGTGGTGCGGCCCGTGCAAGCAGTTGGGGCCTGCCCTCGAGAAAGTCGTGCGCCAGGCCAATGGCAAGGTGCGCATGGTGAAGATCAATGTGGACGAGAACCAGCAGCTCGCCCAGCAGATGCGCATCCAGTCCATTCCGGCCGTCTATGCCTTCGTCAATGGCCAGCCTGTCGATGGCTTCATGGGGGCGCTGCCGGAAAGCCAGCTGAAGCAGTTCGTGGACCGTCTGGGCGGCCAGGGCAGCATGGCTGAGCAGATCGACGCCGCCTTGGCCGAGGGCCGCGCCGCGCTGGACCAGCAGGATTACCCGATGGCGCAGCAGGTCTTTGCCCAGATCCTGCAGGTGGACCGCGAACATGCCGGCGCCATTGCCGGTCTGGCCCGCTGCCTGATCGCCATGGGCGACCTCGAGAATGCCCAGGCCACGCTGGCGCTGGTGCCGCCCGCCAAGGCGGGCGATCCCGAGGTACTCAGCGCCAAGGCGGCGCTTGAGCTTGCGCTGAACCCGGTGGATGTGTCCGAGATCGGCGTGCTCAAGGCGCAGGTTGACAAGAACCCGGATGACTTCCAGGCCCGCCTCGACCTTGCCGTGCTGCTGAACGGTGCTGGTGAGCGCGCCGAGGCAACCGATCAGCTGATCTACATCATCAAGAAGATGCGCGGCTGGAACGATGAGGCGGCGCGCAAGCAATTGGTGAAATTCTTCGAAGCCTGGGGCCCGAAGGATGATTTCACTTTGGCCGGCCGCCGCAAGCTGTCTTCCGTTCTGTTCTCGTAAGGAAACCGATGGGCTTCGTTGACCGTTACCGCCAGCCGGAGGACCTGCCGCAACGCATCGCGGTGTTTCCGCTGTCGGGCGCGCTGCTGCTGCCGCGTGCCGACCTGCCCCTCAACATCTTCGAGCCGCGCTATGTCGCGATGGTCGATGACGCCATGGCGGGCAACCGGCTGATCGGCATGATCCAGCCTGTCACGGCCGCGGAGTCCGAAGATGTGCCGGGACTCATGAAGGTGGGCTGCGTCGGCCGCATCACCTCCTATGCCGAAACCCCCGACAACCGCCTGATGATCACGCTCACGGGCGTCACGCGTTTTCATATTGTCGAGGAACTCGATGCCGACACGCCCTACCGGCAGGTCATCGCCAATTATCATCCTTTCGCGGCCGATCTGGTTCTCGATGCGGGCGCGGCGGAAGTGAACCGGCCTGCGCTTCTCAGGACCTTCCGCGACTATCTCAGCGCCAACAACATGAGTGCCGACTGGAACGAGGTCGACACCGCGCCGACCGAGATTCTCGTCAACACGCTGTCGCTTCTTGCGCCCTACCCACCCGAGGAAAAGCAGGCGCTTCTCGAAGCGCCGGACCTGAAGACGCGGGCCGATGTGCTTGTGGCTCTCACCGAGATGGCGCTGTCGCGCATGTCGTCCGGCAACAAGACGCGCCTTCAGTAGGATTGAATGATGGCAGATGTCCGCACTGATCCCCGCCTGCTCGAACTCCTCGTCTGCCCCGTCACCAAGACGCGCCTGCAATATGATGCGGAGCGCCAGGAGTTGATTTCGAAGGCCGCAGGCCTCGCCTATCCGATCCGTGATGGGATTCCCATCATGCTGGCGGAGGAAGCCCGCGAGATCAACCGTGAGTGATCCGTGGCCGGAGGAGTTGCGCCTCGCCAATGGCGGCCGCGAACTCCATGTGAAATTCGACAGCGGCGAAGCGGTGTCGCTCTCGGCCGAGTATCTCCGTGTCGAAAGCCCGAGTGCTGAGGTGAAGGGCCATGGGCCCGGGCAGGAGCAACTCGTCTGGGGCAAGCGCAACGTGAAGATCGCGCGGCTTGAGCCGGTTGGAACCTATGCCGTTCGCATCATCTTCGATGATGGGCACAGCACCGGCCTTTACACCTGGCCCTATCTCCTCAAGCTCGGCCGCGGCCATTGCGATATCTGGAAGGCCTATCTCGACAAGCTGCAGGCTGCCGGCTTTTCGCGCGGCTGAACGGCGCTCTGCCTGAACCATTCTTTTGTTGCGTGCGGGGCGCTAGATTTTCTCGCCGCGCAGCAGCTTCGGTAGATCGCCGGAGTTGCCGGCGGCTTCCGTCACGAACATGGATTTGAGCGGGGCCATGCGGTTCACCGCCATCAGTCCTGCCCGCCGCAGGAGCGTCAGCACCGGATTGGTGTTGGCGAAGAGGCGGTTCATGCCATCCATCGCAGCTCCTGTCGCCACCGTGTCGAAGCGCCGCCACTGGGTGTAGCGGTCGAGAACTGCCGCGCTGCCGATGTCGAGGCCAAGGCTCGCGGCCTCATGCACGCATTGCGCCAGGGCCGCCACATCCCTGAGGCCTAGATTGAAGCCGAGGCCCGCCAGCGGGTGCAGCACATGCGCGGCATCGCCCACCAGGGCAAGCCGCGGCGCTGTGAAGGTTTCCGCCACATACATCGCCAGCGGGTAGCCGTGCCGCCCGGAGATGACATTGACCTCACCCAGATGGGTGCCGAAACGCAGTTTCAGCTCGTCGGCGAATTCCTCCGGCGGCAGCGCCAGCATGCGCTGTGCGGCCTCCGTGCGTTCCGACCAGACGAGCGAGGAGCGGTTGCCGGGAAGCGGCAAAATGGCGAAGGGACCGGAGGGCGTGAAATGTTCTTCTGCCCGGCCATTATGCGGCAGTTCGTGTTCGACGGTGGCGACGAGCCCCATTTGGTCATAGGGCCAGCCGACCAGTTTGATGCCTGCCGCCTCGCGCGCCGGAGACTTCCGGCCATCGGCGGCCACGATGAGGGAGGCGCGGATCATCGTGCCATCCGCCAGCGTCACGGCAGCAAGGCCCGGGCCGAAGTGATAGGCTTCCACCGGTTGGCCAACACAGAAGCGGATATTGGGCGATTGCTGCGCCTCGTTCAGCATGGCCCCATAGAGGTGGCGGTTCTCGATCATGTGGGAGGAGGGGCCACCCTTCATGTCGTCCGCTCCGAATTGCAGCAAGACCGGGCGCGCCGCACCCGGTGTGGCGCTGTCCGTCACGATGATCTCGGCCATGGCTTGCGCTTCATGGGCGACCGACGGCCATACGCCCAGCGCCTCGAACATGCGCCGGGCCGCAGTGGTGATCGCGGAGGCGCGGCCATCGAAAGCATTGGTCGAGAATTGGCGCGGATCCTTGACGTCGACCACCACAACATCCAGCGGCCGCTTCACGTGGCGCCCGCCAAGGGCCAGCGCGGCGGCAAGCCCGTTCAGCGCGGCGCCGATGACGATGATGTCGTGGGGGCGGGATGTCGGATCCTGTGTCATGTCCCCTCATAAGGCCTTTCCGGCCTGGAAGAACAGGTGGCCCTGCGTCGCGGATTGATGTGCTTTATAATTAGGCAGCATGGTGCATCTGCATAATTTTAACCCAAATAGCTGGAGCGGCTTTTCGGGCGTCTCTAAAATAAGATCTGTATTTCAAGCACTTAAAAAATCCGGGCAATTGGCACGCTTCTTGTTTTGCCCTGTTCAGAACCAGAGGGGGTTTTGTGCATGAAATTCGTGATTGCAATCATCAAGCCGTTCAAGCTCGAGGAGGTGCGCGAGGCGCTCGGTGCCTTGGGCATTCAGGGCATCACCGTCACTGAAGTGAAGGGCCATGGCCGCCAGCGCGGCCACACCGAGTTTTACCGGGGTGCCGAATACACCGTGAGCTTCGTTCCCAAGGTGAAACTCGAACTCGCGGTGGATGAGCACATCGCCGACAAGGTGATCGAGACCATTCAGCACGCCGGCCAGACCGGCCAGATCGGCGACGGGAAAATCTTCGTTCTGCCGCTTGAGCAGGCGGTGCGCATCCGCACCGGCGAAACCGGCGCAGGCGCGCTCTAACCAGCATTCACAGGGAAAGTCATAGCGATGGGAATTCACCACTCACTGCGTCGAACGGCGCTTCTGCTTCCGGGGGCACTGGCCCTCCTTGCCACGGCGGCGAACGCCGCTGGCACCGTCAACAAGGGCGACACCACCTGGATGCTCGTCGCCACGGCCTTCGTGGTCCTGATGACCATACCGGGCCTCGCGCTGTTCTATGGCGGTCTGGTGCGCGCCAAGAATGTGCTCTCGATCCTCATGCAGGTCGTCGTCATCTTCTCGCTGATGTCGATACTCTGGGTGGTCTATGGTTATTCGTTGGCCTTCACGGGCAATTCCAGCGGTGCACTGAACCCGTTCATCGGCGGCTTCTCCAAGATGTTCCTCGCCGGTGTGACGCCTGAGTCCGTGACCGGCACCTTCTCGAAGGGAACCCATCTCCCGGAACTGGCCTTCGTCGTCTTCCAGATGACCTTCGCCTGCATCACGCCAGCGCTCATCGTCGGCGCATTCGCGGAACGCATGAAGTTCCAGGCGGTGTTGCTGTTCATGGTGCTCTGGTTCACCTTCGCCTATCTGCCCATGGCGCATATGGTGTGGTTCTGGGCTGGCCCCGATGCCTACACGCTCTCGCCCGACAATCTGGAACTCGTCGCCTCGATCGTGGGCGAGGAAAAGGCCCGGCAGCTGATCGACGCGCTGGTCGCCGCAACGACGCCGGACGCCAAGTCCGCCGTGCTCGCCGAATATGGCGCGCTGGTGAATGCCACCAATGGCTACCTGTTCAACCTCGGTGCCATCGACTTCGCGGGCGGAACGGTCGTTCACATCAATGCCGGTGTCGCGGGCCTCGTCTGCGCCATCGTGCTCGGCAAGCGCGTCGGCTATGGCCGTGATCCGATCACGCCGCACAACCTGACCTTTGCACTCACCGGCGCAGGCTTCCTGCTCTTCGGCTGGTATGGCTTCAATGCCGGCTCCAGCCTTGAATCCAATGGCCTCACCGCCCTGATCATCCTCAACACAACCGTCGCAGCGGGTGCCGCGGCGCTGGCCTGGACGGCCGGCGAATGGATTTTCCGCGGCCACCCGAGCCTTCTGGGTGCTGCTTCGGGGCTGGTCGCGGGCCTTGTCGCCATCACGCCGGCCTGCGGCTTCGTCGGCCCCGGTGGTGCGATCCTCATCGGCCTCGTGGCGGGCTTCCTCTGCCTCTGGGCGGTCATCACCCTCAAGAACCGTCTCGGCTATGATGACTCGCTCGATGTGTTCGGCGTGCACGGCATCGGCGGCATCATCGGCGCGCTGCTCACCGGTATCTTCGTCAACCCGGCGCTGGGCGGCCTCGGCATTACCGACTATCTCGCCGGCGACACCAGCGTCGCGGTCGCGCCCTATTCCTTCGGCGCCCAGTTCTACGCCCAGACCATGGCCGTCATCATTGCCATCATCTGGACCGTGGTGGTCAGCTATGTGGCGCTGATGATCTGCAAGGTCACGGTGGGCCTGCGGGTCAATGAACAGCAGGAACGCGAAGGTCTCGATCTCATCGACCATGGCGAACGCGCCTATAATTGAAGCCGTACACTCTCCTGACAGGAACCGGCGGGGCAACACCCCGCCGGTTCGCTTTTTGCCGGTCTTAAACCCCGCCTTAACCACACCCCGCCAGAATGGCCTTAACGATTTGTTATGCCCGGAGAGGTCCCTCCCGGCGGAGGCATGTGATGGCGTATCAACCTTCCTTCGACACCGATGACAGCGCTGTTCCCGCGGCCGTCAGGCTGTTCTTCAAGCGCCGCCTGTTTGAATTCACCGGGCTTGTGCTGTTCCTCGCGCTGATTGCGGTGTCGCTGTCGCTTGCCTCGTGGTCGGTGGATGATCCGTCGCTCAACCACGCGCTCGACCGGGCGGCCAGCAACTGGCTCGGCTATCCCGGCGCGGTGATCGCCGACGAGTTGATGCAGTTCTTCGGCCTCGGTGTTCTGCCCTTTCTTGCCATTCCCATCCGCTGGGCTGCCGGCTTCCTGTCGCATGAGCCGCTGCGCCGGCCGTTCCGCTCCCTTCTGTTCTGGCTGCTCTGTGCCCTGAGTGCCAGCGGCGCACTGGCTGCCCTTCCGGTGCCATCCGTCTGGTCGCTTGTGTCGGGGCTTGGCGGCAATTCGGGCGATGTGATCCATAACCTGCTGCTCATGCTGCTGAGCTTCGGCCTGACGGGCAGTCTTGCCGCGCTGGTCTCCGGCCTCCTCATGCTCGCATCAGCAACCTATTTTGGGCTCAAGGCGCTCGGCCTTCATGCCGCATTGCCCGGTGCGGATAGTCCCGCTCAGCACATGGCGCCCGCTAGTGATCTGCCGCCGCGCCGCCGCAACCGCGCCCGGAGCATTCTCGGTGGCCTCCGGCGCGGAGCGTCCCATATGGGCGCACTGTGGCATAGCTGGCGTGAACTGCGCCGGGCCGAAGCCGAATTCAAGGCGGAGCCGGGTGATGACGACATCATCCGCCGCCTGGCGCCACAGCCCGAAGGGCCGGCGCGCCGCGGCCGTGCGCCCGCTGGCCTGCGGATCGAACCGGTGCTCGATCCCGTGGCGCGGCGGCCGGCCGAAAGCGCTGCCGAGCCGGAAGATGAAGAGGCCTACGACGAGTTCGAGGAACTGGAGGAGGAAGGCTACGAGCCCGCCGCCCACTTCGCGGACGAAGATGACGGCGGCGAACATGCCGCCCCGCCGCCCAAGGTGACACGCACCCACAAGCCTCTGAAACAGGGCAAGAAGCTGAAGAAGGACCTGCAGCCCGGCTTCGCCTTCTCGTCCGGCGAGGAGTATGAGTTGCCGCCGCTCACCCTGCTGGCAGAGCCCAAGCGGGTGGGCAAGCCCGCCGAACTCTCCGATGAGGCTCTGGAGCAGAATGCCCGAATGCTGGAAGGCGTGCTGGATGATTTCGGCGTCAAGGGCCAGATCCTCAAGGTACGCCCCGGCCCGGTGGTGACGCTCTATGAACTCGAACCGGCACCGGGCATAAAGTCCTCGCGCGTCATCAGCCTTGCCGATGATATTGCCCGCTCGATGAGCGCGATATCAGCGCGCGTCGCGGTCGTTCAGGGCCGCAACGCCATCGGCATCGAGCTCCCCAACGCGCGGCGCGAAACCGTCTTCCTGCGCGAGATGCTGGGGTCGGAGGCCTTCGAGAAGTCAACGCTCAATCTTGCCATTGCGCTTGGCAAGAATATCGGTGGCGAACCGGTCTTTGCCGATCTCGCCCGCATGCCGCATCTGCTCATCGCCGGCACCACGGGCTCGGGCAAGTCGGTTGGCATCAACACCATGATCCTGTCGCTGCTCTACCGGCTGCCGCCGGAACGCTGCAAGCTCATCATGATCGACCCGAAGATGCTGGAATTGTCCGTATACGAAGGAATTCCGCATCTGCTCGCACCTGTTGTCACCGATCCGCGCAAGGCTGTCGTGGCTCTCAAATGGGCGGTGCGCGAAATGGAAGAGCGCTACCGCAAGATGTCCAAGGTCGGCGTGCGCAACATCGATGGCTACAATGCCCGCATGAAGCAGGCGGCGGCCAAGGGCGAGGAGATTTCGCGTACCGTGCAGACCGGCTTCGACCCCGATACGGGAGAACCGGTGTTCGAAAAGGAAGCGGTGGACCTTACCACCATGCCCTATATCGTCGTCATCATCGACGAAATGGCCGACCTGATGATGGTCGCGGGCAAGGACATCGAAGGAGCCGTGCAGCGGCTTGCCCAGATGGCGCGTGCCGCCGGCATCCATGTGGTGATGGCAACGCAACGCCCGTCGGTCGATGTCATCACCGGCACCATCAAGGCCAATTTCCCCACCCGCATTTCCTTCCAGGTCACCTCCAAGATCGACAGCCGCACCATTCTGGGCGAGCAGGGCGCCGAGCAGCTCCTCGGCCAGGGCGACATGCTCTACATGGCGGGTGGCGGCCGCATCTCGCGCCTCCACGCCCCCTTCGTGTCCGATGACGAGGTCGAAAAGATCGTGGCCCATCTGAAGGACCAGGGCGCTCCGCAATATGTCGAAGCCGTCACCGAGGAGCCGGAGGACGGCGCCTTCGGCGAGCCGGGAATGGGCGGCGATGGCGGTGGCACGGGCGATGATCTTTATGATCAGGCCGTGGCGGTTGTGCTGCGCGACAAGAAGGTCTCCACCTCCTATGTCCAGCGCCGCCTGCAGATCGGCTACAACAAGGCCGCCAGCCTTATCGAACGGATGGAAAAGGAGGGGCTGATCTCTCCCTCCAATGCCACCGGCAAGCGTGAGATTCTGGTGCCGGGTGACAGCGCCCGGGTGTGAAAACCGGGCGCTCCTGACAGCTTTGCCTCAAAATCGGCCCGTTCTTGCGGATAAGGCTGGCTTATCATAGAAGTCCCGCTGGCTTTTTCAGCTCCGAAACCGGAAAGATCAGAATGTCAGGATTGTTGCAATTCTCCCGCCGTACCGTCCTCGGACTGGGCCTACTGGCCCTCGCGGGCCTTCCCGTTTCTGCCTCCACCCCGATGGCGCTCACTCCCGAGCAGAAACAGGCGGTCGACGGGGTTTCGGAGTACCTGAACAGTTTCAAGACGCTGCAGGGCGAGTTCACCCAGGTCAGTCCGAAGGGCAATATGTCGCGCGGGGTGTTCTACATCTCGAAGCCCGGCAAGATGCGCTTCGAATATGCCCCGCCCAACCCGTTCCTCATCGTGGCGGACGGCAAATGGCTCACTGTCAAGAACGTCAAGAAGGAAAAGGGTGACCAGTTCCCCCTGTCGCAGACGCCGCTCCGCCTCGTGCTGGCCGATCAGGTCGACATCGCGCGGGATACCCACATCCTCGATTTCCAGCAGCAGGACGGCATCCTCTCCGTCACCATCGAGGACAAGAAGAACACCTTGGGCAGCGGCCAGCTCACCCTGGTTTATGACCAGACGCGTAACGCGCTGCAGCAATGGGTGGTGGTGGATGGCAAGGGCCGCCGTACCACGGTCACGCTCGAGAACGTGCAGGCCGGCATCGAGACGGACCCGAAGCTGTTCGTCGTCAAGATCAACCGCAAGAACAAGAGCGGCCCCTGAGGGCGCTTGAGTTGAGGCAGCGCGGCACTTGCCTTGGCCGCGCCGGCGGGGCTATTGGCTAGCCCCATGAGCCTCACCGTCGCCACCTGGAACATCAATTCGGTCCGCCTCAGGATCGGCCTCGTCACCAAGCTTCTCGACCTGTGGAAGCCGGATGTGCTGTGCCTGCAGGAGACGAAGTGTCCGCAGGGGCAGTTCCCCTCCGGCCCCATCCGCGAGATGGGCTACGAGCACATCGCCGAATTCGGCCAGAAGGGCTACCATGGCGTTGCCATCGTGTCGCGCCGCCCTTTCCTTGCTCAATCGTCCAGACCGTTCTGCGGCAAGGACGATTGCCGCCACATCTCGGTTACGGTCGAGGCGGGCAAGCCCGTCACCATCCACAATCTCTATGTTCCCGCCGGTGGCGATGAACCGGACCCGAAGATCAACGAGAAATTCGCCCACAAGCTCCAGTTCATCGACGAACTGGAATCGTGGTTCGGCCAAGGCTGCCTGCCGAAGGGGCATGAAGGCATTCTGGTCGGCGATCTCAACATCGCGCCGCTGGAGCATGACGTCTGGTCCCACAAGGATCTTCTCAAGGTCGTGAGTCACACCCCGGTCGAAACCGAAGGCCTGCTGCGTATCCAGAACACGGGTAATTGGGTTGATGTCATGCGCCGCCATGTTCCGGCCGACAGGAAGCTCTACACGTGGTGGAGTTACCGCGCCAAGGACTGGGAAGCGAGTGACCGTGGCCGCCGGCTCGACCATATCTGGTCAACACCCGGCCTCGCGCCCGGCTGTAGCAAGGTCGAGGTGTTGCGCGAGGCGCGCGGCTGGCAGCAGCCCTCGGACCATGTGCCGGTGATGGCGAGCTTTAGCCTATAGGCTGCCGAAGGAGCGGGCTTTCTCGAAGCCGGCGCGGGTGGTTGCTAGCTCCTCCACCGAGCCTTCCAGCTTGCGCGCCAGGGCACGGAAGACGGCGGCGCCGAACTCCGGAAATTCCGCCGCTACCCTCATGAACAGGTCGCGGTCGATCCGAACGGCTGACACGGCGTCCTCCGCCGTGCCGGTGCTGGAATAGGCGCTGCCGCCGATCATCGCCACTTCGCCCAGAAGCGCCCCCGGCCCGGCGGCACCGACCGGGCCCGCCTCACGGGTGGAAATCGCCACGGTGCCGCTCAGGATCAGATACGCGGCTTTGTCCTCGCCGCCCTGGCGGATCAAGGTCTCGCCAGCCTCGAATGTTTCGCGCACCGACGAAAAGGCCAGAAGCTGCAGGTGCACGGGGTCGCACTCCGCAAAGATCGGAATGTCCCGGAACGTCTCGATATCTGCCCTCACGCTCATGCAGCCCGCCCGCGCCTCTCAAGTCACCCCGCGGTACTTACATGAGACGCGCGGCAACGCCAAGCTCAGGGGATCAGCTTGTAGCCGCCCCCCTCGGTCACCAGGATTTCGGCGTGCGAGGGATCCCGCTCGATCTTCTGGCGAAGCCGGTAGACATGGGTTTCAAGCGTGTGGGTTGTAACAGAGGCATTATAACCCCAGACATCCTGCAGCAGCACGTCCCGGCTGACGATCTGCTCCCCGGCCCGCAGCAGGAACTTGATGATGGCCGTTTCCTTTTCGGTCAGGCGGATCTTGCGGCTGTCCGCCCCGAGCAGGAGCTTGGCTGACGGCTTGAAGGTATAGGGCCCCAGCTTGAACACCGCGTCCTCGCTGTGTTCGTTCTGCCGCAGGTGCGCCCGGATGCGGGCCAGCAAGACGGCGAAGCGGAAGGGCTTCGTCACATAGTCATTCGCCCCTGCATCAAGCCCGAGGATCGTATCGGATTCCGAACTCTGGGCGGTAAGCATGATGACGGGCCCCCGGTAGCCATTGCGGCGGATGATCTTGCAGGCCTCGCGCCCGTCCATGTCCGGCAGGTTCACGTCGAGGATCACCAGATCGGCATGACCGGCCTTGAGCGCCTTGATTCCGTCCGCTGCCACGCCGGCTTCGCTCACCTCGAATTCCTGATGCAGCGCGAACTGCTCGATCAGGGTCTCCCGCAGCAGGTCATCGTCATCAACGATGATGATCT
This sequence comes from uncultured Aestuariivirga sp., assembly GCA_964392525.1. Lineage (GTDB taxonomy): Bacteria > Pseudomonadota > Alphaproteobacteria > Rhizobiales > Aestuariivirgaceae > Aestuariivirga. The sequence continues at coordinate 11,914 of CAYMQH010000016.1, forward strand.
TCTTGGTGGTACTCATCAAAGACCCATGTTACTCGATGCGCCGATGGAGGGGAAGTGTTTGAAATCACTTGTTACCCAGTGCGTCAATGTTAGGATGCCGACGGTTCAATTCAAGTCCAAAGCACGTTTCCGTGACCCGACACGTCCGCGCCCTCCGCGTTCTTGCCATCAGCCCGCGCGCCACGCGCGGCATCCTCAAGCTGGGGGAACTCAGCTTTCCCTGTTCGCTTGGCCGCTCGGGCGCCCGCAATATCAAGCGCGAGGGTGACGGGGCCAGTCCCAAGGGCTCCTGGCAGCTGCGGCGGCTGTTTTACCGGGCGGACCGCCTCATGCCGCCGCGCACGGGTCTTGCGCCGCTCGTCATGCGTGCCCACGACGGGTGGTGCGAGACCGTAGGTGACCGGAATTACAATCGACTGGTCCGCATCCCCTATGCGGTGTCGCATGAAACGATGCATCGCGCCGATCACCTCTATGACGTGGTCGTCGAGCTTTCGCACAATGAGCGCCCGCGCATTCAGGGGCATGGCAGTGCGGTGTTCTTCCATCTCCGCCAGCCGGATGGTGGGCCCACTGCCGGCTGCATCGCCGTGTCGCTGCGCGACATGCGAACGATCCTCGCGCATGCCGGCCGCAAGACCCGGCTGGTGATCTAGCCGCGCGTTCCGAAAATGGCGGAGCCGACCCGCACATGGGTGGCCCCGCAGGCAATTGCTACGGGGTAATCGCCGCTCATGCCCATGCTGAGGGCAGAAAGGCCGTTGCGCCGGGCGATTTCCGCCAGCAACCGGAAATGCGGCGCGGGGTCTTCCTCGACCGGGGGAATGCACATCAGGCCTGCGATCACCAGGCCATGCGCCTCGCGGCAGGCCTTCAGGAAAGCGTCCGCATCCTCCGGATTGATTCCCGCCTTCTGCGGCTCGCGGCCGGTGTTCACCTGCACGAACAGCTTCAGATGCTTCCCCTGCTTCGACATTTCCCTGGCAATCGCCTCGGCGATCTTTGGGCGATCCACCGTGTGGATGGCATCGAACAGCTGAACGGCTTCCGCCGCCTTGTTGGACTGGAGAGGGCCGATCAGATGCAACTCCACATCCGGCCACTGCTGCTTCAGGGCTGGCCACTTGCCCTTGGCCTCCTGCACGCGGTTTTCGCCGAACACCCGTTGCCCCGCCTCGATTACGGGCACGATGTCGGGCGCGTCGAAGGTCTTGCTGACGGCGACCAGGGTCACGCCCGCTGGGTCGCGGCCCGCCGCCCGGGCGGCTTGCATGAGCCCGTTCAGCACGTTTTTCAGACCCGCGTGGACCATCTCCAAAACTCCTTTAAAGCCGAAGCTTTAGGCCAAGCTTGCAGGGCTTTTCAAGGACTGGTACCAGCACAGGCCAGAACGCCCATCCGTTTCGACAGGATCACCATCTTGAGCACCGAACGTTACAACCCGCGCGAAGCCGAACCGCGCTGGCAGAAGCACTGGACCGAGAACAAGAGCTTCGAGGCGAAGGAAGATGTTTCGCGTCCAAAATACTACGTGCTGGAAATGTTCCCCTATCCGTCAGGCCGTATCCACATGGGCCATGTGCGGAACTATACGATGGGCGACGTGATCGCCCGCTTCCGCCGGGCGCTGGGCTACAATGTGCTCCATCCGATGGGCTGGGACGCTTTCGGCATGCCGGCCGAGAATGCCGCCATAGACCGCGGTATCCACCCGGCTTCCTGGACCTACGACAACATCGCCACCATGAAGCGTCAGCTCCAGTCGATGGGACTGGCACTGGACTGGAGCCGCGAGATTGCCACCTGCGATCCCTCCTACTACCGTCACGAACAGGCGATGTTCATCGACTTCATGAAGGCGGGCCTTGTCGAGCGCAAGGTGTCGATGGTGAACTGGGACCCCGTGGACCATACGGTTCTGGCCAATGAACAGGTGATCGACGGCCGCGGCTGGCGCTCCGGCGCACTCGTCGAGAAGCGCGAACTCGCCCAGTGGTTCCTGAAGATCACTGCCTATTCCGAGGAACTGCTCAGTGCTCTCGACGGCCTCACGCGCTGGCCGGAAAAAGTGCGGCTGATGCAGAAGAACTGGATCGGCCGTTCGGAGGGCATGCGCTTTTCTTTCGCGCTTGAAAACGAAGCGGGCGCACTGCTGGATGAACGCCTGACCGTTTACACCACTCGCCACGACACGATCTTCGGCGCCAGCTTCTGCGCCATCTCGGCGGACCATGATCTCGCCAGGCGCCTCTCCGAGAAGAACGAAGGCCTTGCCGCCTTCCGCCGCGAGGTCGCTGCGCTCGGCACATCGGAAGAAACCATCGAGCGCGCCGAGAAGAAGGGCTATGCGCTGGGCGTTTTTGCCCGCCATCCGTTCCGGCCGGGCGTCAGGCTTCCGGTCTATGCCGCCAATTTCGTGCTGATGGGCTATGGCGAAGGCGCTATCTTCGGCTGCCCCGCGCATGACCAGCGCGACCTCGACTTCGCCCGCAAGTACGGCCTGCCGGTGATCCCGGTTGTCGCGCCCAAGGGCACCGATCCGGCCAGTTTTGAAGTGGCTGATGAAGCCTTCGTGGAAAAGGAGGGCGACAACACCGTCCTCATCAATTCCGAATTCCTCGATGGCATGAGCGTGCCCGAAGCCAAGGCGGATATTGCCGCCCGCATGGAGAAGATGGGCATCGGCGAGCGCAAGGTGAACTTCCGCCTGCGTGACTGGGGCGTGTCACGCCAGCGCTACTGGGGCTGCCCCATCCCCGTCATCCATTGCGCGGCCTGCGGCATCGTGCCGGTGCCGCAGGCTGAGTTGCCCGTCACGCTGCCGGAGGACGTGACCTTCGACAAGCCCGGCAACCCGCTCGAGCATCATCCCACCTGGAAGCATGTAGACTGCCCGTCCTGCGGCAAGCCTGCGCGGCGCGAGACGGATACCTTCGACACCTTCATCGACTCGTCCTGGTATTATGCCCGCTTCTGCTCGCCGCATGCGGATGAGCCAGTCAGCAAGGAGGCGGCGAAATACTGGATGGGCGTTGACCAGTATATCGGCGGCGTCGAACACGCGATCCTGCATCTGCTCTATTCGCGCTTCTATGCCCGCGCCATGACGGCCACCGGCCACCTCGCCATCAAGGAGCCGTTCGAGAGTCTCTTTACGCAGGGTATGGTCATCCACGAAACCTTCCGTACACTGAGCGGCGATTGGGTGTTCCCCTCTGATGCTGTCAATCAGGACGGCAAGTGGGTTCATGCCACGACGGGCGAACCGCTGGAGATCGGCGGCGTTGAGAAGATGTCAAAGTCGAAGAAGAACGTCGTCGACCCGGATGACATCATCGCCCGCTTCGGCGCCGATACGGCGCGTTGGTTCATGCTGTCCGACACTCCGCCCGAGCGCGACATTGAATGGACTGAAGCCGGTGCCGAGGGTGCATGGCGCTTCACCCAGCGCATCTGGCGCCTCATCAATGATTCGGTGGCCTTTGCGGGCGGCAGCGATGCCGCGGCAAGCCTTGATCTGCGCCGTGCCGCGCACAAGGCGCTCCATGCGGTAACCGATGATCTCTCCGCACTCCGCTTCAACCGCGCCATCGCCCGTATCTATGAACTGGCCAATGCGCTGGGTACAGCCATCGCCGGCGGCAAGGCAGAAGCCGCTGCGGTGAAGGAAGCCGCCGAATTCCTCGTCCTCATGTCGGCTCCCATGATGCCGCATCTGGCGGAAGAGAGCTGGCAGGCCATGGGCAAGCCGGGCTTTGTGGTGGATACGCCATGGCCCAAGGCCGATCCGGCCCTGGTGGCGGATGATCAGGTGACCATTGCTGTTCAGGTCAATGGCAAGCGCCGGGATGAGATCACGGTCGCCAAGGACATGTCCCCGAAGGATGTGGAGGCCCTGGCGCTGAAGCTCGAGTCGGTCGCCCGCGCGCTCGAAGGCCGTCCGGTCAAGAAAGTGATTGTGGTGCCGGGCCGCATCGCCAATATTGTCGGCTGATGCGCACGGCCCACCTTCTCGTCCTCATGGCCATGGCGGTGGTCCTCGCCGGCTGCGGCTTCCGGCCGCTTTACGGCTCCTCTCCCGGCAATGCCTCGGTGAGTGCCGAACTGGCGGCCGTCGTCATACCGGAGGCGTCGGACCGCACCGGACAGCTGATCCGCAATGAGCTGATCTCGACCACGAAGGCAGGCACCGGCGGAACCAAGTACACGCTCACGCTCACTGTCGAACAGTCAACCCCTGGCGTCATCAAGAAGAGGCTTCCCGCCGTGACGCGCCAGGCTGTCAACCTCAACGTCGCGTATGAGTTGATGGATCGGTCGAGCGGCACCGTGGTGACCAGCGGCAAGACGTTCTCCACTGTCAGCTTTGACGTGATCCGCCAGCCCTTCGCTGACATGCAGGCCGAGACCGATGCCACCGAGCGCGCGGCGCTTGAGGTTGCCAGCGATATCCGCACGAGGCTGGCCGCTTACTTCGCGAAGCAGCAACCCAACCCATGACTGCCATCAAGCCGGCGGGACTGGATGGTTTTCTCCGCAAGCCGGACCCCGCCATTGCCGCCCTGTTGATCTATGGCGAGGAGCCGGACGCGGTGCGCGATCTCGCCGCCCGCGCCGTGAAGAAGGTGGCGGGCTCTGTCGATGATCCCTTCACCGTCACCACGCTTCTGGAACAGGATCTCTCCTCCGATCCGGCCCGCCTTGCCGATGAGGTTCAATCCATCTCCATGTTCGGGGGCGCCAAGGCCGTCTGGGTGAAGGGTGCGGGCGATGCCTTCCTGAAGGCCGTTCTGCCCATGCTCGAAGGCAAGGTGAGCGGCAACCTCGTGGTGGCGGAGGCGCCGGCGCTCGCCAAGTCCTCGCAGCTTCGTGCCATGTTCGAAAAGAGCCCGCATGCGCTGGTGGTGCCGCTCTATGAAGCCGAGCCGGGGGAAATCGCGGTCCTGGTGGAGCAGATCCTTGCGCAGGACAATCTCCGGATCGGCCCCGACGCACTGGCCCGCTTCATCGAGCTTGCCGGAACCTCACGCGGGCTGGTGCGGCGCGAGGCGGAGAAGCTGGCGCTCTATGCAATGGGCTGCGAGCGCGTCAGCCTCGAGGATGTTGAGGCGGTCTGCGGCAATGACACCGGCGCCACCGCTGGTGATCTGGCCGATGCGGTGTTCAGCGGCGGGGTGGAAGAGGCCGACCGCCTGTTCCATGAGCTTGTCCGTGGCGGCGAGGATGCAGGCCGCCTGCTCGGCGTGGTGCATCAACAGGCGCTGAAGCTGCAGGAATTCCGGCTTGCCATCGATCGTGGCGCGACAGCCGAGCAGGTGGTGAAGCAGGCACGGCCTCCGGTGTTCTTCAAGCGCCAGCGGGTGATCATGGGCCAGCTGCGCGCCTGGAGCCTCTCGGATCTGGTGACCGCAGGCAGCACGCTCAGCGCCAATGTGCTGGCGGCGCGGCAGAATGGCGGGCTGGCGGAAGCCATCGCAGGCCGTTGCCTGCTTTCGCTGGCCCGCAAGGGATTGTCGCTCCGCCTCGACCGGTGAGCCGCCACATGCCCCGCGCAAGCTCCATGGGAGAGTCTGCCGCCGTGGCATTCAGCTGGGCGGCATGGCGGAGAAATTCACGGACATCCTCACCTATGTTCTGTCGGTGGCGCTTGCCGCGGGCGTCATAACCTTTGCCGCCTACAAGGTCATCAAGCTCAACGGCATGGAAAATCCGCCCGCCAACCTGGGGCTCAATTTCCCACCCCTGAAGCGCCGGGTCATCATCGATGAGGCGGTGGAGGCCGATCCGATCACCACCCAATCGCTGGGCACCGCAGAGGCCCCGGTGACACGGATGACGCCGGGCCGCTCCCGGCATGAGGGCGCGGCGGACGTCTCCTACCGTCTCCTCAGGGTGGTTGACAGCGTGGCCTTCGTCGAAGTGAATTTCGCGGTCGGCACCGTACTGGTTCCGGTCACCGTCGGCACCAGATTGCCGGGTGGATACCGGGTCGAATCAATCGTGCGGCAGAACGGGCGCTGGATGCTGGTGGCCGGAAGCCTGAAACTGGGCGAACAGCCGCTGAAGGCTCAGTAGAGGCCGCGCAGCAGCCGCTCGATGTAATCGCGTTCGATTTTCGGCAGGCCTGCGTCTCCGGCGCGGGAGCGCAGCATCTCGAGAATTTCCCGGGCCCGCTGGATGGCGAGTTCCGAAGGCAGCATGTCGCGGTCGGGGCCCGTATCCTCGCCGCGGTTGGGCAGGGGGCGGCCCAGTGGGTCGCGGTCGTCGCCGCGGGCTTCGCCCGTCTGCCCCTCGTTGCCTTGCTGGCCCTGGCCCTGCTGCAGCATCTGACGCGCCAGGCCCTTGGCACCGTCGCGCAGTCTGGCCATCGCCTCGCCCTGTTCGCCAAGCGCCTGTTCGCGGTCACCATCGCGGAGCGAGCCCTCGGCCCCCTGCATGTTCTTTCCAGCCTCGCCGAAGGCACGCGGCGCGTTGAGGCCGCCCTTGCCCATCTGCTCCATGAGGTCCTGCAGCATCTTGCTGAGGTCCTGCTGGCGGTCGCCCAAGCCGCCCATGCCCTGTTGGCCTTCTCCGGAAGGTCCATCCTGCGGCTGGCCATCGCCCATGCCGTCCGGCTGCATGCGCTGGGTGTCGTCCATCAGTTTCTGCTGCTGGCGCATCAGGTCGGAGAGCTTGTCGAGCATCTCGCTCATCGGGCCCTGCTGCATCTGGCCCTGCTGGGGCATGCCGGGCTGCAGGTTGCGCAGGATGTTCTCGAGTTCCGAGAGCATCTGCTCGGCGGCTTCATTGGCGCCGCTCTCGGCCAGCTTCTGGATCATGTCCAGCATCTTCTGCAGGTCCTGCGGAGAGATCATTCGTCCCTGCTGCGGCATCTGCTGCGGATCACTATTCTGCATGCGCTTCTGCGCCTCGGCCATCATCTCGCGCATGTAGCGGTCCAGCGCCTTGCGCAGCCTGTCGGTCAGTTCGGCAATGCGCTCGGGCGGGGCGCCATCGCGAAGGGCCCGCTGCAGTTCCTTGCGCAGCGCCTCCACTTCAGCCTTGGCATCTGCGGTGCGGCCCTCTTCCACATTCACCGCGATCGTCCACAGCATGTTGATCACGCTGTCCACGCCCTCATGGCCCTGGGGGGTGCGGAGCCGGGAGAGCGCAGCGGCAATGGCAATGTGCGTGCCGCTTCCTTCGATCAGCCCGCGTGGATAGGTCAGCAGCGCCTCCAGCATCTGGGCCACGCCGGGCGCGTCCTCGGCACTCAGGATCAGGCGGCGGCGCTGCTCGATCAGTGCCCGCGCCAGCGGATTGATGAACTGGCGCTCGGGGAGGCGAAACACGCGGGGATTGCTCTCGGTGCGGTTGCCTGCAGCATCGCGTGAGGTAAGCGTCATCTCCACCATGAAGCCGGCCCAGGGGTGTTCGGCCACATCAGCCCGGGATTCGCCTTCCTCTTCGCGGGCTGCCGCCTTGCGCAGGCTGATCCTGAGTTCAGGCGGATCGAACTCAAAAATGCCGGGATCTCTGAAGCCCACACCCTCGTCCTGTTCGTCGGCGAGGTAGATGTCGGCGGTTATGCCGGTCACGCCATAATCATCGGCGGCCTTCCATTTTGCCGTCAGCACCCCGGCGAAATCGCCCGAAGGTTCGCCGATGATGTCGACCGTGGGCGGCGCATCGGGAATGAGCGCAATCCGCCAGCTGCCAAGCTGCTGCTCGCCGTCCATCACCACCACGGTGGCGGGGCGGTTCATCAGCACTTCTGCCTGAAATACGCCATCCGCCGTCTTCACGCGTGGCGTGAAGCCCGCCACCGCGGGCGCAGGCGCATCGCCGTCGACAAGGGCATGGAAGGACAGGGTGGGCGCCTTGGCCCCTGACAGCCGCACGGCCAGTGTGGAGTTTTCCGGAACCTGGATCTCCGGCTCGGAGTTTAGCCGCTCGGTCATGGCGGGGCTGGTCAGCAGCACGGGTGGCCGCGCCGTGTAGGAAGGGGGCTTCAGCCACGCATCGAGAGTTCGGGGAGTTGCGGGGGCGGGGGCCGAAAAGGCCAGGCTGTCTGCCAGGTTGCCGCGCATGTCGCCGGGGCCCAGAAAGATGGCTGCGACCAGGGCAAGAGCTGCGGGCAGCCGCAAGGCGCGGGGGTCGATGTCCCGCCAACGTGATTGCGGCACTCCGGCCTTCAAATCCGAAAGGCCGCGCAACTGGCGCAGGCGGTGCTCTTCCCAGATCGCCTCCTGCCTCGGGTCTGAGCCCGGTGGCAGCCGGTCCTGCCGGGCAGAGACCGGGCGGTGGGCGAGTCCGGACTTCTCTTCCACCCGCCGCATCGCCTCCGGGCGGCTGGGCCAGCGAAGGCCGCCAAACGGGCGCAGCGACCAGAGGAAGGCAAGGCCTGCCGCCAGCAGCACCGCCATCCGCGCCCAAGGGGGCATTTGCGGCAGTATGCCGCCAATGAACAGCGCGGCCGACAGCAGCAGGATGACGATGGGCCAATGCAACGCCGCCCACAGACGCTCGAAGCCGAGCGCCAGCCGGGCCTGAGCGATCTTCCGTTCGATCAGGCGTGCGTGCGGGCTGGTGTCATCGTGTCCGGTCAGCATGGTCAGTCCATGCTAACATAAGATGGGGCCAAATTGTGCTCAAGTCTTCGGCCTGCCCTGCCAGGAGGCGAGATGGTCCGCGCCGATCAGCTCCTCGTAGGATTGCCGCGGCCGCACCAGTGCCCATTTGTCGTCCTTCACCAGCACCTCCGGCACCAGAGGCCGCGTATTGTAGTTGCAGGCCTGCACCGCGCCATAGGCCCCGGCCGTCATGGTGGCCAGCAGGTCGCCCTGCTCGAGCTTCGGCAGGTTACGGCCCTTGGCCAGATAGTCTCCCGTCTCGCACACCGGGCCCACCACATCGGCCAGCATGGTCGCGGCCGAAGCCGGCGCGTCGACGGGAATGATCTCATGATAGGCGTCGTACAGCGTGGGCCGGATCAGGTCGTTCATCGCCGCGTCCTGAATGACGAAGTGCTTCTCGTCGCCATCCTTTACATAGATGACGCGCGACACCAGCACCCCGGCGTTGCCAACGATCATGCGCCCCGGCTCAAGAACATACTTGAGGTTCAAGTGGCCCAGTGTCCGCTTCACCATGGCTGCATATTCATCCGGATGCGGAGGAACATCATTGGTGCCGCGATAGGGAACCCCAAGCCCGCCGCCGAGGTCGAGGTGGCGGATGTTGTGGCCCTCGGCCTTGAGCTGTTCGGTCAGTTCGGCCAGCAGCCGGAACGCCTGCTCGAAGGGCTCAAGCTCGGTGATCTGGCTGCCGATATGCATGTCGACGCCGGTGACGTCGATGGCGGGGAGTTCCGAGGCACGTGCATAGACGGTAGAGGCCCGCTTGTAGGAAATGCCGAACTTGTTCTCAGCCTTGCCGGTCGAGATCTTGGCATGGGTCCGCGCATCGACATCCGGATTGACGCGGATCGACACATTTGCCCTCTGGCCCACACGCCGCGCCACGTCCGAGAGCAACTCAAGCTCCGGTTCGGATTCGACGTTGAAGCAGGCAATGCCTTCCTTGAGCGCCAGCGCCATTTCACGCGCCGTCTTGCCGACGCCGGAGAACACGATCTTGCGGGCCGGAACACCGGCGGCGAGCGCGCGGCGCAACTCGCCTTCGGAGACCACATCCATGCCGGCACCCAGCTCCGCCATGGTGCGGATCACCGCCTGATTGGAATTGGCCTTCACCGCATAGCAGATCATGTGATCAGTGCCGTGGAAGGCCTCCTTCATCACCTTGTAGTGACGTTCAAGCGTGGCGGTGGAATAGCAATAGAAGGGCGTGCCGATTTCCTCGGCCAGCGCCTTCAGGTTCACGTCCTCGGCGTGCAACACGCCGTCGCGGTAAGCAAAGTGGTGCATGGTCTATTGTGTCTTTTCTGTCGCGGGCGGCAATTCGGGGTCACCCTTCACGCCGCAGGCGGCAAGGCCCGCCGACAGGGCAATGAGAACAAGCAGGACGGTTGCGTTTTTCATATGGTCAGCCTTTCAGCAGCTTGAGCCAGCGCTTGGACTCGCGCGTCACGTTCCGGGGCGAGGTGCCGCCGAAGCTCGTACGGGAGGCGACGCTGTTCTCTACGGTCAGCACCTTGTAGACCTCCTTCGTGATGCGCGGCTCCACCGACTGCATCAGCGCAAGCGGCAGTGCGGGTAAGTCGCAGCCCTGTTTCTCGGCCAGCGCCACGAGGCTTCCCGTCACGTGGTGCGCATCACGGAACGGTATCCTCAGTGTGCGGACGAGCCAGTCAGCCAGGTCGGTCGCGGTGGAGAAGCCTGTTGCGGCGGCTTTGCGCATTTCCTCCGCATCGGGAACCATGTCCTTCACCATGCCGGTGGTTGCTGCGATGGCGAGCGACATGCTGTCGAAGGCGTCGAAGGCCGGTTCCTTGTCCTCCTGCATGTCCTTCGAATAGGTCAGCGGCAGGCCCTTCATCACGGTGAGGAGCGAGAGCAGCGCGCCGATGATGCGTCCGGGCTTGGCGCGCACCAGTTCGGCCGCATCCGGGTTGCGCTTCTGCGGCATGATGGAGGAGCCGGTGGTGAACTTGTCCGAAAGCTTCACGAAGCGGAACTGGCTTGTCGACCAGATGACGATCTCCTCGGCAAGGCGCGACAGGTGCATGGCGCAGATGGCGCAGGCAGAGAGGGTTTCAAGCACGAAGTCGCGGTCGGCCACCGTGTCCAGGGAATTGCGCGTCGGGCGGTCGAAGCCCAGTGCCTTCGCCGTCATGGTGCGGTCGATGGGGAAACTCGTTCCAGCCAGTGCCGCCGCCCCCAGCGGGCTTTCGTTCATGCGCTTTCGCGCGTCGGCCAGGCGCGAGCGGTCGCGCGCCAGCATCTCGACATAGGCCAGCATGTGATGGCCGAAGGTGACGGGCTGCGCCACCTGCAGATGCGTGAAGCCCGGCATTACGGTTGCGGCATGCTGTTCGGCCTTGCGGGCAAGCGCCAGTTGCAACTCCTGCAACTGGGCATCCAGATGGTCCACCGTGTCGCGCACATAGAGGCGGAAGTCGAGCGCCACCTGGTCATTGCGCGAGCGCGCCGTGTGGAGCCTGCCAGCGGCCGGCCCGATCAAGTCCTTCAGGCGCGATTCGACATTGAGGTGAATATCCTCGAGGGCGCGCGAAAAGGTGAATTCTCCCGCCTCGATCTCGGCTTGAACCTGATCGAGCCCCTTCCTAATTTCACGGGCATCGGATTTTGAGATGATTCCCTGCTTGGCCAGCATCGCGGCATGGGCTTTCGAGCCTGCGATGTCCTGAGCGAACAGGCGCTTGTCGAAGCCGATCGAGGCGTTGATCTCTTCCATGATCGCGTCCGGCCCTGACTGAAACCGCCCGCCCCACATCTTGTTGGTCATCGAAAATCCTCATTCGGCCTGAAAGACACCGCGCATGAACACCGACGTCAAGAGATCAGCCCCCGTGCTGCGCATCGCCGCAGGCCTTGTCATCCTCGCCGCGATGTTCGGCTATTACTGGTTCGAGGCCAGTGGGCGCAAGGCTTCACCTGAAATGGCTTCACCTGAACAGGCGGCAGTGGAAACACCGGCCGCCCCCGCCCCGGCCGGGGGGGTATCGCGCGATCTCGCCACTGGCGCGCTTGCCGCGTTCCTCGTCCGGCCGGACCGCAAGCCGGTGAAGGACCTGAGCTTTCAGGATGGCGATGGCAAGCCGCTGAAGCTGTCTGACTGGAAGGGCCGCGTGGTGCTCATCAATCTGTGGGCCACCTGGTGCGCGCCGTGCCGCAAGGAAATGCCCGATCTTGCCGAACTGCAGAAGGAACTTGGCTCCGATCAGTTTGAAGTGCTGGCCATCAGTGTGGACCGGAAGGGCGCGGAAGCCTCAGCCGCCTTCCTCAAGGAAACCGGCGCGGACAATCTGAAGCTTTACGTGGAACCCACGACGGCGATCGTGAATGATCTTCAGGCAGCGGGCCTGCCCGCCACATTGCTGATCGACCGTGAAGGACGCGAAATCGGCAGGCTTCTGGGCCCGGCTGATTGGGCGAGCCCCGAAGCCATCGCGCTCGTCAAGGCGGCACTTGCCGAACAGGACTGATCAGCGGGTCGGAACCGGCTTCTCGCCGCGGTAGTCGTAGAAGCCGCGGTTGGTCTTGCGGCCCAGCCATCCGGCTTCGACATATTTCACGAGGAGCGGGCAGGGGCGGTACTTTGAGTCCGCCAGCCCGTCGTGCAGCACCTGCATCACGGAGAGGCAGGTGTCGAGGCCGATGAAGTCCGCGAGTTCGAGGGGGCCCATCGGGTGGCGCGCACCCAGCTTCATCGCGGTGTCGATGGCTTCCACGCCGCCAACGCCTTCGTACAGCGTGTAGATCGCCTCGTTGATCATCGGCAGCAGGATGCGGTTGACGATGAAGGCCGGGAAATCTTCCGACACGGCGATCGTCTTCCTGAGCGACTGCGCGAATTCCTTCGCAATGGCGAAGGTGTGCTCATCGGTGGCGATGCCGCGGATGAGTTCCACCAGTTCCATCACCGGAACAGGGTTCATGAAGTGGATGCCCATGAACTTCTCGGGCCGGTCCGTTGCGGCGGCAAGCCGCGTGATCGAGATCGAAGACGTATTGGAGCCCACAAGGCACTCGGGCTTCAGGTGCGGGCAAAGCGCCTGATAGATCTTGCGCTTCACCTGCTCGTCCTCGGTGGCGCTTTCAATGATCAGGTCATACTCACCGAAGCCTTCATAGGCTGGAACACCGCGGATGCGCGACAGCGCTGCATCACGATCCACTTCGCTCAGCTTGCCGGAGCGAACCTGACGCGCCAGGTTGCCGTTGATGGTCGCAAGGCCTGCCTCGATCCGCTCCTTGGCGACATCGAAGAGGCCAACGTCATAGCCCGCCACTGCGCAGACATGCGCGATGCCGTTTCCCATCTGACCGGCGCCGATGACACCGACTTTCTTGATCTGCATGTGAAGTGCCTGAATTCAAAATCTGGCGGAGCCTATATCGGGCCTCCGCCATGGGCAAGAGCGTTTCGCACATGCAACAATAACACTTTCGATTGGTGAGCCTGGCTTTGAAGGGGCGGGTGCACGCTTATGCGCCAGATTGAAGGCTTTTCATCAGATGGTGAGTGAAAGGCCGGCCTGCATTTCCATTCCCTGCTGTAAAGGAAAAGGGCGGCCCATGGGCCGCCCTTTTCAGAAATGGTCGGTAATGATTACTTGCCGAGCTTGGCGAGTTCCGCGTCGAGTTCGGGGACGGCGGTGAAGAGATCCGACACCAGTCCGTAATCCGCCACCTGGAAGATGGGGGCTTCTTCGTCCTTGTTGATGGCGACGATGATCTTCGAGTCCTTCATGCCGGCCAAGTGCTGGATGGCACCCGAGATGCCAACCGCGATGTAGAGGTCAGGGGCGACGACCTTGCCGGTCTGGCCGACCTGGTAATCATTGGGCACATAGCCTGCGTCCACGGCCGCGCGCGAAGCGCCCACGGCGGCGTTGAGCTTGGACGCCACCGAATCGAGCAGCTTGAAATTGTCGCCGTTCTGCATGCCGCGGCCGCCCGAGACGACGATCTTGGCAGAGGTGAGTTCGGGGCGGTCCGACTTCGACAGGTTCTCGCCCTGATAGGAGGAGAGGCCCGGGTCGGCCGGAGCGTCCACCTTGGCGATCTCCGCCGAACCACCTTCGCCGGTTGCCGCGAAGGACGCGGTGCGCACGGTGATGACCTTCTTCGGGTCCGTCGACTGCACGGTCTGCACGGCGTTGCCGGCATAGATCAGGCGCACGAAGGTGTCAGGCGACTTCACTTCCGAAATGTCGGAGATCTGCATCACGTCGAGGAGGGCTGCAACGCGCGGCATGAAGTTCTTGCCGTTGCCCGTGGCCGGCGCAACGAGGTGATCATAGCCGGAGCCGAGCGCCACGATGAGCGCTGCCATCGGCTCGGCGAGGGGGCGCTCGAGCGAAGTGGACTCGACGTGGATGACCTTCTTGACGCCCTGAAGCTTCGCGGCCTGGGCGGCAGCGCCAGCCGCGTTGTTGCCGGCGACCAGCACGTGGACATCGCCGCCCATCTGGGCAGCCGCTGTCAGCGCCTTGTGGGTTGCGTCCTTGATGGAGGCATTGTCGTGTTCTGCGATGAGGAGGACAGCCATGATCAGATTACTCCCGCTTCCTTGAGTTTGGCGACGAGTTCGGCGGGCGAGCCCACCTTGATGCCCGCCTGGCGCTTCGGCGGCTCCTCGGTCTTCACGACCTTGAGGCGCGGCGCGATGTCCACGCCGTAATCTGCGGGGGTCTTTTCATCGAGCGGCTTCTTCTTGGCCTTCATGATGTTGGGAAGGGACGCATAGCGCGGCTGGTTCAGGCGGAGGTCGGTGGTGATGACTGCAGGCAGCTTCACCTTCAGCATCTGCAGCCCGCCGTCGATCTCGCGCGTGACGTCGACCGAGCCGCCATCGAGCGCGACCTTGGAGGCGAAAGTGCCCTGGCCCCAGCCCATCAGCGCGGCGAGCATCTGGCCGGTCTGGTTGCAGTCGTCGTCGATGGCCTGCTTGCCGAGGATGACGATCTCCGGCTTCTCGGCCTCGACCACGCCTTTCAGCAGCTTGGCGACGGCGAGCGGCTCGACGATGTCGTCGGTCTTGATCAGGATCGCACGGTCAGCGCCCATGGCGAGCGCGGTCCGCAGCGTCTCCTGCGCCTGCGCCGGTCCGATGGAAACGGCGACCACTTCCGTGGCCTTGCCCGCTTCCTTCAGGCGCACGGCCTCTTCGACGCCGATTTCGTCGAACGGGTTCATCGACATCTTCACATTGGCCAGTTCGACACCCGAACCATCGGCCTTCACGCGAATCTTGACGTTATAGTCAACGACGCGCTTCACTGCGACCAGGACTTTCATCGTTTTCCTCGATTTGGCGGTCTTTTCAAAAGTGGCCGGACCCTAGTGAGGGGAACCCCTCAAGTCAATTCCGGCAACGCCGCTTGCTGGCCGAATGCGACGCTTTGATCTAGCCAAAAGGTGGGGGTCAGCTGTCCAGCCGCATCCACAGGCGGCGGCGCAGCGCATAGGTGATGGTGGCCCCGGCGAGAAAGCCACCGATATGGGCGCCCCAGGCCACTGCGGTGCCGGTGTTGCTGCCCTCCATCCACAGGGAAAGGAATTGCAGCACGAACCAGCTGCCCAGCACCCACAAGGCCCCGATCCGGATCGGCAGGCGCATGAACAGCAGGATCCACACCCGCGACCGTGGGAAAAGCACCAGATAGGCCCCCAGAATGCCGGAGACCGCGCCTGAGGCACCAACCAGCGGCGCGCTGGACGCCGGCATCAGCAGCACATGGGCGAGTGCTGCAACAACGCCACTGACCAGATAGAGCAGGGCGAAGGCCACATGGCCATAGGCGTCCTCGATGTTATCGGCGAAAACCCAGAGGAACAGCATGTTGGGTAGCAGGTGCCCCCAGCCCGCATGCAGGAACTGGTAGGTGATGAGGGTGACAGGCTCGGGGATGGGTTCCTGCACCGCGCCCTGCGCGAGGCCCGTCAGTTCACCGGGAATGACCCCCCACACCGTGGCAATTGCCGCCAGAACCGGCTCCGGCGTGAAGGCACCCGTGACCAGATAGACCAGCACATTGAGGGCGATGATGGAGAGTGTGACGGCCTGAAACCGGATGACCTTCAGCGGGGTGGAATCGTGAAGGGGAATGAACATCTCGCTGTCAGCGCGTCTTTCCGGGCACCCACAGCACGTCGCCGCCGGCCCGTGCATTGGCCCAGCGGCTGGCCACGAAGAAAAAGTCCGACAGCCGGTTCACATAGGCGATGGCGCCTTCGCTCACATGCTCGCCATCATGCGCGGCGAGTTCCACGATCAGCCGCTCGGCCCTGCGGCACACGGTGCGCGACAGGTGCAGATAGGCCGCCGCCGGGTGGCCACCCGGCAGCACGAAGGAGCGCAAGGGGCTGAGTTCGCCATTGAGTTCATCGATCTCGGCCTCGATGCGCTCATACTGCTTGGGCAGAATGCGTAACGGCTCATAGCCGAGGTCCTTGCCGGTCTCGGGCACGCAGAGGTCGGCGCCGAGGTCGAACAGTTCATTCTGGATGCGCGCCAGCATGAGGTCGAGCTTGGCGAGGTCCTCGCCGCCCGTGTGCAGCCGCACGAGGCCCAGGGTCGCGTTGGTTTCATCCACCGTGCCATAGGCCTGGATGCGCAAATGCGCCTTGGAAACGCGCTCGCCAGTACCAAGTGCGGTTTCCCCGGCATCGCCGGTGCGGGTATAGATTCGATTGAGAACAACCATGTTTCCTGACTAGACCGCCGTGCTGATGATTTCTACTCGTTTCTGAGATAGGGCGTCGGCTTGGCCGACAATGCGCGCCATGTCACGCCCAGCCCCGCCGCCACCGTCACCGCCATGGCGAGCAGGGCGGTGAGCAGGGCGGTGAGCGGCGAGAAGCTCCATGGCATTTCAAGAATGAAGCGCGCCAGGAACCACGAGGCCGCCGAGCCAACCGCCACGCCGAACACGGCAGCCGCCAGCCCCAGCCCCGCATATTCGATGACGAAGGCCGTTATCAACTGCCGCTTCGCTGCGCCATAGGTCTTGAGCACCACCGCCTCGTAAAGGCGTTCCGAAAGCCCCGCCGCCAATGCACCTGCCAGAACCAGAATGCCGGTCAGCAGCGTCAGCACATTCGCGCTGCGGATCGCCGCCACCATCTGGTTCAGGAGGCCACTCACCACGTCGATGGCGTCCTTCACCCGCACCGCAGTCACCGAGGGATAAGCCTGCGCCATGGTGTTCAGCAACTCTGCCTCGTCGCCGCCCTTCATCTCCACCGTCACGACATGGCTGTGGGGTGCCGCCTTGAGGGTGTTGGGACTGAACACCATGACGAAGTTGATGCCGAAGCTCCGCCAGTTCACCTTGCGGAGATTTGCGACCGTTGCCGTGATTTCACGGCCCAGCACATTGATGACGATCTCATCGCCGATCTTCACGCCAATGCCATTGGCGATCTCATCGACCAGCGAGACGAGCGGCGGGCCATTGTAATCGGCCGGCCACCATTCGCCTTCGACCAGCGTGGATCCTTCGGGAAGTGCCTCGGCGTAGGTGAGGCCGCGGTCGCCGCGCAGCGCCCAGTCGGAATCGGAGGAGGCGGACACCTTCTCCGCCGGAACCCCCTTCACGCTCACAATACGACCGCGCATCATGGGGGAGTTGTTGACGTGGGTAACGCCCGGCTGGCCGGCCACGGCCTCCTTGAACGCCGTCAGGCTGGGGTTCGGCACGTCGAGGAAGAAGAAGGCTGGTGCCTTCTGCGGAATGCCGGCGCGCAATTCGTCCGAAATGCTGCGGTCTGTCAGGGCCAGCGTCACGAACAGCGTGAGGCCCAGTCCCAGCGCGAGGATCACCGAGGCCGCCGCCGAACCCGGCCGGTGGATATTGCCCACCGCATAGCGCCAGATGGCAGATGAACTGCGGGGCAGGCGTTCGGCAGTCGCGATGATGAATTTGGCAAGCCCGATCAGCACCACGAAGCTTGCGACGAGACCGAGCATGAAGTAGGCGGTCACCCGTGTGTTTTCGAAGGCGATGAACACAAGCCCCGCGATCAGCGCCAGCGAGACGGCAATTGCGGTCAGTGCGCCAGGGCCTGGCCAGCCTTGCAGCGGCATGCTGCGCGAGCGGAACAGGGCGGAGGCGGCCACGCGCCGCGTGTGGGCCAGCGGCCAGAGCGCGAAGGCAAGAGTCGTGAGAAGCCCAAGCGCACCGGCAAACAGCAGCGGCAGCACCTCCACCTGGCCCGAAACCGGCAGCGGCAGAAGTGTACCGAACAGGACTGAGGCGAGCAGCGGCGCCGCGGCACCAGCCGCGAGGCCGATCGCAATGGCGATCAGCGCCACCAGCAGGATTTCGGTGAGATAAATGCCCATCACATCGCGCGAGGACGCGCCAAGACACTTATACGTGGCGATGGCGTTCATCTTGCGCCCCACGAAGGCCTTCACCGCATTGGCGATGCCCGCACCCCCGACGATCAGCGAGGCGAGGCCCACAAGCGTCATGAAATAGCTAAGGCGCTCGATGAAGCCGTCAGCGCCGGCCGCTGCATTGTTGCGGTTGCGCAGCCGCCAGCCGGCATCTTTGAACGTTTCGTTGGCCTCCTTCATCACCGCCTTGGCTTCGGCAAGCGAGGCTGGTTCCGGCAGTTTCACGCGGTAACGCCAGGTGACCAGGCTTCCCGGTTGCAGGACTTTCGTTGCATCCAGCGTGGCCTGCGAGATCATCAGCCGCGGCCCCAGCACGATGCCGTCCGACAGGCGGTCTGGCTCGCGCGCGATGACGGCGCGGATTTCGATATCCGCAGACCCCACCTTCACTGTGTCGCCGACCTTGATGCCGAGCCTGCCCATGAGCAGCGGATCGGCTGCCGCACCCGGCACGCCATCGCGCGTGGCAATCGCGTCGGCCAGCGGCATGCCGCCCTCAAGCGCCACCTCGCCATAGAGCGGGTAGCTGCCATCGACGGCCTTCACCTCAACAAGCGTCGTCCTGTCATTGGCGATGGCCATGCCGCGCAAGGTGGCAACCGTGCTGAGCTGTCCCTTCGAATCAATGAAGGCGAATTCCGCCTCGCCCGCCTGGCGGTGGATGAGTGCGAACTCCACGTCGCCGCCCAGCAGTGGCTGGCCCTGCTCGTCCAGGCCGCGCTGGATGGCGGCTGACAGTGAGCCGATGATGGCGATGGTTCCCGTGCCGAGCGCCAGGCAGGTCAGGAAGATCCAGAAGCCCTGCAGGCCAGAGCGCAGGTCACGCGCGGCAAAGCGCAGCCAGAGGCCGATGTTCAAGGCTGAGCTCCCGCAACGATGCGGCCATCGAGCACTTCGGCCATGCGGTCGCAGCGCTCTGCCAGCGACCGGTCATGCGTTACCAGGATCAGTGACGCGCCGTCCTGCTGCTTCACGTCGAACAGCAGGCTGATGATCTGCTCGCCGGTGACATGGTCGAGGTTGCCTGTCGGTTCGTCGGCGATGATGATTTTCGCGCCCGACGCCAGGGCACGGGCAATCGCCACGCGCTGCTGCTCCCCGCCCGAAAGCTGGCCTGGATAATGCGACAGGCGGTGCCCGAGGCCGACGCGCTTCAGCTTCTCCTCGGCAATGCCCATGGCATCGTGGGCACCACGGAATTCCAGCGGCACCGCCACGTTTTCGAGTGCTGTCATGGTGGGGATAAGGTGGAAGGACTGGAAGACGATGCCGACATGGTCGCGCCGGAAGGCGGCCAGCTCATCCTCGTTCTTGCCGGTGAGCAGGTGGCCGGCCACCACCACTTCGCCGCGGCTGGCCTGTTCCAGCCCGGCAATCACCATGAGCAGCGTGGTCTTGCCGGAGCCCGATGGCCCGACGATGCCGAGCGCCTCACCAGGCTTCACTGACAGGTCGATGCCTCGCAGGATATCGACCGTGCCAGCCCGGCTTGGCAGGCTCAGGTGAACGTCTTTCAAGGATATGGCGGTGTGGGTCATTGCGTCGAACATGGTTTCCAATACGCAGCTTGTCGTGGAACGGATGCTTGAACACTGCAACCGTGGCGCTTAAGTGACCAACATGTACAAATTCTTCATCTCCCTCGCCGCCTTTGCCATGGTAATCGGCAGCGCCTCGGCCGCGCCCCAGACGCTTCTGGCGCTGGGCGACAGCCTCACGTCGGGCTATGGTCTGCCGCCGTCCGAGGGCTTTACCGTGAAACTGGAAGCCGCCCTCCGGGCTAGGGGTCATGACGTGACCGTGATCAATGCTGGTGTGGCAGGCGATACCGCTGTGGATGGCGCCTCGCGCCTCGACTGGGCTCTCACCCCTGAAACCACGGCCGTAATCGTGGAACTGGGCGCCAATGATGCACTGCGCGGCCTTCCCGTGCCGCAGGCCGAACAGGCGCTGGACCAGTTGCTCGCCCGGCTCAAGGAAAAGAACCTGCCGGTCCTGCTCACCGGCATGCGTGCCCCGCCCAATCTGGGGGCGGAGTACCAGCAGGCCTTTGATGGCATGTATCCACGCCTTGCCGAAAAATACGGCGTGCCGCTCTATCCCTTTTTCCTTGAGGGTGTGGCAGCCGAACAGAGCCTCAATCAGGCCGATGGCATTCATCCGAATGCCAAGGGGGTCGATGAGATCGTGGCGCGCATCCTGCCCAGTGTCGAGGCGCTGCTGAAACAGTAGGAGGTCCGGCATGCCGCGCCTGTTCACCGGTCTTGAAATTCCGCCCGACGTGGCGCTCGACCTTGACCTGATGCGGGGCGGCATTGAAGGCGCGCGCTGGATTGACCGCGAGTCCTATCACATCACCCTGCGCTTCATCGGCGACATCGAGGATGGGCTGGGCCGTGAGATCGCCCATGAACTGGCCAGGCTCGATGCGGAGCCCTTCGTGCTGCAGCTTACGGGCATCGGCCTGTTCGGCGCCGCCAAGCCGCACGCACTCTATGCCGGTGTGGCCGAAAGCCCTGAACTGCGGCGGTTGCAGGCGACGCAGGAACGCATCTGCCAGCTGCTCGGCCTGCCGCCGGAACCGCGCAAATTCGCGCCGCATGTGACGCTGGCTCGGCTCAGGAACCCGGACATGGAGGCCTTGCACCGTTTCGTTGCGTCACATAACCTCTACAGGAGCCGGGTGTTTGATGTGGGGCGCTTCGTGCTCTTCTCATCCCGGCCCTCGCGCGGGGGTGGTCCCTACGCGGTGGAGGAATCTTATCAACTTCAGGTAGGTCTATGACAGAGAAGAGTCTCGTAGGGGTAGAGCGCGCCAAGGCGCTTCATGAGCTTCACGGCTGGGTCGAGGCCAAGGGCCGGGATGCCATCACCAAGACCTACCAGTTCAAGTCCTTCAACCAGGCCTGGGGTTTCATGAGCCGGGTTGCGCTGTTCGCCGAGAAGACCGACCACCACCCCGAGTGGTTCAACGTCTATGGCCGGGTGGAGGTGACGCTGTCGACCCATTCGGCGGGCGGGGTGACGGCCTTGGACATCGAACTGGCCCGCAAGATGGACCAATATGCCGCCGGTTGAAACCGGCCGGTGCATTTTCCTAAATTTCCTGTAACTTGAAGGAAGCCGGGTAATTTCCCATATTCCCGTCAAAGCTTCTGCTGGAGGAACGAATGGCTGAACTGAGATATCCCTCGCAATCGCGCGTTGAGACCCGCGCCGCAATCGACCAGGGTCTTCGCTCCTATATGTTGGGTATTTACAACTATATGGCGCTCGGCGTTGCGGTGACTGCGGTCATCGTGATGGCCACCTACACAATTCCGGCGCTGGGTGCTGTGGCGAATGTCATGGCCTTCCCGGCACTGATCGGCCTGCTCGCCATGGGCTTCTTCGCCCAACGCCTGCTGATGGGCGGAACCGTGGCGCGCGCCCATGTCGTCTACTGGGCCTACGTTGCCCTGTGGGGCATCGGCATCGCGCCGATGGTCAACCGTTACCTGGGTATCAACCCCTCGATCGTGATGACGGCCTTCCTGTCGGCTGCCGCCACCTTCGGTGCGATGAGCCTCTGGGGTTACACCTCGAAGCGTGACCTCTCGGGCATGGGTGCGATCGCCGGCATGGCGCTGATGGGTCTGCTGATCGCTGCCGTCGTCAACATGGTGGTCGCCATGTTCACCGGCGTCGGGTCTGGCACCATGATGATCAGCATGCTGATCTCCTTTGGGTTCGTGATCTTTGTGTCGCTGATCACCGCCTGGGAGACCCAGATCATCAAGGAGATGTATGTTGAGGCTGACGGCAGCGAAGCGGTGGCTCGCAAGTCGATCTTCGGTGCTTTCATGCTGTATGGCAGCTTCATCAGCATCTTCGTCAACATCCTGCAGATTCTGGGTTTCATGAACTCCAGCGAGTGATCGTGCAGGCGATACCGAACAGCGAACCCCGGCCCACAAGGCCGGGGTTTTCGTTTGTCACGATTGTCCCTGTCAGACTGGCGACAGCTTCGGCGTCTTTGCCAGAACCCTGAGGACGGTCGCCAGATCATGGCCGCGCTTCAGGATCAAGCCGCCCTGCGCGATGACCTGGTACATGCCCTGCTTGCGGGCGAGAGCCGGGTCTTTCACGATACGGTAGAGCGGCACTTCGGATGAGCGCCGGAACACCGAGAACACCGCCCGTTCAGGTCCGAAATCCATGGCATAGTCGCGCCATTCGCCTTCGGCCACCTTGAGGCCGTAGAAGCCGAGGATTGTCTGAAGTTCCCTGCGGTCGAAGGCCACGCGCGCGGGCGTCCTGGCGGTTCGGTTTTCCTCCCGTCCGGCCGGGGGCGTAGCGTCCCAGGGCCGGAGGGGGATTATGTCTTTGGACTCGTCCAACGGACCACCCCGCATTTGCGTGACAGGACTGCGACAAGGATGGACCTGTTGCCGCCGCTTGGCAAGCCAGCCTGCGAAAATCACCTTTCTGCCCCATTTGCATCAAGCTGCTGCCCAGCTTCACTGTCAGAAGATCATTGTTGCCTCTAAAGGCCCGGCTGGTCCTGAGCTTCGGAAAACTCAGCCCCCAAGCCCCCCGGAGCTTAACGCGCCAGCCGGGCCAATCTCCCCCATGCAGTCAGTATGTTTGATGTGTAGGCGTGGCGTTTCAGGCCGGATGTCGAAAGACTCCGGCCTTTTTCCTGCCTCTTGACCAGCCGCATGCAGCACCCGATATGCGCAGCCATCATAATCACGTGCTTGTGAAGAGGGTGACATGGCCAACGACACGACGGCAGCCGAACATACCGCTGCAACCTCCCATCAGTTCCAGGCGGAAGTCGCGAAGCTTCTGAACCTCATGGTGCACTCGGTCTATTCCGACCGGGACGTGTTCCTGCGCGAATTGATCTCGAACGCCGCCGACGCGCTGGACAAACTGCGCTATGAGGCGATTGCCCAGCCTTCGCTGCTCGAAGGCAATCCGGATCTCACCATCACGCTCACCCCCGACAAGGACCGGAAAACCCTCACCATAACCGATAGCGGTCTCGGCATGAGCGAGCAGGAGCTGATCGAGAATCTCGGCACCATCGCCAAGTCCGGCACCCAGGCCTTCGTTGAAAAGGCGAAGGCGGCGCAGGGTGATGTACATCTGATCGGGCAGTTCGGCATCGGCTTCTATTCGGGCTTCATCGTCGCCTCCAAAGTCGACGTCATCTCGCGCCGCGCCGGTTCCGACAAGGCCTTCAAGTGGTCTTCGGACGGGACTGGCAGTTTCACCATCACGCCGGTCGAGGGCGCACCGCGCGGCACCTCCATCATCCTGCACCTGAAGGACGATGCCCTTGAATTCCTCGAGGACTGGAAGATCGAAAGTGTCGTGCGGACCTATTCCGACCATATCGCCCACCCGATCATGTTGTCGGTCGGCAGCGAGACGGCGCGCCAGATCAACACCGCCAACGCCATCTGGACACGGGCAAAATCGGATGTGACGGCGGACCAGCACAAGGAATTCTTCGGCCACATCTCGGGAAATTATTCCGACCCTGCCATCACGCTGCATTACCGTGCCGAGGGGCGGCATGAATACACCGTGCTGCTCTATGTGCCGGGCGAGAAGCCCTTCGATCTCTATGACCCTGAGCGCCGCGGCCGCCAGAAGCTCTATGTGAAACGCGTCTACATTGCCGATGACGTGGAACTGCTGCCCGCCTATCTGCGCTTCGTGCGCGGTGTGATCGATTCGCAGGACATGCCACTGAACATCTCGCGCGAGATGCTGCAGAACAATCCGCAGGTGGCCGCGATCCGCAAGGCCGTCACCAACAAGGTGCTTTCCGAGCTCAAGAAAACCGCTGACAGCGATGATGCCGCCTTCCGCAAGGTATGGGAGGTGTTCGGCCCCGTCATCAAGGAAGGCCTCTATGAGGACATGGAGCGCCGCGATCAGCTTTATGACATCGTGCGCTTCAGGACCACCAAGGGCGACTGGGTGAGCCTCAAGGATTACATCGCGGGGCTGAAGGAAAACCAGACGGCGATCTATTACCTGACGGCCGAAGATGCCGCCAAGGCCAAGGCCTCGCCGCAGCTCGAAGGCTACAGGGCGCGCGACGTGGAGGTACTGCTCCTCACCGATCCGGTTGATTCCTTCTGGGTCAGGACCGCGCTTGGCTATGAGGGCAAGCCGTTCAAGTCGGTGACGCAGGGCGCTGCCGACCTTGATCTCATCGCGCTGAAGAATGAAACCTCGGCGGAGGCAGTGGATGATGCCTCCACCGCCGTGCTGGCCGCCGCCCTGAAGCAGGCGCTGGGCGACAAGGTGAAGGATGTGCGCGCCTCGAAGCGCCTGACCGAGAGTGCTGTCTGCATCATCAATGACAGCATGATGGACCGGACGCTGGAGAAGCTCCTGTCGCGCCAGCAGGACTCGGGCGTTTCCGTTTCAGCGCCGATCCTCGAGATCAACCCCTCCCATGCGTTGATCAAGGCTCTCGCTGTGCTGGTTGCGGCCAAGGGAGCGGCTTCGGTTGAAGACGCCGCACAGCTTCTGCTCGATCAGGCCTTCATCATCGAAGGCGAGCAGGTGCCTGATCCTGCCGGCTTCGCCCGACGCCTGGGCGAGGTGATGGCGAAGGCGTTCGCCTGACACCGGCGCGACATCATGCCCGGCTTCCGTGCCGGGCATCCTTTTCCCGATGGCCGCCAAAAAAGATGGCCGGGCTTGACCCGGCCATGACGTAATCCGAAGGATCGTAACCCGCCTCAGTCCTTGGCGCGCTCCACGTAGGAACCATCTTCCGTTGCCACCACGATGCGGGTGCCGGAAACGATGTGCGGCGGCACCATGGTGCGTACGCCGTTGGAGAGTACCGCCGGCTTGAAGGAAGAAGACGCCGTCTGGTTCTTGATGGCGGGCTCGGTCTCGACGATCTCAAGCACCACGCGCTGCGGCAGTTCGATCGAGATCGGCGCGCCATTGAACAGCGCGATCTGGCACTCCATGCCTTCCTGCAGGAAGGGGGCGCTGTCGCCCAGCATGTCGCCCGTCACCTGGATCTGCTCATAGTTCTCGGGGTTCATGAAGACGTAATTGTCGCCATCTTGATAGAGGTAGGAGTGGGTGATGGTTTCGACGAAGGCGCGCTCCAGCGGGTCCGTCGTCTTGTAGCGCACGACCGTCTTCACGCCGTCCGAGATGCGGCGCATGTCGATCGTCGTGGTCGGCGTGCCCTTGCCGGGATGCATGGATTCAGCCTTCAGCACGACATAGAGCTTGCCGTCCTCATGCTCGATGACATTGCCCTTGCGGACGCCGCTTGCGATAACCTTGACCACTTTCGTCTCTCGTTTCTGTCAGAATTGCCGTTTATGATTGCGCGCGGTATTAGCAGCGGCCATTCCGGAAGCCAACCCCCCAAGGAGACTGCGCGTGGCCGAGGCCCCCTCCCGCTGGTTTGACCCGGCCCGCCATGCTGACCGGCGGCCCTTGCTGCTGGCCCGGAACCGCATCATCTCGGCCATCCGCCGCTGGTTCGACGTGCAGGGCTTTCTGGAAGTGGATGTGGCCGCTCTGGCCATTTCGCCTGGTAACGAAGCCCATCTCCATGGCTTTTCGACCGGTCTGATCCAGCCGGACGGCAAAACCGAAAGGCGCTATCTCCATACTTCGCCTGAATTTGCCTGCAAGAAACTGCTGGCGGCAGGTGAGAGGCGCATCTTCAACCTCGGCCATGTCTGGCGGAACCGGGAGCGGACGCTGATCCACGCGCCCGAGTTCACCATGCTGGAATGGTACCGGGTGGAGGAGCCCTACGAGACCATCATCGCCGATACCCTGGCGCTGGTCAGGCTTGCTGCCGACGTGGCGGGCACCCGCCTGTTCGGCTGGCGGGGCCGGGCGGCCGACCCCTTCGCCGAGGCTGAGTGGCTCAGCGTCAATGACGCCTTCATCCGCCACGCCGGGGTGGACCTCTTGTCCACGACCCGCGATGACGGGACGGCGGACCGGGACAGGCTCGCCGCACTGTCTCCGGTCGCCTTCGGCAAGGACGAAAGCTGGTCCGACATCTTCAGCCGCATCCTGTCGGAAAAGGTGGAGCCGCAGCTGGGCAACGGCCGCATCACGGTTCTCTATGAGTATCCATCCGTTGAAGCCGCCCTTGCCCGGACGGCAGCGCGCGACCGCCGCGTGGCGGAACGTTTCGAGCTCTATGCCTGCGGGGTGGAGCTGGCCAATGGCTTCGGCGAACTGACGGACCCTGACGAACAGCGCCGCCGCTTCGTTGCCGAGATGGATGTGAAGGAGCAAGCCTACGGCGAGCGCTACCCCATCGATGACGAGCTGCTGGAAGCACTCGCCATCATGCCGCCTGCGTCGGGCGTCGCCCTCGGTCTCGATCGCCTCATCATGCTCGCGGCAGGCGCCACGCGCATCGATCAGGTGTTGTGGACCCCCGTTCCGTGAGCCGCTGTCAGCGCGGCATCAGCGCCCAGTAATCGAGTTCGAGAATGACGCCGGCCTTGTCCGGCGCGCCATCTGCCACGGGGAACTCCGTACACGGAAGGTCGCGCGTGGCACGCGTCAGAATGCGTAGCGCACCCACGTCGCTGCGGCCCGGAAGTTCGGCCGTTTCGAGAATCTCCGACCACGCATAGACAGTGCCGCCCGCAAACAGTGGCGCCACATGCCGCCCGCCATTGATCGCGGCGAAGTGGAAAGCATTGGCGAGGCCATTGAAACTCAAGGACCGCGCCAGTGAAATCACATGGCCGCCATAGATCAGCCGGCGGCCGAAGCGGCCCTGGCCTTCCGAATGCTGGTTGAAATGAACCTTGGCGGTATTCTGGAACAGACGGGTTGCGAGCTGGTGCTCGGCCTCCTCAACCGTCATGCCATCAACGTGGTCGATCTTCTCACCCGCCTGATAATCGCCGAAGCGATGGGCAGAGCCGGAAAGCCCATCGTCCCACCTGGCTGTGTCGATCACCGGGCAGGCCGCGCCAAGGGCTGCCACATCCACCTGCTTCGGCAGTTGCGGCACATGGGCTTCCGTGGCCCGGGCCGCTTCATCCTTTTTCCGCACCATCACCCAGCGCACATAGGAAAGAACCTCCTCGCCGCGCTGGTTTATGCCGATGGAACGCACATAGACGGTGCCCGTCTTGCCGTTGGAGTTTTCCTTGAGGCCGATCACGTCCGAAACGGTTGCCAGCGTATCACCGGGATAGACAGGCTTGAGAAGGCGGCAATCGGCATAGCCGAGATTGGCCACGGCATTGAGCGAGACATCCGGTACCGTCTTGCCAAAGACGATGTGGAAGGTGAGGAGATCATCCACCGGGGCTTCCGGATAGCCGATGGCCGTTGCGAAGGCATCGGAGGATTGAACGGCAAAGCGTGAGCCATAAAGCGCGGTGTAGAGCGATTGATCGCCCGCCGTCACGGTGCGCGGCGTGGCGTGGCGGATTGTCTGGCCGAGCCTGAAGTCCTCGAAGAAATTGCCGGGGTTGGTCTTGGTCGTCACGAGATCGCCTCCGCAATGGCCGCCACGCGTTCCGCCATGGCAAGGTGCAGCCGTTCCACCATCTTGCCGTCGATGGTGATGACGCCCTTCGCCGCATGCTCCGGCAATTGGAATGCCGCGATGATCTTGCGGGCCCACGCCGTTTCTTCCGCGGACGGCGAGAACATCGCATTGCAGAGAGCGATCTGGCCGGGGTGGATGAGCGTCTTGCCGTCCATGCCCAGCGTCCGGCCTTGTTCGCATTCAGCCCGGAAACCCGCTTCATCCTTGAAGTCGTTGTAAACGCCGTCAATCACATCGAGGCCATAGGCGCGGGCTGCCAGCAGCGTCATCGACAGCCAGGGCAGAATGGCGAAGCGCCCGCCGGTGGCCAGCGCGCGCGACTCCTTCAGCAGGTCATTGGTGCCAAGCACGAAGCAGGACAGCCTCGCCACCTGATGGACCGAGGCGATTTCGCGGACGTTGAAGATGGCCATGGGCGTTTCCATCATGGCCCACATGCGGGTCGCTTCCGCACCTCCCATGCCCGCGTGGATGCGTGACACATTCACGATATCGCCGGGCCGTGCCACTTTCGGCACCAGAATGGCATCGGGGTTCGCTTCCGCCGCCATTTTCAGGTCATCGACACCCCAGGGCGTATCGAGGCCGTTGATGCGGATGACGAGTTCGCGCCGCCCATAGCCACCCGCCTTCACGGCGGCGGCCACCTTGGCGCGGGCTTCCGGTTTGGCATCGGGGGCAACCGAATCCTCAAGGTCGAGGATCAGGCAATCGGCATCAAGCGTCTTGGCTTTCTCGAGCGCCCGCTCATTGGCGCCGGGCATGTAGAGAACGCTGCGTCTGGCTCGCAAGGTCATGGAATATCCGTAGGTTATTGCAGTGCAACGCTAGCCGCCGCAATGCATGAATGGAAGCCCACTTTTGGATGATCCGCATGGCTTGTGCCCTTGTCGCGGCGCGCCGCTTTGGGCAATGTCGCGCGCCATGAGAAGATTTGACATCGTGATCGTGGGCAGCGGCATCGTCGGCAGTGCTGCGGCCCATTACCTGCGCAAGCACGGCTTCACCGGCTCCATCGCCCTTGTCGAAAAGGATACCAGCTACCGGAAAGGCTGCACGGCGCTGTCGGTGGGTGGCATCCGCCAGCAATTCTCGACGCCGGAAAACATTGCGTTGTCGAGGTTCGGCCTTGCCGTGGTGCGGAACCTCAAGGAGGAGTTCGGGCCCGAGGCCGATGTTGGTTTCCGGGAGCAGGGCTATCTGATCCTCGCCAGCGACAGCGGACTCTCCATCCTCGAGGAGAACCACGCCATCCAGATCGCGCATGGGGCGGACAATGTGCTGCTGCGCGGCGCCGGGGAGCTGTCGGCCCGCTTTCCATGGCTCATGGCGGATGGCCTCGCGGCGGGCTGCTTCGGCCTGTCGGGCGAGGGCTGGGTGGACCCCTATGGATTCGCTGCCCTGTTTCGCAAGTCCGCCATCGCGCAGGGCGTGACCTTCATCACTGACGAGGTGAGCGCCATCCAGCGGGATGGCGGCCGTATCACCGGCATTACCCTGGCGGGTGGTGGGGCCATCGCCTGCGGATGGCTGGTCAATGCCGCAGGCTACAGCGCAGGCAGCCTCTCGGCCATGGCGGGGATCGACCTCCCCGTCGGGCCACGGCAGCGCTATGTCTATGTGCTGGACTGCCCGCAGGCCACGGAGGCGTTGCGCAAGGCGCCGCTCACCGTCCTTCCCGGCGGGGCCTATTTCCGTCCCGAAGGCCGCAACTTCCTGGCAGGCCTGTCGCCCGACGAGCAGGACGAGCCGAAGGAACTCGACTGGGACGTGGATTATGCATGGTTCGAGGAGCGCATCTGGCCCGCCCTCGCCGAGCGCATTCCGCTGTTCGAGGCCATCAAGGTGGTCGGCGCGTGGGCCGGTCACTACGACTATAACGCTTTCGACCAGAACGCCGTGATCGGGCCGCATCCCGAGGTGAGAAATTTCCTCTTCGCCAACGGCTTCTCAGGCCATGGGCTGCAGCAGGGACCAGCGGCGGGCAATGCGATTGCCGAACTCGTGGTTCACGGCGGCTTCCGCGCCATAGACCTCACCCGCTTCGGCTTCGAGCGGATCGGGTTCAACCGGCCGCTGTTCGAGAAGAACGTCATCTGATGCGGGTGCTGAGCATTTCGAGCCAGGTGGTGTGGGGACCGGTTGGCAACACGGCGGCGGTTCCCGCCTTGCAGGCTCGCGGCCATGAGGTGCTTGCCCTTCCCACCATCACACTCTCCAACCATCCGGGCCACGGTGCACCCAGGGGCTTCCGCACCGTCCCGGAGGACATGGCGCAGATGCTGGCCACGCTCGAAGCGCTGGGCGCGCTGAACGGCCTGGATGGTATGCTGACGGGTTACTTTGCAGCGCCTGAACAGGTGGAGGAGGTGGCGAAGCTCATTGCCCGCCTC
>CAYMQH010000017.1:0-5444 GCA_964392525.1 uncultured Aestuariivirga sp.
GCTTGAGAACAACTGATCCATAGCGCGAACCTGCTTTACCCTTGCTCTTGGGCCCATCGCTGTACATTCCGATCTGGAGGGTATTGAACTTTATGTTCCTCTGAGGTTGAGGGCTGATCCCTCCGGCAAGGCGCAACTGAATGCCATTGATCGTGTCACCAGGGCGAACGCCCATCTTCCGCATCTGTCTCTCGCTGTACTTGAAAGAACCCCAGTAGGGCTTCTGTCCCAGAAAGTTCGCCAGCACGGGGTTCGGGGCGTCACCGTTCGTATCGCAGCATTGCACTTCCGACGCAGGCGAAGCCGCCGCGAAGGCTGCCAACTCAAAGAGGCTGGGCTCCCAATCCGACACGACACCGCCCAGAACATCGCCTGACGCACCGCTACCGATGTTCATGGCAATGCGGAAAGAACCGTCGACGTCGTTTGCGTCAAGGGGCAGTGACTCGCTGCTTCCTGACACATATTGCTCGTCATCGCCTGCTGTCTGCAGGGCACCCTTGGTCACTGGCGCATGGAGTGCAAATTGTGTTCGACTGGAACCACTGTCATCTTCAAGACTTGCGACATCGATAATCGTGATCACCGAGCTGATGATACCGAGGCCCTGGATTACCTTGCAGATGCCACCGCAGGAATTGCCAGCATTGTTATCAGCTGGGATCGGAATGTAGACCGTATCTTGCTGGGTTTGTATGTTGTTGGCCGTGCTCGGAAATGGGTTAAATCCAAGCAGCCCCGATGCGCCAGCCTGGATCAGCAGGTTGCCGTTTGAATCTGTCGTGAGCCCCTGCACATTTGCACCAACCTCGCCGCCGTTGAGATTGTTGGAAAAGAACAGGCCGGTGTCATAATTGCCTGTCGCAACATCCATGTAAGCAAGATAACCGTTGTTCCATGCTGAGATTTGGAGCAGACCTTGCGTAAAACTCGTCTGGACGTTAGATGGCGTGGGCGAGAAAAGAAGCTGGTCCAGCCAGACCGGCGTATGTGTCACATTTGCCGGTGGCCACTGGAGGTTGTTCTGCGTGCTGCAGGGCGACGAAGTAAGGGCACTCGAGTTCATGTTGGCAAGTTGGCATGATGTAAGAACATTGTTGGTGTTTTCGGGAATACCACTGCCTGTGTTGATTGTGGATACTCCCTGTACCTGGTTCCAATAAAGGACTGGATTGCCAACATTGTTGGTGCCGAGTTCCACAGACGTAAACACACCACCACCAGTATCCCCACCAATGCTCTCAGGAAGGGCAATGTTGTATGCTGGCGTACATGTGTCTTGACTGCACATGAATGCACTGTTGATCGGCGTCGTGCCGGTGAACCCACTCACCAGCCCGGAATACAGAACACCACCAGTCGAGTAGTAGGGTGTGCCGGCAAGGCCGGGATAATTCGGGGGATACACCCGCATTTTCGGGTTCACCGAGTTTGGCCAACCCTCGCTGCCGGGTGCCGGAAATGCAGCTGCGGAGGCGCGGCTTGCTGGCGCATTGCGTGAGTTGCTGAGGACCCAGTAATTGTACTCTCCACCATTATATCCGAAGGGAACGGTGTAGTACTCGCTCTCAGGAGAACCGGGCTCGGTTATGCTCAATCCCAGAAGGGTTACTTTGTTATAACTGCTTATGTATTCGTTATTGCTGACCTTCCAGTCCAAGGTTCTTTCTGCTCCGACGCAGCCGACATACAGGGTTGGCCGGTATGGATCGACGGCGAGGGAAGAGATTGCCCCGCATGGCGCATTCAGGTTATCCGGGTCCGTAATCGGAATCGTTTGCTCGATGCTGAGACTTATCGGGTTTGGATTACCGTTTTGGAACTGAATTTGCATGACGTAGACATTGCCAGCCCCATCGCCAACGGCAAAATTGGGGACTGCAGAGAACCCCCCGAAACCTTGCCCTATAAATGCGACCGATGTGTACGAGTTCGTGTCATTCTGAGCAGCGTTGGTTATGCAGTTGGAACCATACTGCAGGTTCGGTGCAGTCGTTGTCGAAACCGGGGTGAGTAAACACACGCTGAGTTCCTGGCCAGCGATCGACACGGTGTAGACGCTGCCAGGCGTGAAGCCCGGCTGGTTTCCGTTGTAGGTGAATGAGTCGACCATGTTGCCGTTTGCATTGGCGGCAGCGGGCATGAGCGCCATGCCCAACGCAAAAGGAACCATCCGCAGAAGTCGTCTCGGCGTCAGAGCCTTGATTCGCCGGGGCAGTGTCCCAAGCTTCCGGAATGTCCGCGCAACGAGTTCACTTCGACTTGCGATTTCCCGCATCGCCGGGCGCTGCGCCAGAAAACACCAGAGACGGCCTGTCATTGCCCCTAATTTACTCTCTAGACCTGAAACGCTGATGGGGGCTTTTGGTGGTATGGTCATCGACATGGTGAAGATCCCCGATTAGGTAATGATGGTTTTCGAAGTCGTTGTGTTATTGTGGACCGGGCAGCTCACTATCGAGTAGCTGCGGTGCGGCTGACGTCCCGGTTCATCAAGTTCTGTTTCACTTATTTGTGTTTTCATTTGCTGTTGTGAACTCAGAAGAAGGAGCCTCATAAGGATTTTACGCGGTGTCTTGCGTATGATGGTGGCATGTGATCGAGATTCTGTTTGATAAATCCTCCGATTACGGACTATCAATCGTCTCATGATAGCGCGCCGGCGTAAGATCCTCCTTCGAATGCCTCTTTCAATCGCCATCTTCATCAATGACCGGTGGGTCTGGACTTGAGAAAATGCCTTGTCTTCAAGTTTATCTCTAGCATGTCGACTTCGACGCTTGCCTACACTTGCCTACACCCTGGCCGCTCTGAGAAAATGCGGATGCTTCTCGCCATTCCAGTGACCTTCATTGGGTTGGTCTTGCTTATCATCTCGGATTCGGTGGCGGCCGAGACTGCTTCAACGCAAGGCTCAGGATTTCTTGTGTCCCAGAGCTACTATGTTGATCAGAGCAGGAATGCCGATTTCACGACTGTCGCTGGTGCGGACTTCAAGCCTTTCGAAGGCTCCCTCTCCAAGGGTTACATCGACGGAACGGTGTGGCTTAGACTTAAGGTTGCCGCGACGCCCACCGAGCAATCTCTGGTTGTTCTTGTCGAGCCTCCATTTCTGGAGCGTCTCGAGCTTTACGATCCGGCTCAGCCGGGGCTTTCCGCGAACAAGCCCGTGGTGAGCGGACGAGAAGAGAGATCCACGGCCGGAAGTTTCGATGGCATTGACAATGGCTTTGTGATCCCGGGGTCGGTTACTGAGCGCGATCTCTTCATCCGCTTGGTTTCGAAAACCAGCATTCTGGCGCGTGTCAGCATTCTCACGCCGGGACAGGCTCGCAGTTCGAATATTGCGACACTTTTCATTCTCGGGATCTACGTGGCACTCCTGATGATGTTTGCCATCTGGGGATGCGTCAGCCTCATCATCAAGCGTGAGAGCATCTACGGATATTTCATCCTGCGTCAGATCTCGTCCATCGCGCATGCCTTTGTGTTCTTCGGCTTTCTCCGGATATTCTTCGACGACAGCCTGAGCCTTGCATCTCGGGAGACCATCTATGGCCTCGTCATCGTGACGGTGTTCACCTTCTCGGGGCTGTTTGACTTCAAGATCATCTCACAGCACAATCCTTCGAAGGTGCTGCGCTTCATTTTCGGAGCCATTCTCTGTTTCCCGGCCGTCAATGTCGCTCTGGTCGTTCAGGGTTCCATCGGGGAGGCGCTCTACCTCAATAAGCTTGCTGTGAACGTCTGCGTGGTAACACTCCTCCTGCTTGCCATGTCAGTAAGAGTGGTTACAGACAGCCCGCTGGAGAGACTGGCTGTCTGGGTAATCCGCGTCGGTTATCTCATCACCACGGTCACCGTTCTGCTGCCGGTCTTGATGTACCTCAACGTACTTCCGGGACATGTCCCGTCCATCAAACTGATCTTCATCCACGCGGTCGTCTCCAATATCGTGATGATCACGCTTTTGATGATACAGAACCGCCAGAGAGACCTCTCCTTTCAGGAGGCAAAGCTTCAGGTAAAGTTGAAGGATGTTGAGCTGAAGATTGAGAACAAGAAGCGGGAAGACAAGGAGAGATTCCTCTCCATGATCATTCATGAGCTCCGGAATCCGCTCAGCGTTGTGCGTGTGCTGACTGACAAGTCCTCACAGAAGGGGCAGTCCGTGCATGAGGCCGTCATGGACATGGCGAAGGTGATCGAGCGTGTCGAGCAGAGCGAGAGGCTGTCGAGCGGCGAATTGGTGACCGAGCGGGCGCCGGTCGACGTGATACAGATCATCCGCAAGCTGCTGGCAGAACGTCAGGATGCGGACAGATGGGAACTGAGCGCACCTCCCAGATACGTGCTCGAGACGGATCAGCACCTGTTCCGGGGGATCATGACAAACCTGTTCGACAATGCCGAGAAGTACAGCCCGGAAGGCTCGCCGCTCTCCATCAAGATTGGGCCTACAAACGGAAGCAAGCCTGAACTGTTGCTCGAAATCTCCAACAGGGTGAGTGAACTCAGTCTTCCCGATACAAGGCGCGTCTTCGAGCGGTACTACCGAAGCAAGGGCGCGCATCGGACGCCTGGTTCCGGGCTCGGTCTTTTCCTTGTCCTGGGATGGGTAGAGACCATGGGAGGCCAAATTGATTGCAGTCTGTCTGGAGGCAAGGAGTGTGATCAGGTGTTCACAATGACGTTGAGGTTCCCGACATGAAACTCAGGATCGTCGTGGTGGAGGATTACGACACGCTGAGGCGGGCCATCTGCAACGAGCTGGCCGAAGAGGGGCACTTAGTCACGGGGCTTGCGATGGCCGAGGATGTCGATGACACAGTCCTGGGCTCTGGGCCTGATCTCTATATCATTGATCTCAATCTACCGGGCGAAGATGGGTTGAGCCTCGTCAAGCGGATACGAGCGTCTCAGCCCGACGTGGGAATTGTGATTGCATCAGCAAGAAGCACGGTTGTTGACCGCATCGATGGCTATAGCGGCGGAGCAAATATCTTTTTGACAAAGCCTATCGACTTCGACGAGCTGAAGGCCATTATTCAGAGCATTGGGCAACGACTTTCGTTCAACAAGCAAAATGGCGACTCTGCACTTGTTCTGAATGTCCTGACATTACGGTTTATGGGCCCCATGGCAGAGGTAAGCCTGACCCAGATGGAGGCATCTCTTCTCGCGGCCTTTTCCAGGGCGCCTCAGCGAGCTCTGGAGCACTGGCAGGTGGCTGAGCATCTGGGGGCAGGAGAGGACATCAATAAGGACACTGTCGAGGTGAAGTTGGTGCGCCTGCGGAAAAAGCTCGCAAGAGCCGGAATTGACGGAAACGCCATAATCTCACTGCGTGGATACGGGTATCGGCTTTGCGTGCCTGTAAATGTGCTGCTCCAGTAAGCGGCTGAGGCAGAGGCGTGCATCAAGGCCGAAGCTCCTCTGGTGGA
>CAYMQH010000017.1:5544-40406 GCA_964392525.1 uncultured Aestuariivirga sp.
TCCAGTAAGCGGCTGAGGCAGAGGCGTGCATCAAGGCCGAAGCTCCTCTGGTGGAATGGGCTCCATACTGGAGATCGGTTGAAGATCACATGGCACGCCAATTGATCACGGGCGGCTCTGCATCATAACGGCAAGCAACGTCACGCAGCTATTAGGGTCCGAAAGCACGCAAGCGTCAACGGCACCGCAGCGATGAAGTCCTCGAACCAGACTGGATGGAAAATCCATCAGGAGTTACAGGCTGGCGAGCTTTCGCAATTCTGCCGGAAAGCTCCACTTTACGGATGCGCTTGCTTATACTGGCGGCATGCAGGCAGCAGAATCACTGAGCGTCGGCGTTAGGTGGTGCGGACGGGACCATCCCCTTTCAGCCATCACCCTGGCGTTTGGCGCCTTCCGGCTTGCAAGACTACAGGCGTTCCGGTCGTATGCGCGGTTCTGCCTGAGGAGGATCACGATGATTGTGCTGGCGGCGGGCCTGATATTGGCCCCTCTTCCCCCGGCCTTCCCCCTCGGCGTGGCGGAGAGCCAGGCACATGCCGGTCTGGCTTCGCACGAGGCCGCTGGCCATGACCACAGCCATGGTGATGGTGACGATATGCATGGACCGTTCAATGGCCATACCCACGGCCATGACCCCGCCGACCATTCCCACCACTACGGCTTCCTGTCCGGCGAGGGCAGCGCGTGGAGCCCGCCCCCGGCGCAGCGCTGGTCCCCCGCGCCGAGCGGCTGGCCGGAGGCCGTCGTTGATCTCGGCATCGAGAGACCGCCGAAGCGGCCGACGTCTGCCTGACATCCCTGGGCCCTCAGGCCCGATCAACAGACAAGCTGAGACTTCAACATGAACCTGCCTCTCCACCGGGCTAGCCTTCGTCTGCATGGCGCAGGCGCAAGGCCAATCCTGACATCGCTGTGGGCGATCCTCTGCCTGCTCGCGCTCACCACAGCGGCCGCGGCACACGCCATTGCCGAGGGCGACAAGGGCTACATTCAGGAAATCACCGGGGTAAACATCCTGCCCTTCATCTATCTTGGCGCCAAGCACATGGTGACAGGATACGACCACATCCTGTTCCTCTTCGGCGTCATCTTCTTCCTCTACCGCCTGAAGGACATCGGCCTGTATGTGACGCTCTTCGCGCTCGGCCATTCCACAACCATGCTGCTGGGCGTCTACTTCAACATCGGCATCAACAGCTATCTGATCGACGCGATCATCGGCCTCTCCATCGTCTACAAGGCACTCGACAATCTGGGGGCGTTCCAGGCCTGGTTCGGCATGCAGCCCGACACCAAGGCCGCGACGCTGATCTTTGGCTTCTGCCACGGTTTCGGCCTGTCCTCGAAGATCATCGAATACAACATCTCGCCCGACGGACTGGTTCCCAACCTCCTCGCCTTCAACGTGGGCGTGGAGATCGGCCAGCTGCTGGCCTTGTCGCTGATCCTGATCGTGATGGGCTTCTGGCGCCGCCGCGAAAGCTTCTGGCGCCACGCCTACACCGCCAACGTCATCATGATGGCCGCGGGCTTCGTGCTCATCGGCTACCAGCTCACCGGATACTTCGTATCCTGATACGCGGAGACACCACATGTACAATGCCAAGCGTCCGGCCCAATCGGACCTTCCATCACCGGCCAAGCTACTGCGCTCCACCGTCTTCGCAGCGGTGAGCGCCGCGGCCATCCTGATCGCCGTCGTGCTGCCGTCGGAATACGGGATCGACCCCACCGGCGCCGGCCGCCTGCTCGGCCTGACCGAGATGGGCGACACAAAGATGCAACTCGCCGCAGAGGCCGAAGCCGACCGGAAGGCAGAGGAGTCCAGCGTGGCTGCCGCCGCTCCCGCCGCGGTTCCGCCTCCGCCAGCAGCACCGGATTTCTCCGGCCTCTACCAGCGCATCGACACGTTGGAGGCTGCGGTCCGGGATCTCACCCGATCGCTCGAGGCCGGACGGACGGAAAACGTGACGCCCGCGCCGGAAATCCAGGCCACTGCCGCCATCGACACAGCGGCTGCCGTGAGCGCGACCGGGGAGACCCCGGCACCCACACCGCAGCCCGCAGCCGACACCATCGTTGTTGCGCAACAAGAGCAGGTTCCGGACGCAGCAGCAGCGCCCGCGCCCGAGGCCAAGACCCTGAACCAGCATGAAGCCACCTTCACGCTGAACCCGGGCCAGGGCATCGAGGTCAAACTGGTGATGAAGAAGGGCGCGGAGGCAGAGTTCACCTGGGTAAGCGAGGGCGGCCCCGTCAACTTCGATACCCATGGCGATGGCGCGGGAGACCTAAAGATCAGCTATGAGAAGCGCCGTGGCGTTCAGTCGGACGAAGGAACGATCACCGCGGCGTTCGATGGCAACCATGGCTGGTTCTGGCGCAATCGCAACAAGCAGCCCGTCACCCTCACGCTCCGCACTGCGGGCGACTATGCCGAGATCAAGGGCCTGCCGAACTGAGGCCGCACATGACGGAGAAAGGCGGTCAGCCGCCTTTCTCCTCACCCACATCCTGCAGCGAGCTCACAGCCGATGAACGATCTGCTTGCCTATGGTGGCCTGTTTGCCGTGGCCTTTCTCGCCGCAACGATCTTACCCGCACAGTCGGAGGCTGCCTTTCTCGGCCTGCTTGTTCTCGATCGCCACCCTGAGCTCGTCCTGCTGGCTGTCGCCAGTGCTGGCAATGTGCTCGGGTCCTCCGTGAATTACACCCTCGGCCGCCTTCTTGCGGGGTCTGCGAAGTTGCAGAGGCTGGTGAAGCCCGCCCACCGCGAACGGGCCGAGCAATGGTACCGGCGCTATGGCAAGTGGTCGCTGCTTGGAAGCTGGATCCCGGTCATCGGCGATCCACTCACCATCGTCGCCGGCGTGCTGCGCGAACCCTTCGGCATCTTCCTCCTGCTGGTCGGGATTGCCAAGACCGGGCGCTATCTGCTGTTACTCCTCCTCCATCAGGCCTGGGTCGTATAACGGAGGCTGGGCGAGCAATCGCTCGGAGGCGCGCTGGCCGACCGCAATCAATCTGCCCACCCCGGAGCCTGCCCGCGCCATTCGCCGTCAGCCAGACTGCGGATGGCGGGAGAATATCTCGGTCGCTCCATCGGGGCGGATCAGAAGCACGTCATAAGGATTGGCGAAGTCTGGCTCACCCATCCCTGGAGACCCCACTGGCATGCCCGGTACGGTGAGGCCGATGGCATCCGGACGGTCGCGCAGAAGATGTGTGATGTCTGCGGCCGGCACATGGCCTTCGATGACATAACCCCCGATCAGCGCAGTGTGGCAGGAATGGAGTTCCGGCTTCAGGCCCGCCGCCAATTTCCTTTGCACGAGTTCTGTAATCGGCAGATTGGTGACGTACGCAGTATAGCCTACGGCCTCCAGATGCTTGACCCAGGCTAGGCAGCAGCCGCATCCGCTGGTGGACATCACCTCGATACGCGGTTGCCCGGCCTGCGCAGTCCGGTGCGTGAGCAGGAGAAGCGGCAGCAGAAGGCATGTTCTCCTTGAAGTGATCATCGCATCAGGTTCCTGTGAGTATCTTCAGCTTGTGTAAAGAAGCACTTTTGCCAACGAGAAGCCAGCCAAGGTTCCAGCCGGCAGAGCCCGAAGTTGGATAAGTTTCATGTCTCTCCCCTGATATGGATCCGAGGACCGTGGCATGTCCCCAAAATGGTCTCTCGCAAGCTGATGTCTGCGGAAGGATGCCTGGCCTGCCCGGAGCACTGCCACCGCTGGCCTAAGACTGAGGACGTGAAGCACTTCACATTCACCTGTTTTTCCCGGAGACACAGAGACCATGGAGACACCGTGGGGCTTCTTCACGCGCGGGGGGCAGTAGAACGGTCGCGCTCCCCTTTGGGCAGTCAGCGGCACCGGCAATCTGCCACCGGCAAGGGCGCTGCCCCTCGGTTAGAGCAGCGGCGGCACAGCCAATGCAAGCAATCACCACCTGCTGACAAACTCCGAGGCCGCGATCACGACAAGGGCGCTGCACTGGCGGCGATCCGCAAAACGTTCAACAAAACGCAATACAAGCCGGTATTTCTGGTTGTAATTGGCCAAACTCCCGCGGCGGCGGAATCAATGGCTTCGCGATAACATCTCCTATAGACTTCATGTAGCAAATCTGGTCATCGAACAGCGGCGCATCCAGGACATTACACGAAGGCTCCAGTCGGCCCTCGGGTACACCTCGCCGACCCCCTTCACCATCGCGCCGAAGCCAGCACTCGACGGAACCGCAAACATGCAATAATCTCTAATCCGACTTTGCACAAATTGTCGGTCCGGACATTGCAAAGGCCTAGAACAGAGGCTCAATCTTGAATTCGTATGACATTCCTTTCAATCGTCCAAGTCAGCTCGGAAATGAAATCGACTACATACGCGATGCGATCAAGCGTGGACAACTGTCGGGCGATGGTTTCTATACGGATGCCTGCAACAGCCTGATAGAGCAGTTGACCGGCAGCAAGAAGGCGCTTCTGACACATTCTTGTACGGCCGCCCTCGAGATGGCAGCCATGCTCTGCAGGCTTCAACCCGGCGACGAAGTGGTGATGCCGTCGTTTACTTTTGTATCGACCGCGAATGCAGTCACTCTGCGGGGAGCAGTACCGGTCTTCGTTGATATCGACCCACAGACACTGAACATTGACCCTGCGCTCACCGCGCAGGCCATCACGGAGCGGACAAAGGCAGTATTCGCGGTTCACTATGCAGGCGTTCCCGCTGACATGGATGCTCTCTGCCGTATCGGGCGCGAGAAGAACCTTCTTGTAATTGAAGATGCCGCACAGGCGATCGGGTCAACCTACAAGGGGAGGCCGGCGGGGAGTCTCGGTGACATGGCGGCAGTCAGTTTTCATGAGACGAAGAATGTCATATGTGGCGAGGGTGGCGCCCTGACACTAAACCGATCAGAACTGTTCGACAGGGCAGAGATCATTCGGGAAAAAGGTACAAACCGTTCGCTGTTCTACCGCGGTCAGGTTGACAAGTATACTTGGGTAGATATCGGTTCCTCGTATCTGCCGGGTGAATTGATCGCCGCCTTCCTGCTGGGCCAACTCGAGAAAAACCAGGAAATCCTGCAGCGCCGTCTGGCGGCTTTCAATCTATATCGTTCGGCATTCTCTGATCTTGAAGCCGAAGGGAGGGCGCGCTTGCCGGTCATACCAGCGCATTGCACTGGCAATGGCCATATGTTTTATCTTCTGTTGAACAGTCTTGCGGAACGAACGCGCTTCATCGCTCACATGCGCGAACACGGGATCATCACGCCTTTTCATTATGTTCCACTTCACAGTTCCCCGGCGGGGCTGAAATACGGCCGAGCGGAGGGACGCCTGCCCAATACGGACTTGGTCTCGGACACGCTCGTCCGGCTGCCGATGTTCTTTGATCTCGAAAGAGGCGCGGAAACCGTCATCGCGCGGGCATTAGAGTTCTTCGCATAATGGGCGCCGCGACCGCCAACAGTACGGCACGTCCCCTGATCAGCATCATCAGCCCCGTTTACGGCTGTAAGGACTGTCTTGAGGCGCTTGCTGCCGCCGTGCGAAGCGCCTTTGAGGGCAAGGAACTCCAGTGGGAATTGATCTTGGTCGATGACCGGGCGCCTGACAACCCCTGGACACTGATCCAGGCCATGGTTGCGGAAGATGCGCGCATTCGGGGCATCAAGCTGTCACGGAACCATGGGCAGCATCTTGCGATCTGGGCCGGACTGGAAGCCGCGAAAGGCGACTGGATCTCTGTTATCGACTGTGACCTGCAGGATGATCCAGCCTTGATTCCAGATCTTTATGAGCGGATTGAAGGGGGAAACGCGCAAGCCGTTGTCGTGAAGCGTGGCAAGTGGTCGGACAACTGGTTCAGACGGCAGGCCTCACGTAGTTTCTACGCCGTGCTGAGGTTGCTTTCAGGCTTCGAGCTCGAGAATGTCGGCAACTTTGGGCTCTACAGCCGGCGCATGGTAGACACGCTACTGCTGTTCCGCGAACAGGAACTTTTCCTCCCGCTAATGATCAAAGCAACTGGTCTGAAAACTGAGTTCGTGGAGCTTGGCCGCTCTGCGCGTCATACCGGTACCAGCGCCTACTCCCTCATTCGTCTTTTACGGCTTGCTGCGGCGATCATCATACGCTTCTCCGATCGGCCACTGAAGTTAAGTGTATTTGTAGGGATGTTCTTCAGCTCTGTTTCTGCTGTCATCTCCTGCGTACTTCTGTTGATGTGGCTGACCGGCGAAATCGAAGTTCCGGGATGGACTAGCACAATGCTGTCCATGTGGTTTCTGAGCGGCGTGATAATCGCTGTGTTAGGGTTGCATGGTATGTATATCGGCCGCATCTTCACCGAGGTCAAACAACGGCCCCGTCTCGTCGTGGAAGCAACGGCGGCGCATCGCGCAGAGGATCGGCCGTGAGTGAGATAAGCAAACAGAGGAAAGTTGAGGGCGGCCTCCACGAACTCTTCAGGGGGACTCCAAAGGGCCCTACTTATCTGGCTGAAGCGGAATTTGGCCTCAGCCAGATAGAACCGTTTCTGGAGAGGCTCCCGCAGGGTGCGCGCGTTCTGGAGATAGGATCCGGTCCCTGTATCGTGTTGGCGGAGATTGCGCGGTCACGGCCACACCTCCATGTCAAC
Organism: uncultured Aestuariivirga sp.; assembly: GCA_964392525.1. Classification (GTDB taxonomy): domain Bacteria; phylum Pseudomonadota; class Alphaproteobacteria; order Rhizobiales; family Aestuariivirgaceae; genus Aestuariivirga. Next base: position 12,204 of record CAYMQH010000017.1, read on the forward strand.
GGCATTGAACCGATGAGCTCGGGCTTTACCCATTTCCGAAGCTTTCTGGAGGCGATGCAAGCGAAGTTGCCAAACTTGCGGCTGTTCCGAGGCGGGTACGAGGACTTCCCGCCCTCGGGAGAGTGGGATCTCATGTTCCTCATTAACGTGTTCGAACACCTGCCAGACTGGAGGGATTTTTTGTCGTTCACTCGTGAGCGGCTTGCGGTGGGCGGAACTTGCGTCATCTTGTGTCCGAATTACGGCTTTCCATATGAGTCTCACTTCGGAATTCCGGTCATTGGCAACAAGCGCATCACCCGCAAGGTCTTTGCGAGGCGGATTGAGAGTGTTGAGCGGGAGAAAGACCTTCCCGGACTCTATGATAGTCTGAACTTTGTGAAACTCGCAGATGTTCGCGCTGCCTGCACGGACCGCCTTCTTGCGCTGGAAACAGATTTTTCTGTGATCCGAACAATGGTGGGCAGGCTCGACTCGGAACCCGAGTTTTCAGAACGCCAGAAGCTGATCGCACCAGCGGCAAAGATACTTCACAGGACTGGGCTATTGAACTGGCTGCTTGCGCGGCGATTAATTCAGGATCGGCTTCCTTACATGAAGCTTGTTCTAAAGAGAAAGGGCTGACGATGGCGATGCCGCAGCGCATTCGCCCCGTATTCCGGTTCGGCGTGGTCGGGGTCATCAATAACACGGCTGCCTACCTGTTGTTCCTCCTCCTGATTCACCTCAGTGTTGCTCCTGTCATCGCGAGTGGGCTTTGCTACTGTCTGGCTATTGCGGCCGGATATCTGGCAAACCGCTATTGGTCGTTTGAAGCGAAGTCGGCACACGCCTCGGACATCCCACGTTACCTTGCGGCCTATGCAATAGGCTTTGTATTTGCGCTTGTGTCCATTGCCCTCCTCATCAAATGGATGTCACCCGCCTTGGCGCAATTGATCTGCATTGTGTCCACAGCATTCGTCGTATTCGGAAGTCTCGTGGCACTGCGTTTCGGTGAGAAGACACGCCATGCCGATTGAACTGAACGAGCTCGAAACCCGCCGCTTCGGAGTCGTCTGTGGCCATGTTACCGACCCATGCGCCTCGCCGGAAGAGATTGATTTAGCTGCCTGCAGGATGGGTGTGGCCATGTTGACCATACGGTTGAGCAGCAGGAAGCTGGAGATCGTTCATGCACTTGAAATGAATGGATTCCGTCTCATGGACACGCTTGTCGTCTACTCAAGCCGACTTGCTGACATCCCAGAAGATGCGGAAGGTCCTGAAGGCGTCACCACCAGTCTTGCTCGCGCCTCGGATGCGGATGCGATCGAGCGCATCGCGCGTGAGGCGTTCAGCAATTATCTCGGGCATTATCACAGCGATCCGCGCCTCGATCAGACGGCTGCAACAGACGCTTATGTGGATTGGGCGCGGCGCAGTATTGAAACTCCGCCCGCCGGAGTTGGTACACTGATCGCTTGCAAGGACGGCACGGCGATAGGTTTCCTTACTTTCCGTATGAATACCGACCGTGAAGGTGAAGTTCTGCTGAATGGAGTCTCTTCATACTACCGGCAAATTGGCGTGAATCGTTATATGCTCAGCCGGGTGCAGCGGATCATGATCGACAGCGGTCGGTCCTCTCTGTTGACATCGACACAAGTTACCAACGCCGCAGCGCAGCGGGTCTGGGTGAGGCGGGGCTTTCTGCCGGAATACAGCTTCTATACGCTTCACAAGTGGTATTCAGTCTAATTCCAGTCATGACACGCAGCGTGAAAGAGACGAGCGGAATTACCTTGATCGAGTACATCACAACGCTTGACTGGCGGATCAGAGATCCCGGGCCGTCGTGGGCCGCATGAGTGTTTGTTCTGCGGGTTCAGGATTTCTAGCCTGTCAACGGGCAGCAGTCGGCATTTCCAGGATTTCACAGGGCTAGATGGTTCACTGGCGTCGCCGTTTGGGCACAGCTGGCCGGTCCAGTCCAGGCTTGGTGACCGGAAGATGACCAGGAAATGGCATCTTCTCTTACGGTTCGCCCGTAACATACTCACCTGGTTCACCTTCCCTCCAGCTGTCTGTTTGCTCCGGCATAGAAAATGCATCAGTTGAACCTTGGAGAATTTCTCCAACTGGCGTTATACAGACCATGAATGCAGGCCGCGCTGACTTATATGTGGTTCCCGAACAGGCAAGTTCGGGCGGCACAGCTAACCGACATGCATCCGTAATCCTTCTGTGGGAGCTTCCACCGTGAACGACGCTTTCAATCGCCCCGTCAAGAGAGATCAACTGCCGATAGTGCAAGGCGTCTACCGTGGCTTCCAGAGTGAGGCGTTGGTCACTGCCGGGCTAGCGTTGGCCGTCCTGCTTCTTGCGAAGATTGTTGTGTTCGGCGATGGATTCGACTTTCGCCCCATCTTCACAACGCCAGTCGTTTACTCGGGTGATGCCGTCTTCTTTGCCCATATGGCATCTGTTCTGCGCGACGGTTGGATCAACGTGAGCCTCAGAGATGGCTATCCCTTTGGCTCTGAGCTTTATGATTTTCCAACATCTGACAGCGGGAACTTCCTCATCATCAAGTTACTGATGCAGATTTTCGAATCACCGTTCGCGGTAAGCAATATATTTTTCTTGAGTACTTATCCGGTCGTATTCGTCGTATCGTTTCAGGTTATGAAGTGGCTTGGCCTTCAGCGACATTGGGCATATGCCGCTGCTGCCATCTTCACCTTCCTGCCGTTTCACCAGATGAGATTCGCACATCTGCTATACACGATGTACTTTGCCGTTCCGCTGTTCTTCTACTTCGCGTACAGCGCGGCCTCCGGTGACGCATTCGGCCCAGGCAAGAGCAAGGATAAGCTCCGGTGGTTCGGCGAGTGCGCCGTTCTCGCCATGCTTGCGTCGTTTGGTGTCTATAATGCCGCGTTCGCCGTGATACTGATCACTTTTGCAGGACTGTTCAATGCGGTTGAGCAGCGGCGTTATCTCGCCGTGTTGAATGTGATTCCGTGGATCGTGGCCATAGCACTTGGCGTGCTGCTGAACCTCCTTCCGAACATCGTAAATTGGGCCTTCGTTGGCAAAAGCGCCGAGGTCGCGCATCGCCTGCCTTCTGAAGCAGAGTTCTATGGCATCAAGATCATTCAAATGCTTGTGCCCATTCCCAATCATTTTCTCAGTTTTCTTGCCGACATAGGCAGGTGGTATGTTGCTACGGCGCCGTTAGTGAACGAGAACCGTACGGCTGTCCTTGGACTTGCAGGCTCAGTCGGTGTTCTTCTGGCAGGGGTCGTTCTGATACGCAAGCTTACCACGACCGGATACGACCGGCGTATGACCATTGTGGCATATATCCTGATCGTGGCGCTGTTCTTCGGTGTCATCGGCGGCGGCGGTGCAATTTTTGCTTATGCGGTATCTCCAATGCTGAGGGGGTGGAACCGAATTAGTCCCTTTATTGCATTCGCCGCCATCACTTTGTTGTTTTTACACCTTCAGTGGCTTGACAGCCGCTTGTCGATGACCAGACGCGTGGTGTGGATCGCTCCATTGGCAGCAGCCTTCATCGCATTAGTCGGGATCGCTGATCAGACCGGCCGCCGGTGCGATGAATGTCTCTCTACCAATCGTGTCACGTATGCCGGCGATCGCGCGTTCATTGAATTGATTGAGGGCATCATTCCTCCTGGCAGTGCCATCTATCAACTGCCTTACTCGGCGTTTCCTGAGGTGCCCGTTCGTAATCGAATGCTTCCCTATGAACATTTTTTGCTGACCGCGAACTCAGCACATCTGAAGTCGAACTATGGCGTGATGAAGTCGTACCCGGGGGATCTCTTCTACCGCGAGTTGGAGGGGCTACCCCTGACCGTTCAGATAGAAGTGTTGCGCAGATTGGGGTTTGCCGGTCTGTGGATCAACAAAAAGGGCTACGCGGATAACGGCGTGGAAATCATCGGTGAGGCGTCGCGGTTGTTAGGGCGGATGCCTGATGCTGAAAGCAGCAACGGAGACGTCGTCTTTTTCGTTCTTCCAAACGCCAAGCATGTTGATGTCACTGGGATGCGAGACGTGGATATCATTGAGTTGGCGGGGGTGAAAGAGCTCTCAACCGGCAGCTCATCTCAAGTAATGATCGGCAGTCAGTTCGCATTCAACGAACCCGCTTTGCCTCGATTCATAAAGTCCGTGTCGGGACTTTCCGTTGCGGAGCAGTGGGGGCGCTGGTCGGATGCCAACATCTCACCGAGCGCGGGCATTGAGTTCGCATCCGCCCTGCCTGAGAACGTGAAGCTACGCTTGGAACTGAAGCCCTTTGGCCCGAATGCCAATCAACCGATAACGATCCGCTTCGGGGATCACACGGAGAAGTTCATCTTGAAGCCCGGCAACAACGTGGTTGTTCTGGAAATTGCAAGATCAGGCACGCCTGTCACGGAGATAGAGTTGAACCCATTTTCGCCGGTTGCTCCTGAATCGCTGGGCCTCAGTGAGGACAAGCGAAAGCTTGGTGTAGGTCTTGTCAAGATCGAGGCGTTTGAGTGAGCCGCCGGCACGAATAGCTAGCGAGGTAACGGACGACGCAGTGTGTGGCTCGATGATTGCTTGCAAGCGGGTTGCGGTAACTGGATATCTCGATAGGGGATCAACTCAATCAGCCATTTGCGAGCGCAGGAACCGAGCTTCGGCATTGGGGGATGACCCGACTACCGCCTCGGCGCCGATACGAGGCGTTAAATGTCGGTTTCATGCCTCTCTGCAGGAGCATCACCTCTTGTTTAGGGAGCATTGGTAAGCTAATCGAGCACTCGCTAGCGAAGGGTTTTCACCATGGTCACAATCGTATGAAATCCGCATTTATCTCTGGGATCACTGGGCAGGACGGCGCCTACCTCGCGAAATTTCTTCTGAGCAAGGGGTATACGGTTCACGGTGGGGTACGCAGGATTTCTCAGCCGGAAACGTTGCGCCTGGAGTCACTGGGTATTTTGGGTGATGTTCGGCTTCATGAGTTTGACCTTGCGGAAGCCAATAGCATCTTTCGGACAATTCAGAAGCTAGAGGTTGACGAGTTTTACAATCTCGCCGCCCAGAGCTTTGTTGGCGCCTCTTGGGAGCTGCCAATCTACACGTCCGATGTAAGCGGCATCGGCGTGGTCCGGATTCTTGATACTCTGCGTTCGCTCAGGCCGGAGACACGCTTCTATCAGGCATCGACATCTGAAATGTTCGGACAGGTCAGGGAAGTGCCGCAGAAGGAGACGACACCGCTCTATCCGCGGTCCCCTTATGGGGTTGCGAAAGTATACGGGCATTACATTACCGTGAATTACCGTGAGAGTTTCGGCATGCATGCTTCTTCCGGAATTCTTTTCAATCATGAAAGTCCATTACGGGGTCATGAGTTCGTGACACGTAAGATCTCCCTGGCCTTGGCAAAGTTGGCTCGCGGCGGAACCGACCCTTGTGTGCTCGGCAATCTTGACGCACGGCGCGATTGGGGGTTCGCTGGCGACTACGTGGAAGGCATGTGGTTGATGCTGCAACAGGATGCCGGCGATGACTATGTACTTGCGACAGGCGTGACGACTCCGATTCGGGATTTCATCGGCTTGGTTGCAGATGAACTCGGCATGAAACTGGCGTGGGAGGGCTCAGGCGTTACGGAAGTTGCAATCGATCGCAACACGGGAAAGCGCGTGGTTGAGGTCAGTGAGAAATTCTTCCGGCCGGCTGAAGTGGAATTGCTCGTTGGAGATGCAACAAAGGCCGCTACAAAACTCGGCTGGAAGCCGAAGGTTGGTGTTCAGCAACTGGCTGCCATGATGGCAAAGCACGATTACGACGCGTTACGCTGATGACGGGGAAGAAAACATCAAAGGTTGCGAACACTGCGACGCGCGGCAAGATAGCCGCGGACATGATGGCCGCCGGGCCTTTGACTGCACCAGTTTACCAAGGTCTTGTCGCAGTCACTGACAACAAGGACATATCGGGTTGGGTCGTTCGCACGAGCGACCATTCCGGCGGCATCGTGGTCGGCCTGTTTTCAGGCGATAAACTGATTGGAATGACGGTGGCCAACGCCTTCCGCCCGGATGTGAAGTCCGCGGGACTGGGAGACGGAAAGTCCGGGTTCCTGTTCGTCATGACGCCGGACATCATGGAAGCCGCTTCAGGCGAGAGTGGCTATGTGGATGTTCGCGTGATGCAGAAGCCGCCTCAGGACCTCGGCCGGGTCATGTTGCTGGGGGCTTCAGGCGTGTGGATGGAGCCGGATGGCAAGTTGGCAGCGTCTTGCCGAGACCTGCTCATGCCTGATCTGGAAGCCATGTGGCGTTTGTCCCGACGCCTTGATGAGTTTGGGGGGGCTGCCGGTTTCGAGTGTGGTCCATTGCAGCCTCACGATCTGTTGTTCTCGCTGGATCATCTCATTCCCGGCGCCGAGCTTCCGGAACACCGGCGATTGCCAGCCTATCTCGACTATGTTCGACATCGCATGAGGGTCGAGAACAGCCATGACATTGAGGCAAATCCGGAAGAGCCGGATCACTTCATCGACTTTTACCTCAAGGCCTATGGTGCCCACCGGCCTGGCCTCAGAATTCCGCTCTCGGCAGATATAATTGCGCGGTTGAACCAGTCAGTCGTCATGGCTGGGCAGAAGTTCTCGCTCTCGCGTTATGTGTGGTGGCGCCTGCTTGGGAGGCAACAGCTCCTGCAGTCGCTCAACCTGCATTCCATAAGCGGCTTCGACGCGATTGCATTCTGGTGGGCGTGGGATGAGGCCAAGGCGCTTCAGGTCGAGGACTGCCTTGTACCAGCAAACATGATTCAGCGCCTCCGAACCGTGCGCCCGGAGCGTCGGGCCGAGAAGTGCCAGATCTCGTTGTTCATGGAATTGGTTCACCAGAACAATCCTGAATTCCATTTCCTTGATCAGTCTCGTGAGCGGGAGCGCGTGTTGTTTGTGCTCTGCCTCATGGTCAAGGCCGTCAACCGGCCCGACCTCCTGCGCTATCTGCCGCCGCAGACCTTGGCGAAAATGCTGGAGCCGACCGCGGGCGGCAGCTGCGCGCTTTCCAGCTTCCTGCGCATCGTCGGCTTCGAAAATGTCCCAGAGCTCACCCGTCAGCGCTATGCCGCGATGCTAAGGCTGAAGGGTTTCAACCTGGATTCCAGCAGTTTCACCTCCATCATGGCGAACGGAAACAGGCTGCATGCCGCCACACTCCCTGCAGTTGCCTCTGGGGAATGCGTCGACGTGCAACTTATAGGCCCGTTCAAGAAAGCCTCTGGCCTCGGACAAGCCACCCGTCTTTCGGCAGAAGTTGTGAAGCAGCTTCCCTTCAGCCTCAATTTCTGTGATTTCGGCATGGATAATCCAGCCCCTGAAGGCTTCTCCAGCGAAGTCAAGTTGGATGAGGTCAAGCGCGCGAGGGTGAATCTCATCCATCTGAATGCTGAGACGGTGCCCCTTCTCTACGCCTATGGGCCGGACGCGATGTCAGGCGCTTACAACATCGGCTATTTCTTCTGGGAACTGGAGACGCCAGCACTTGCCCATTACCTGGGCATGGAGTTGCTCGACGAAATCTGGGTCTCCACCGAGTATGGCGCCGCGATCTACAACCGCGAGACCGCCAAGCCCGTGATCAATGTCGGAATGTGCTATGAGGAATTGCCGGACATCGACAAGCGGGCGGCGCGTGAGAACCTGAACAGGCGTCTGAACCTGCAGGGCGAGGAGTTTGTCGTTTTCACGGCCTTCGACAGCTTCTCCTTCACTCAGCGCAAGAATCCGCTCGCGGTACTCTTGGCGTTCCAGAAGGCCTTCCCGGATAACGCCGAAGCGCGGCTCGTCATCAAGACCCAGAACCGGGACTTTGTTGATGATCCCAAACAGCGGCTGATCTGGAGCCGGCTCGACTCAGCGGTGGAGAGCGACCCCCGCATCGTCATCATAAACGAAACGCTTGCCTATAAGGATCTCCTTGCACTCAAGTCCGCATGTGACTGTTATATCTCTCTTCACCGCTCCGAGGGCTGGGGGTTCGGCATGATCGAGGCGATGAACCTCAAGGTCCCGGTTATCTGCACGGGCTATTCCGGCAACATGGATTTCTGTTCGGCGGAGACGAGCTGGCTCGTCGACTACGACGAGGTACCGTTGGACCGGGAAGACTATATTTTCGTGCGGAAGGGGCAGAAATGGGCTGATCCTGATGTCGAGCATGCAGCGCGTCAATTGCAGGCCGTTCATGACGATCCGCATGATCGCAAGCGCCGGGTCGATGCCGCATATGCAAATGTCAGGCGAAACTTCTCCGCAAAGGCCATAGCTAAGCGCTACGGAAGGCGGCTGCAGGAGATTTTCGAGACAATCGATGGTAGGGCGTCAGCGTGAGCCCGCACTCCACCCGGCCGCCTCATGATGCACTCTATCACTATTATTGCGAATTCGATGCGCTCGGTTTGATTTCCAAGTATCAGGCGAGCGGTGTAACACCTGAGGCCGGGCTCATTCGGAATTTTCTGGGTACCCGCGTGCTGCCAGCCGTCCATCCAACAGTTCTCAATGCTCTGCAGGGAACGGTTGAAGCGCTGCCGGTTCCAGGGAACTGGCATGCGGATATTGCCGAATGGGCTGCGGCCTTGAAAACGGTGGAAATGGCGCGGGACACTTACCGCATTCTTGAGCTTGGGTGCGGTTGGGGGTGTTGGATCACCAATATGGGCGTGGCTGCGCGCGCAAGGGGCCTCGACCTGGAGTTGATCGGGATCGACGGTGACCAGCATCATCTCGAAATGGCCCGTACCACTCTGGAACTCAATGGCTTCTCTGAAAACTCATTCCGCTTGGTGCATGGCATTGCTTCGCACGAACCCGGTCAGGCGGCATTTCCACGCTCTGCTCCGGGAGACGCAAATTATGGCCGCAGCGCTGAACCACTTTCCGAAGCCGAACGTCCCGCGAACGCCGGAGTTCAGTCTGAACAGCAAATTCTCGATTGCTATACCATTGAGCAGCTCTCAGGCCCGGCCCGGCTTGACCTTCTGCATATCGATATACAGGGGGCTGAGTACAGATTCCTGATGGGTAGTTTCAGCCATGTGAGACGTCATGTGCGGCGGGTGTTGGTTGGCACCCACAGCAGGACCATCGAAGGCGATTTGATGGAGCACTTTCTGGCTCAAGGATGGCGGCTGGAAATGGAGCGGCCAGCAGTCGCGCCTCTGCAGAAGGGTGTTCCCATTACATTGATCGATGGTGTTCAGCTATGGGCAAATCCGGATCTCGTGTGAGGCCTCGCCCGGGCGACAAGCCGATGGCGTATATCTGGTGACCGGATAAGAACTTCCGTAGCGTCTTCAGGAATTACCCTGCTTATGGAGAGTTCCGACAGAAAAGGATCATATCATGAAATATGGCAACATGCCGGTTCTTTCGGCGTTGCTGCATGAACTTGCCGATTGGTTCGAGGGTAAAGGTGATTTATCAGAACTGGCGGCGCGGTTGGAGGACACTCCGCAGGCGGAGTTTCGCCGATACTATTATGAGGCCTTTCTCGGCCGCAGTCCGGAAACAAGCCTACTTGCCGCCCAGAAGGTCGCTAACCGTCTTGACTGTGCCCTCGAATTTCTGAGATCAGACGAGTTCCTTGCGCGCCACATCAGTGTTCTGAGGGACATGTTTCCTGATATTCCCGCATCAATCTTTCTTCATGTACCGAAGTCGGGTGGATCGACAATTATCGAGGCCCAGCGCCAGTCCAACCGGTTCGTTTTTCTTGTCCCGCCGGAAAAGCTCGACAAATGGGAGTCAGACCGGTTCATATATTATGGTCGTTCCGTATCGTTACTCAGACAGGACAATCGGACCATTGCCGTGATCGGACATCCAAGTACGAGAACACTTCTCTCGCTGGACGTCCGGCGGCCTGATGACGATGTGTTTGTTGTATTGAGGGATCCCATTGCCACTGTCATTTCCTTCATCAACTATGTTATCACATGTGTCGCAGAGCGTCGCCAAGGAACGACAGTAGAGAATTGGAGCAAAATCGTAGGTGTGTCGGATTGGACGCCCGGCGGTACGATACCTTCGCCTGTTCTTTTCGATATAATCAACAAGATCATTCCAAATAACTTGATTTGTGCGACACTTGGATCACAGCCCAGCTTCAGATCTGCAGTCGAATCTATTGGACGATTTGGGATAGATATATTTTTATTCAACGACATTGATGTTGTATTCGAACAGCGAAATCTCATCCGAGTGCCCGCCGAAAACGTATCAACTAAGTATATTACCGAGGCATGCATTTCAGACGAAATAAGACAGGCAATCCTGAGCGCCGTCGAGGAGGATCTCAAGCTCTATGCGTGGGCGGTTCGGCGGAAGGAAACGGGTTTGGACGATCTGCCGCACGATGAGCAGGTTCCGAGACAATCCGTTGTAGGGATGCTTGCAGCAAGTTCTGCTTCCGGCACAGCGAACCCATCTGGTAAACTGGTGTTTCATTCTTCAGATCTTGATTCCTTTGTTGCAGAAACCGACCGCCGAGGACATGTTGGGTCTCAAGCTGTCCTTGCATTCTGGCGGCAGTGCGAATTCACCCATGAGACGAAGCCGGACCAGACTCTCGACCCGTTTGGCGTGACATATGTCGGCCAGCAACTCGACCTTTACCGTGAGCTTTCGGGACGGGACCTCGATCAGTCCGTGAACGAGTTGGTAGCCTTCGACTTGCCAGCGCACGCCTCTGCGGTAAACCCATACGCACATTTGCCTGCCCATGACGTGGCGAAGCATGTGGCGCGCCTGTCTTGCGGGCTCATGCAATCGAATCTCCCCGCAGGCGCCAGCCTGCTGGATATCGGCTGTGGCTGGGGATTAAGCAGTGAAGTATTTGCCTATACGGGGCTTCAGGTCACGGCCGTTGATATCAATCCGGCTTTTGTCGAACTCGTGAATAACCGAGCGAGGAGCAGAAACCTTCACATCGAAGCCGTTCAAGGAACTTTTGAGACCTTGCCACAAGGTCCCTTTGATGCGGCAGCATACTATGAATGCCTGCACCATGCGGTGAGGCCATGGGAAGCGCTCGAGGCTGTGGCAAAAGTTCTCCGCGCAGGCGGCAAGCTTCTCATCGTTGGTGAACCCATCAGCAATTACTGGAAGAACTGGGGGCTCAGGCAAGATCCGCTGTCGATTTATTGCATTCGCAAGTTTGGCTGGTTCGAGAGCGGTTGGAGCCTGCAGTTCCTGCGTAACTGTATTGAAAGGAGCGGCTTCCGCTTGAGCTTCTGCAACGAGGCAGGCGAGAAGATCGGGTGGGTTATCGTTGCCGAGCGGCTCTAGACCCGTGGGATAATGGAAAGCGCGTTTGTGTGGCGCACCTCTCTCCGCGCTTCGAAGGATGAAGAGGGGCAGAGAGACGACAGCGGTGACCGTCCTAGTGGTCTTCGGTGGCCAACCTGTCCACACACCTCTTCCAGGGTCCTGACCACGTCCTCCGCGAGATAGGTGAGTCATGGACCGACGTGAGGCGAGAACTTCGAGAAGATGTCGACCACTGTGAGGATCCCGACATTCCTACCCATTGGCAACTGGGCGTGTGACGTCCATTGCCCAGATCTGGGTTGGTTGCAGAGCGTCGGTCATAGGTGATGTTTACATTGCTCTCTGAGATGGTCACATTTCATTTGACAGTCGAATTGTTTGATCAATATGTGGCAACTGGCCTCAAGCCGGCGGTGCGGTAGATGTCTTTACTTGAAAGTTGACCCAATGAAAGTCGTCATACTGGCCGGGGGGCTTGGAACCCGGCTGGCAGAAGAAACAGGCACACGCCCGAAACCCATGATTGAGATCGGAGGGAAGCCGATCATCTGGCACATCATGAAGATGTATTCTTCGTATGGCCTCCGTGACTTCGTGATCTGCCTGGGCTACAAGGGGCACTTAATAAAGGAATACTTTGCCAATCTATGGCTGCATTCGTCGGACATCACGGTCACCACGCTGTCGAGCGAACTTACCGTCCACCGTAAGCCTCAGGACGACTGGAAGGTCTCGCTTATCGACACAGGCGAACTTGCCATGACTGGAGGCCGACTTCGGCGTGTGCTTCCGCTGCTGGGCGAGGACGATTTCTGCCTGACTTATGGTGACGGGCTTTCCGATGTGAATCTCGCGGAGACCATCGCCTTCCATCGCTCGCACGGAAAGCAGGCGACAGTAACCGCGGTTTATCCGCCCAAGCGATTTGGCGTGCTGGACCTCGAAGGGACGCGCGTGGTGAGTTTCCGCGAGAAGCCTCAGGGAGAAGGAGGCTTCGTCAACGGCGGATTTTTTGTCTTGTCGCCCAAGGTCGGTCGGCTGCTTACAAGCGACGCAGACGTGTGGGAGCAGGTTCCGCTCCAGGAACTCGCTGCAGAGGGGAATCTTCAGGCGCATCTTCATACAGGGTTCTTTCACGCCATGGACACCCAGCGGGACCGCTCCTATCTCGAGGAGCTTTGGGCTTCCGGCAAGGCACCATGGAAGGTCTGGACTTGATGACGAACGAGTTCTGGCGCGGGCGACGTGTGCTAATCACCGGCCATACCGGTTTCAAGGGTGCGTGGCTTTCCTTCTGGCTGGCGGAGCTTGGCGCACGCGTAACAGCCCTTGCTCTGCCGCCGGCGGAGCCGGTGTCTCTCTTCGGGCAGCTCCGTATTGATGAGCGGGTAAGCTCCCATCTAACTGATATCAACAACCGGCCTGAGCTCGACATGGTCGTGGCAAAAGCGCAGCCAGATGTGGTGCTTCATCTTGCGGCGCAGGCCCTGGTGCGGGCTTCTTACGCAAACCCAGTCGAGACCTTCGCCAGTAATGTGCTTGGCACAGTTCAGCTGCTCGATGCCATTCGCGCCTCGGATGCGCGCTGCGTTATCGTGGTGACGAGCGACAAGGCCTATGAGAATCGCGAGTGGCCCTGGGGCTACAGGGAGATCGACGAATTGGGGGGGCACGACCCCTACAGCGCCTCTAAGGGCGCGGCGGAACTCGCCGTCCGCTCCATGCGGCGCAGTTTTTTCGCGCCCTATGCCAAGGCCGGCCACCAGGCCCGCATTGCGACGGTCAGGGCTGGCAATGTGATCGGCGGCGGCGACTGGGGCGCGGACCGGCTGGTTCCCGATGTGGTTCGACACTGCCTGAGCGAGGCGGCCGCGGTCGAACTGCGAAACCCAGAGGCCATACGTCCATGGCAACATGTGCTCGATCCCCTGGCCTTCTATCTCGACCTCGCCGAGCGGCTGTGTACAGATCCTGCCGGAATCGATGACGCATGGAACATAGGACCCGACGCGCAAGAGGCGCATTCGGTCCGCGACGTGGCGAGGGCAATGATCCGAGCACTTGGCCGCGGCTTCTTGGTGGAACGCGCCGATGCCACGGCTCCCCACGAAGCGCAACGCCTAGCACTCGACTGCTCGAAGGCCCGGTCCGCGCTCAATTGGCGCCCGCGCTGGCGCTTCGAATCGGCGATACGCCATACCGCAGAGTGGTATGCTGCGTGGTCCAGGAATGAAGACCTGGTTGCGATGACCCGGGCGCAGATAGCCGCCTTTGATCACGGCGGCTCTCCCGCATGACGCCACCTGCAGTCAATCAGCAGGACACCAACGCCCTTGCTTCACGGTTGCGTGCCCATGCGCTGCGCATGACAAACCGGGCGCGTGCTTCACACATCGGGTCCTGTCTCTCGATGGCCGACATCCTCGCCGTCCTATATGGCGCTGTGCTACGGGTCGATCCCAGTCAGCCGCAGTGGCCTGACCGGGACAGGCTGATCATCAGCAAGGGGCATGCGGCAGCAATCGTTTATGCGGCACTGGCGGAGCGTGGTTTCATTGATCCGGACATGCTTGAGAGCTATTGCGGTGACGGCAGCCTTCTGGCCGGCCATGTCACCCGAACGGTGCCGGGTGTAGAACTTTCAACTGGCTCGCTCGGACACGGATTGCCCGTGGCAGCGGGCATGGCGCTGGCCGCTAAGCGCGATGGCGCCAACTGGCGCAGCGTGTGTATCGTGTCCGATGGCGAACTCAATGAGGGCTCGAACTGGGAAGCGATCCAGTTTGCCCAGCACTTTGGCCTCGACCAACTCATCTGCGTTGTCGACTACAACAAGATCCAGTCTTTTGGTTCCGTGGCAGAGGTGAGCGAGTTGCACCCTCTCGCCGACAAGTTCGCTGCTTTCAACTGGGGCGTACGCGAAGTCGACGGACATGATCATGCGGCTCTTCAGAATAGTTTTATGGATGCGCCCTTTGTCCACGGTCGGCCAAGCGTGATCGTTGCTCATACGGTGAAGGGCAAGGGGGTCTCCTTCATGGAAGGAAAGCTACTTTATCATTACCGCAATCCGAGTGATGATGATCTTATTGCCGCGCTTGCTGAAGTTGGGGCAGCGCGATGAGAACAGAATGCATCGATATGCTGAAGGCGTACGCAAGCGCCAACCCGGATGTGATGCTGCTGACAGCCGATCTCGGCTATTCCGTACTCGAACGCTTCGCGGATGAACTGCCTGCGCAATATGGCAATGTCGGCATCTGCGAGCAGGCCATGGCCGGAATCGCCGCCGGACTGGCCCTTTCGGGCCGACGGGTGGTGATCTACTCTATTGCCAACTTTCCAACGCTGCGCTGCCTTGAACAACTGCGGAACGACGTCTGCCACCATCAACTGCCCGTCATGGTGATCGCTGTTGGCGGTGGCCTTGCCTATGGAGCGCAGGGATACACCCACCACGGCCTTGAGGACCTCGGCATCATGTCGATGCTTCCGAACATGGCAGTCGTCTGCCCGGCAGATCCGCATGAAGCGGAGAAACTCCTGCCTCAATTGATGGACCGGGCAAAGCCAGCCTATATGCGCTTGGGGCGCGCTGGTGAACCACGGCTTCATCCGTCGACGGCGGAGATATTGCTTGGCCGTGCAAACTGGCTGAGGGAGGGCACGGACATTGCCCTGCTAGCGACAGGGCCAATCTTGGGACGCGCACTTGCTGCTGCAGAAATTCTCTCAACGCGCGGCATTGATGCCTCGGTCGCAAGTTTTCACACGATCCTGCCGCTAGATACCGATACAATCACCCAGGCCGTGCACCGGCACAGAGCGGTGTTGAGTATTGAGGAGCATGCGGCAAGCGGCGGCTTTGGCAGCCGCGTCGCCGATGCGATGCTTGAGGCAGGCCTTACCACGCGCTTCGCCAAGTTCGGCATAACGCCGGACTTGTACGGACGGGTCGGAAGCCAGAACTGGCTGCTCGACCAACTCGGGTCAATCGCTGACCGCGCATGTAATCTTCTGGGAAAGAGCTGAAGTTGGCTCGCTTGTTCATAACAGGAGCATCCGGCTTCGTAGGCGCGGCAACACTGAAGGCGGCGCTTACGGCCGGACATGAAGTGTCGGCGCCAATTCGTCCGCACAGCACAGCGGGCCGACTCAATGACTTGAAGGACGGATTCACACGGATCAATGCGGATCTGCGTGACCGCGCGCAGCTTGCCAAGGCTTTGCAGGCCTGCAAGCCAGATGCGGTGATCCACCTTGCCTGGGCAGGCGTGAGCAATGCATCTCGCTTCGATCGCAGCCAGATCACCGACAATATCGAGGCCTCCTGTGCATTGCTTGAGGAATCAGCCGCCGCTGGCTGCAAGCGTTTCATCGGAATCGGAAGCCAAGGTGAGTACGGACCGCTCAATAAGCGCGCGAGCGAGGATGACCTGCCCATGCCGACGACGCTTTACGGCGCGGCAAAGCTCAGCACGCTCCACCTGACAAGGCAACTCGCGGCGCAGGCGGGCATGCAATTCGCCTGGCTCCGTCTGTTTTCAACCTTCGGGCCTCGCGACAATGACGTATGGCTCATCCCGACCCTCATCCGGGATATGCTCGCAGGCCGCCGTCCCAGAACCACGCTGGGAACCCAGTCATGGGACTGGCTGTACGTCGATGATGTCGCCGTGGCCATCCTGGCGGTGGCGACGTCTCCTGCGGAAGGTGTGTTCAATCTTGGTTCCGGACGGCCAGTCACTGTGAGGCATGTCGTTGAAACCATCCGCGACCTTACCGCGCCCGGCCTCGATCTCGTGTTCGGCGAGATTCCATTCCGCCCGGATCAGGTGATGCATCTGGAGGCCGATATCACGCGGATCACGGTGGCCACGGGCTGGCAGCCCCGCACCTCCATCGAAGATGGCCTTGCGCGGACCGTTGCCTGGCACAAAGAGCATCCGTCATGAGTGAGACATGGCGCGTTGTGCGTTTCCTGGCGGTGGGGGGCCTCAATACGGCCTTCTCCTACGCCTGCTTCCTCGGCCTTGATTGGCTTGGCCTGCCGTTGCCGGTCTCGGTGGCGCTATCCACTGTCATGGGCGTACTTTTCAATTTCATGAGCTTCGGTGCCTTTGTCTTCCGCCCGGCCAGAGGCGGGGCATTCACCCGCTTCGTGCTGCTCTATACTGGCGTTGCCATCGCCAACTACACGCTGCTCACGACGCTTCTTTGGCTGGGGCTACAGGTCGCCGCCGGACAGGCGATTTGCCTGCCTGCACTCGCTGCCATGAGCTACATCGGCATGAGGTTCTGGGTCTATGCAGGGACAGATTTAACGCATCAGACGGACTGTCACTCATGAAGCGGATCTCGATCATCACTCCGGTTCTCAATGAAGAGGACAATATACGTGCCTGCCATGACTCTGTCGCGGCGCTCTTCGCACCCGGTGGCCCGCTCAGCGGCTATGAGCACGAGCACATCTTCGCGGACAATGCGTCGAGCGATGCGACACCTTCGATTCTCCGGGAACTTGCGGCCAGCGACCATGCCGTAAAGGTTATAATCAACGCCCGCAACTTTGGTTTCTTCCGCTCCAACTTCAACGCACTCCGCTATGCGACGGGAGATGCAGTCCTCGTGTTTCTCCCAGCCGACATGCAGGACCCGCCAGACATCATCCCGGAGATGGTGAGGTTATGGGAAAGTGGATACGAGGTCGTTGCGGGTGAACGCGCCAATCGGCAGGAAACATGGCCGTTAAGGGTCAGCCGCCGCTTGTTCTACCGGATCGTCAACACCATTTCCGAATTCAGCATCCCAGAGAACGTCGGCGAATTTCAACTCATTGACCGGAAGGTCTGGCAAGCGGTCATCGCGCATGAAGACCAGTACCCTTACATCCGCGGTATCATCGCATCGGTCGGCTTCCGGCGCATCATCCTGCCGTACACATGGCGCGCTAGGAAACGGGGCATATCCAAAAACAATCTCTTTCACCTCGTAGATCAGGCACTGAACGGCATCTTCTCCTTTACTTCGGTTCCGTTGCGCCTCGCGAGTTTCTTCGGACTCATCATCGCAGTACTTGCAATACTGTATGCCGTGCTCTCTGCCCTGCTGGGGTTGATCGAACCGGGCCTTGCGCCCCGCGGCACGATGACCGTGATCGTAGCACTATTCTTCTTCTCGGGCGTGCAGTTGATGTTCATCGGCATGCTTGGTGAATATGTAACGGCCATTCACGCGCAAGTCAGAAGAGGGCCGATGCTGGTCGAACGTGAACGCATCAACATCCCGTCCAGAACGGATGACCCGGACATAAAGGATGCCATCCCTCCCTCTCCCCATCCGAACCCAACACCAAGGACCACCCCATCATGACCACATTCAAACTCGCTATGATCTCCGCCGGCTTCGAGCACGGCGGCAACGTCACGCACCGGCACCTGGATGGGCATTCACAGCTATTGGTGTATCCTTTCGAGTCACAGCTTGGCAGCAGGTTCTTCAATGACTTTCTGTCCTCAGTGGAGCGCGTTCAGTACCGCTATCCGGAGTTTCCGGAAGGTCTCAGGCCGATTGATCTCTACGAGCAGATAATCGACGAGGAGATGAAGACATTTCTGCGCAAACGCGAAGGATCGAAATTTCGCAATGTCGATCTCGTGCTTGACGAAACGGACCGGATTTCAGCTTTCACTGCATTTCTGGATGACCATCCGCATTATCCGAGGCGCAAGGTGATCGAGGCATTCTTCCGCTCGACATTCATGGCTTGGAAGAACCATCATATGAAGCCCGCAGACGACATGGTGCATGTGGGATACTCCCCAGCCATTGCACTGGATGCCGATCGCATCATTCGTGACTTTCCCGACGTGCGCATAGCCCACATCATTCGCAATCCCTTCTCGGCCTACCGCGATACCAAGCGGCGCCCCTTTCCTCAGCCAATTACCCGCTATCTCATCACTTGGAACATCTATCACTCGACGGCAGACATGTTCGCCCGGATGTATCCCCGCAACCTGAAGATCTTCCGCTATGAAGACCTGGTGATGGACAAGCGTGCCTTTATGACCGAGATGGCTGCCTTCCTCGGTGTTCCATTTGAACCGTCCATGCTGTACCCGAGCTGGAACGGCAAGGAGCTTACGGAAAAACTCGCCCCCTGGGGAACAGTGCTGCGGTCCACCGAGGATTACAATCGCAGCATGATCTCCGAACTGGCAGATGCCGAGCAGCGCCAAATTGCCAGTTCGACACTGCCTCTGGCGCGGCATTTCCGCTATCATGAAGTCGACTACCTGCGGCCCTATTACGATGCTGGCTAAGCTGCGCTTCTTTCAGGAGCATAGCAGCGAGGAATTGATGAGGCTGAGAGCCTCGGTTCAGCCTGACGCGTGGTGTGAGGAACTCGTGGCGGAAACCGGAAGTTTCCGGCCTCTGCCAGGCGGCACGCTCAACCTGTCTCTGGCTGGGCGTTGTCGTGACGGCACGGCGGCATGCTTCAAGACCCACCTTACCGAGGCTGGACGCACCCGGCTTCGTAGGGAGGCAGGAATCCTCACGGCACTCTATGGTGAGCGGCTAGTGTTGCGTTATGTCAGCACTGTGGAACGCGACTGGCTCATCATGGCTTTGCTGGCACCATTCGACCCGAATTCCAACAGTGCCGTCTGCCCGGATTGGATCGATGCCACCATCTCGCATGCAGAAACATTGGGCAGGATTCACCCTCTGGATGAAGGCTTCTCCAGCCTATTGCAGGCTGCAAAGAAGGCGCTGATCCATCTGACAGACATCGGGGAGATTACAACTGCGCTGGCGGCGTGCCTCCAGGATGATCTGCACCACCTTGCATCATGGGCGGAGACATTCCCACCACATCCATGCCATGGCGATCTTGGGCCACGAAACATCATGAAAGATAGGTACGGCCTGATCCTACTTGATTGGGAGGACGTGTTTCTTGGCGTTCGCGGTTATGACTGGATTTTCTGGCTGTCCTTCTTCAGCAACCGCCACCTCCTCACCCGTGATCACCTGCTGAAATCAGGATTGCCCGAGCGATCCAGCCAGGCGATTCTTCTCGCCATACTCCTCTTGAAATGTGAGTTGTCCTTGCGCAGCGGCACAATTACGGGACACAACATGCCGATCGAGAGGAGGTTGAGCGAAGCTATAATCAAGAGCTAGACGTTTGTCCCGGATTTTGATGTAGCGACTTGACCTGAGTCGCTTCGACCCTCTTGCTCACCATTTGCGAATGAAGTCATACAGCGCGCGCTCCTTGAGGGTCTTCAGCCTTCGGTCTACGTCGCGTACATCCGCTCTCGAGCCTAAAGGCATGAGGGCGTCATCTGTGACAGACCGGCCCTCCCGCCAGTGAGCGATAAGGCTACTCAGAGTTCCCAGGAGCTCGTCAATGGCCAGTTCTGGGTGTTGCGGGTTAATCGGCGCGCGAAAAGCAGCCTTTTCCTGCGCGAACGACGTCCAAAATGGTTCCTTCCTGCGGGAGCGTCGGTCCATACCACTCCAATGATCAGTCGGGAGGCGATGAAGGGAGGAGCTGATTGTGGAGACGGTAGCGAAGATCAGGCGGCAGATCCGCTTGAAAGACCGACGCAGTGAAGGTCCTCTGAGAGGTAGCTCCGCACCGCCTCCTCAAAGGCTTTCAACTGCGGTCCTACTGGTGCTACGAAGTTCGAGGAAAAAGCCTCAGCTACTTGCCTCTCCTCATGACCAGACATGTGGGGACGTGAAAGATATATGCGCACGATCATACCTTGATAAGCGGTCTGAACCGCACCGGGATTGCCAGGGGCGGTTTCGTTTTAGTCACCCCGCCATGGCGGATTGCTCCATTATGGCGTAGTAGCTTTCCTCGGCTTCAACGGGCCGGATATTGCCGATGAGCGCGAGCAGTCTTCGGTTGTTGAACCAGTCGACCCATTCGAGCGTGGCGAACGCGGCCGCTTTGAATGCGCCATGGCCCGCGGCGGTGAATGACGTCAGCCTTGTAAAGACCGTTGATGGCTTCTGCCAGAGCATTGTCATAGCTGTCCGGGACGATTCCGACCGACGGCTCGATGCCCGCCTCTGCCCGCCGCTCCGTGTATTTGATCGAGATGTATTGAACGCCGCGGTCTGAACGGTGGATGAGTCCGCCGCGCTGCACGGGCCTCCGGCCGTGGAGGGCCTGCTCCAGGGCGTCGAGCACGAAACCCGCGTGCGCTGTCCGGCTGCCGCGTCAGCCAACGATCCGCCGAGCATAGGCATCGATGACAAACGCCCCGTAGACGAACCCCTGCCAGATTGCCACGTATGTGAAGTCCGAGAGCCACAGCACATTCGGGCTCGGTGCCCGGAACTGGCGATTGAACAGGTCCAGAGGGCGATCTGCCTTGTCGCTCACCGTCGTGCGCGCTGACTTGCCGCGGATGACGCCCTGAAGCCCTTGGGCTTTCATGAGCCGGGCCACGGTGCAGCGGGCGGCATCAAAGCCCTCGCGCTTCATCTGCCGCTATACCTTGCGGGCCCCGTAAACCGCGTAGGTGTCCGTGAAGACACGATGAATCTCTTTCATCAGGACAGCGTCCCGCCGCACTCTCTCTCGGATAGCTTGGCCGGATCATGCCAGCGGGCGACATGGGCGTGGTAAGTCTATGGGGCAATCGGCAACACCTTGCAGATCGGCTCGACCCCATGGGCCTATCTCTGATCGTCGATGAAACCGATCATGGCTTGAACCGGCGGTCGAGCTCGACTCAAACGAAATATGCATTCGCCTTCCGGAGACTCTCTTTTGCCTGCAGAAGTTCCCGGTTCTCCCTCTCAAGAGCCTTCAGCCGATCGGCAACTTCCGTTGGTACGCCCGTACGCGCGCCGCTACCGATCTCAGCCTTCTTCACCCAGTGATTCAGGATGCGGGCCGTGCAACCGATCTTCGCGGCGGTCGAACACACCGCAGCCCAGCGGGAACGATGTTTGCCTTCATGTTCGAGAACCACTCGAACCGCGCGGGCACCGACTTCATGTGAAAACTTGTGCGTTGCCTAGCTCGTCATGGCTCCACCTTCTCAAGAGTTGGAGCCTCCGGCAATCCCGGGCCGGTTCAGCACACTAACCAGACCCGAACCCATATCTTCGCCACACTACCCGGTTGACGTAATCCGTATAGCTGTGGATCAATCTCACGACCTTCATCGAGACATCAGGCGCAGTATAGTCGCCAACGGTGCGGCAATGATGCCCCGAACTGCTGCGTTGCGAGGCAAGGATGGCAAGTCCCTGGCGGACTCTCGCAGGATCAAGGCCCACCAACATGACGGCCGCTTCCTCCATTCCCTCGGGACGCTCATGAGCCTCACGAAGGTTCAAAGCCGGAAAGTTCAGGATTGACGACTCCTCGGTGATGGTGCCGGAGTCGGACAACACCGCGCGCGCCGACATCTGAAGCCGGACATAATCGAGGAAGCCAAGCGGCTTCAACAGCCTCACCAGCGGATGAAAACTTGCGCCAGCGGCATCAATTCGCATCTGTGTGCGCGGGTGCACTGACACCACGACCGGCATTCGCCAGTCCTCAGCCAGCATGTTTATGACTGTGACAAGGTTGCGGAACGCTGGCTCTACGTCGACATTTTCCTGCCGATGCGCACTGACCACAAAGTATCCACCTTCTTCGAGCTCAAGTCGTTGGAGAATAGCCGAGGCTTGGATTTTTGGAAGGAAATGATGGATCACTTCATACATCGGGCTGCCGGTCTTTATTACCCGGTCCGGTGATAGCCCCTCCCGCAGAAGATGTTCCCGTGCTATTGCACTGTAGGTCAGGTTGATATCACTTGCATGGTCGACGATACGGCGGTTGATTTCCTCGGGCACCCGCTCATCAAAGCAGCGGTTTCCAGCCTCCATGTGAAAAACCGGAACCTTGCGGCGCTTCGCTGCGATCACAGAGAGCGCGGAATTGGTGTCGCCCAGCACTAGCATTGCTTCCGGGTTTACCCTTTCCAGCACCTCGTCGACTTGGGCAATGATGTTACCGATGGTCGCGGCCGGGCTCCGACTGTTCTGGGCGCAGCCAAGAAATACATCAGGCTTCCGCAGCTCCAGTTCGTCAAAAAACACCTCGTTCAACTCGTAATCAAAGTTCTGGCCCGTGTGGACCATCACATGGTCGCACTCCGCATCAAGCGCCACCAGAACCCGCGACAGCCTGATGATCTCTGGCCGCGTACCGATGACCGACATCACCTTCAGCTTCTTCATGGTATTCCTTTCAAAGGGGACTGGCGTAGGTATCGGGCCGTTCCGGATCAAAGTTTTCGTTGGCCCACAGAAGTACAATCATCTCCTGATCGCCAACATTGGTCACATCATGGACCCAGCCCGGAAGAGTCTCCACGAGCTGCGGTTCGGATGCAAAGACTGTCTTCTCGAAGCGCTCACCTGTGAGCAGGCTGCGGAAGCGGAACCTTGCTTTTCCCGCGACAACAAGAAACCTCTCGACCTTGCTATGGTGGTAATGCCCGCCACGGGTGACACCCGGATGCGCAGTAAAGAACGAAACCTGTCCGCTAAAGGGAGTCTTGATCACCTCGGCGAAACGCCCCCGGCTGTCCTCATGCAGCGGCAAAGGCCGCATTGACTGTTCAACAGGAAGATAGCTGACATAGGTCGCGTAAAGGGCCCGATGGAAGCCATCGCCCGTCAGTCCAACGCTCTGCGACTGCCGCTCAGCGTGAATACGGCGGATCTGATCCGCCAGTTCGCCCACGGAGACATCGAATTGCGGAGCAACGGTTGCAAAGCCCGCGCTATCCTGGGGTGGGCTTTGCCCATCCATGATCGCGATGAACTGACCAACCACGTCATCGATATAAGCAAGCGTCACCCTTGAAGATGCGTCGTGCACCTCGACGGGAAGGCTGCGTGCCACATTGTGGCAAAAGGTTGCAACGACGGAATTGTAGTTTGGGCGCGCCCACTTCCCGAACACATTGGGTAGACGAAACAGATGCAGCGGGAAGCCATGCAACCTTGAAGCCTTCAGGGCCTCTTCCTCGGCAGCCCGCTTGCTCAGGCCGTAACCGGAAGTCCCTGCCGCATGGATAGAACTTGCAACGATAACCTGTATGGGCCTGCCTGAACGCCCGACTACGGCGCCTACATCCGCGCAAAGGCTGCGTGTAAGCTCCGCATTGCCGCTATGAAACTCACCGGCATGCGATGGCCGGTTCACCCCGGCTAGGTGGAACACAAAGCTTACGCCGTCTATGAGGTCAGCCAATTGCGAAACACACTGCGCTCGGCCAAATCTCCGAACCTCAACCGCTGGCTTCTCCAAAAGCCTTTGGCACAGGTTGCGGCCGATAAAACCTTCAGCCCCCGTAATCAGCACCTTCATAGATCATTTCCTCCGTGCCTGACTTCCGCGCTTTCACGGCGTTGCGCACCAGGTCAAGTTTCAAGAGAAGCGCCTTCATTCCCTCGACGTCAAGCCGCATGGTGTTATTTGAATTGTAGTCCTCGGCATGGAGGGCACGGGTCAGCCTCACGTCCCCTTCATCGACAAACTTGGCATAATTCATGTCACGCTGATCAGCCGGGATCCGGAAGTAGCCACCGAGATCGTCCGCAGATGCTCGTTCCTCCCGGCTCAACAATGATTCATATTGCTTTTCTCCATGCCTGCTTCCGATCACGCAGATGGGGTGCCGGGGCTTATCCAGTAATTCTAGAATAGCCTGCACCAATGTGCCGATCGTGGCGGCAGGGGCTTTCTGGACAAAAATGTTGCCATTCCGCCCATGAGTGAATGCATAGAGAACGAGGTCGATGGCGTCATCAAGCGTCATCATGAAACGTGTCATCTCTGGATCGGTGATGGTAATCGCCTTCCCCGACATCGCCTGGCTCAGGAACAGCGGAATGACAGATCCGCGCGAGCACATGACATTACCGTAGCGCGTTCCACAAACGACCGACTGAGTTCCAGCCAGCCCCCTACTCATGGCAACCATCACTCTCTCCATCAACGCTTTGCTCATACCCATCGCATTGATAGGATAGACGGCCTTATCCGTGCTGAGGGTCAGTACGCGCCGAACGCCTTCTCCTAGCGCAACATTGAGGACGTTCTCGGTACCAAGCACATTCGTCTTCACCGCCTGAACGGGGTGAAACTCGCATGAGGGCACTTGCTTGAGCGCCGCCGCGTGGAAAACATAGTCTACCCCGCGCATCGCTGGTCGAAGGCTCAACTCGTCCCGCACGTCGCCCAGGTAGAACTTGAGTTTGGGATTGTTGTAGAAATGGCGCATCGCGTCCTGCTTGCGCTCATCACGGCTGAAAACACGAATTTCGGCAACGCCGGTCTTCAGAAACCGCCGAAGGACAGCGTTACCGAACGATCCCGTGCCCCCCGTGATCATCAGAACTTTATCTGCAAACATCTGCTGTCTCCCGCGTCATCATACTTGCGTCCCCTACTGGATCCACTGACCGGAGATCCAGTTGGCCGTAGGGAGCCCGGCGCAGTGACGCCCCCACGCTGAAAGCAGAAACTGCTGAACTTCGGCCGCTGACGCCCGGCTTTCGACAAAGCTGCGGGATTTCGACCTGATCTCCACCGACTTCTGACGCCGCCATGCCTTATCGCATGCCAGCCTGACAGCCAATTCCACGTACTCATCAACCGAATGAGCCGAGAGACCCGTAACACCGATATGGTTGTAGATCGAAGACAGCCATCGGCCGAAAGGAATGTTGGCTGGAAAGGTGACAGTCGGGATACCAAGAATCGAACCGTCAAAACTCGAAGACATGCCGCCGATCGGATATGAATCAATGGTGCAGTCCACCGCGTGCAGAAGCGTATGAGCATCAGAGCGTTCCAGCGTATTGAGGAATCGGATGCGCTCGTAACGCCGACCCATTCTATTTCGCCACCGGATATGGAGATTGCGCGCCGGTGGAAACTCACCTCTCAATGAGACGAAGACAGCCTGCGGATCTCGATCGAGCAGCCGGCGAATAATTTCATCCATACGCGGATGAAGCTTCGGCGGGGTGCTCGGACATAGATAGACGCGCTGATCTGGCGTGGTACCGACAAGCCGGGCAAGGAAATCCTGCCTCTGCTCCTCCGTTAAATTGACGTCGTGGTCGTATCGATCATCGATCCAGTAAGGAGGATGATCGAGGTAGGCGACCTTGGTCCGGTAGAATGCACCTGGCTGGAGCGGTTCTGCGGGGCGCCACGACATGTAGTAGTCAGATGCCGGGAAACCATCCGTCCAATTCGGTTCAAGCACCACTACATGCAGAGGCGCCAGCTTCGCCATCATTGGGTAGAACACAGCGGGCTGCGAGGGGGCGGACAGTACGATATCAAGTTGCTGCGCGGCGATCGTATCAATTGCCAAGCGCATGTCATTATCATTGTAAAAAACAGCCTTCTGTCCGCGTTCCTGCCAGCTTCGGGCCGTATAAGATTGGTCCGGCTTACCCGGACCGAGATAAACAGTCTCGAATTTTTCGATGTCGAGATGCGACATCAAACCGGACATCATCGGCATTCCGTGATGCGCGACGAAGCCGATCCTGATCTTGCGCGAAGCGGAATCGCCTCGGGCATGAATGTGTGGAGCGCGGAAGTCCAACTGGGGCCAGAGTTGCTTTGAACACGCATCGAATGCCGCCATTGCCGCAGCATAGTCGCGCGGCGCGCACAAGCAGAGAAGTGCATGCCACGGTGAAAAACTAACCCCAAGATCCGCGACCGGATCATTCAGTACCTCTTGTTTCGCTCCGATCTCGCGGCAATTTCGCATGAACTTCCTGTGAGCCCGGACAGCATTAATTCGGGCATCGGGAATGAACGGCGGCGTCAGCCTATGCAGGATCTCCAGCACGAGGTCATCCCGGCTCCGCCCTGTCTGAAGCGCGCGGCGCAATGCGCGGGCAAACTGGCGATCGGGATCGAGATATTGCACGAAGAACATGATCAACTCACGCCGCCACGGATCCGGAGGATGGCGCCGAACGGCGGCAATAAAGCTACGCGTTAGCTTTCTGTAGATGCCTCGGCCGAACTGAGACATGTACTGTTTGCTGTAAACGGCGAAGATCTCCGGCGCATTGCTACGCACCAGCGTGTCAATCAACGAAGAGAGGAACGAAGCAATGCTCTCACCTTCGGGCTTGGTCGATATGAGTTTGCCAAGTGATCCAGTGCTTCCATATACGAAGACGAGGTTTGAAACCAAAGCTTGGCTCTCGGGATAGAGCAACCGTCCAGCTCTCAGTACATCCATCGCACTCTCCATCATTCGGAGCCGGAAATAGGCAAGTCCTACGAACAGGTACTCCTGTTCGGTTTCCGGTTTCCAAGTGATCAACCGCCTGTAGATCGAGGCAGCGTCCTCGTCGGCACCGTTCTGAAGAGCGGCATCGGACAATATCCAGACCGAGTGAAGGGGATCGGCAGCGTGCCAGGCATTCTCAATGATTACCCGCGTCTCCTCAGTGTTTCCCTCTCGCAGAAAATACTTGTAGAGTTGTACCCGGGTCGACGCCGAGAAATGAGGCGAGTCCATGATCCTACGCGAAGTCATCCCCGCATCGCCGCCCAGGGTCGTGATGATCAAGTTGATGTCACCGGCAATCGTACCGATGAGGATGAGATTTTCTTGAAGTTGCGTGTTGGCGGGATAGGCGCGGCACCCGGCCGCAAGGCGGGCAACTCCCTCAACAGTGCGGCCCAACCGAAACAAAGCCAAGCCGCCAAAGAGATAGTCATACTCCGTCAGATCGCGGCGGGCTGCGATCTCCCGGTATATTTCCTCGGCAAGGAGGCCATTGCCTTCGGCAAGTGCCCTGTCGCTGATAGCCCACGGACCCAACAGGTCTTCCATAGCGTGGGCCACGAGATCTGCATCACGTGCCTCGAAAACTTCGATCAAACCTGCACTTGCAAGGTCCTGCAGGCAACCAAGCACTTCAGCTTCAATCGCTTTAGCGTCGGAATACTCCTCACGCAGGGCCTGGATGATGTCCTCTCCCATCAAACAGTCGGCCGTCAGCAGTAAGATCACCGATGCAACGTGATTGAGTTCGAATGACACGGACGCCTCAGGTCCACGGACCTTCATACCCAAGTCGACCGCCTCGCAATGTAACTCCGCAACCTGGCGATAGCGCTTTCGGTCAGGCAAGTGACTCATTTTCTAGACCCATTCACGCATGGTGCTGTCTTGAGCGCAGAGGCGGCTCATGACTTTTATTCGGCGAGCGTTTGGCGTATTGAATTCCCATGAATTTGTCCAACGCCAAGTTTGTTTTTATGCACATGCCGAAAACCGGCGGAACCGCTCTCCACAACTATGTCGCGAGCCAGTTTCCTGTTGGGCGCGTGTTCCACGCGCTGGCAGGAACCGACCTGACGAGCGCGGCGCAGTCTGACTATTCCTTCTATTCGGGGCATATTCGCTGGCCGGAACTTGTCAGCATCCCCGACCGATTTGTTTTCACCATCCTCAGGGACCCAGTCAGCCGGGTCATTTCCCAGTTTTACTTCATGAAGAGTTTCCGGAGGGACTACTTGGTGAGGAACAAGGAATTCAACTGGGCTGTGGCCCTCAAGGATTCCGATATCTCCACTTACCTGCGAATGCCGGAGTACCGTGCCGAGAACGAAAACGTCCAGACACGCTATTTCCTTGATGCAACCGATATTCTCCCAAATGGAGAAATAGCGGATACAGAGGCAGCGATTGCGAAGGCAATCCACAGGGCGGCGAGTATTGACATTATGGGACTCTATGAGTGCTTCGAACTTTCGGCGGCACTCATCGCGC
>CAYMQH010000017.1:40506-41858 GCA_964392525.1 uncultured Aestuariivirga sp.
ATTGACATTATGGGACTCTATGAGTGCTTCGAACTTTCGGCGGCACTCATCGCGCGGGGCCTCGGTGCAACCACGCCGCCAGAAATTGCGCGTGTGAATGTCACCAGCGAAAACCATATCGTATCGGACGCTTTCGAGAAGATTGAGCAGCGGGTCACTGTGGACGATGTGGAAATGATCCGCGCAAAGAACAAACTCGATCTGCAACTTTACGCTTATGCGCAGTCGCGCTTCCTGAGGGATTTAAACGCCTACGCGCCGTCATTCGCGGCAGCGGTTTTTGCCTCTGCCAAGGAACCTGACCTGAATCATCTTGCGTGATGTCAGATGCCGCACCGATGCGGCATGAAGGCTGTCGTGATCGACTGCGTTAGCAGCAGTCCGCTGAACCGTAACCGCCGCTAGATCGCCCACCGGATTGGACATCCAGCCACGGCCAACTCATCTTTCAGCAGAAACTCGATTGCTGCAAAACGCTCCTGATCGAAATATCTGAAGTTCTCAGGCTCCTTGGGGCTACCGATACCCAACCCGGGCATGATAAAAGTTCCCATGACTGATACGTACTCCCTGCCCACCGAAGCGATGACGGATTCGAGCCGACCTGCGTCAGGCAGATTTACGGGATCCATATACGCGAGGATGCGCGCGAACTGTTCGTCGGTTCGCTCGGTCAGATCCTCATAGCGGACGAGCAACATGTTGCTGCCGGCTGGCCTGACAATCCAGTCGGCGACAAAACTGCGGTAGAGCGGCAATCGTCTGGCGAGGAATTCGTGAAAGGATTCAGGCGTATCCGGCACTCTGCCGTAGAGGGAGTGGGCTTCAAACAGCGATATCGTCGATGGAATGAAGTGCCGAACTTGGATCAGATAGCGGAGGTCACCGCTTATCGGCAAGGCATCATCACCATGATACTTGGAGAAGTTCAACTTGTCCGCGACAAGCCGCTCAGTGCAGAATGGAGGCCGTCCATCCAGATAGCTGTTGTGATGGCGATACCCGTCTACAAAGTATGCTGAAAGCATACGATCAAGCAAATGATGTCCGCTCCTCGGCCAACTTACTCCAGCCACATACCGCATGCCTTTTCGTCCTCGTCCCATATTGAAAACCGCGGAACGATAGCGAGGTGCCTCTACCGAGTCCACTGCGACGGCACCGCAGGAACCATGCTCTGCGCTCTCTTGCTCGCTTCGCCAAAGAGACACGCGTCAGTCACGCAAGATCTGTTTCACAGGCCTGAGCATCGTACGCAGCGACAAGTTTCCCGTGAGCGTCCACGCGACCACTTGACTGATTTGCATTGACAATCCCTATTCCCAGAGCACAAAGGACGGCATATTCCATTT
>CAYMQH010000018.1:0-4116 GCA_964392525.1 uncultured Aestuariivirga sp.
CGCAGGCGCGCATGAAGCCGACGGCTTCGGTGATGCGGTCCGAAATCTCCTGGTAGCGCTCGTAGGAGGGCGAATCCTTGAGGAAGTCGAGTGTCCACTTGTGGACGTGCTCAAGATTGGCATAACCGCCCTGGGCGAAAGCGCGCAGCAGGTTCAGCGTGGCGGCCGACTGGCGGTAAGCCATGACCTGGCGGCGCGGATCGGGCCTGCGGGCCTCGATCGTGGCTTCCGCGCCATTTACGATGTCACCGCGGTAGATCGGCAGTTCAATCCCATCCACCACCTCGGTGGGCGAAGAGCGGGGCTTGGCAAACTGGCCGGCAATGCGCCCCACCTTCACAACGGGCTGGCCGCCGGCGAAGGTCAGCACAACCGACATTTGCAGGAACACACGGAAAAAGTCGCGGATATTGTCAGCCGAATGTTCGGCGAAGCTTTCGGCGCAATCGCCGCCCTGCAGCAGGAAACCCTTGCCCTCGGCCACGCGGGCGAGCTTGCGCTTCAACTTGCGGGCCTCGCCCGCAAACACCAGCGGCGGGAACCCGGCGAGTTGCGCCTCAACCGCCGCGAGTTCGGCCTTGTCGGCATAATCCGGCACCTGTACGACCGGGAAATGCCGCCAGCTGTCAGGTGTCCAGTTCGTCGTCATCGAAATCACTCCAACCGGGGCGCATGGCCCTATTGCATTGCGATAATGGGGGGACGCTATACACGGCTTGGGCAGGGGTTTCCAGCCCGAGCAATCGCCCCCTGCCCTTCAACCCCCGGCGGGGCGCTGGGCGAAGGCGGCCGCCGCCGAACTATAGGGCACCTGGCGCGCCACGTCCCAGTAGCGCAGGTCCTCGAGCGGGATGACGGCGCCGGTCGCGGCGCAGCGCACGAAGGCCCCTTCCCGCAGCACATGGAAGTCGGCATCGAGATAGCGCAGGACCGCTTCACGCAAGGGCATCTGGTCAGGATTGATCAAAGGTCAATTTTCTTTCTAGATTGACGTCATGGAAGAATGGACTTCCGGCTCCGGTTGCGGTTAGGTTCGCACATGACACATGAACAGCTCCTCGATTCATACGCCAGGCTCGCGGTCAAGGCGGGTCTCAACTTACAGCACGGCCAGCAGCTTCTGATCACCGCGCCGCTGGAGGCCTCAGCCCTCGTCCGCCGCATTACGGAACACGCCTATCGCGCCGGCGCAAGCCTGGTTACAACCATTTATTCAGATGACGTTACGGCACTTGCGCGCTACCAGCACGCGCCCGTGGATACTTTCGATGTGGCCCCCGCCTGGCTGTTCAACGGCATGGCGGAGGCTTTCAAGGGCGGGGCCGCCCGCCTTGCCATTGCCGGTGACGACCCAGCCCTTCTGGCGGGCCAGGACCCCGTTAAGCTGTCACGCGCCAACAAGGCCCGTTCGCTGGCCTACCGGCCCGCGCTCGAACTCATCACCGGCTTTACCATCAACTGGTGCGTGATAGCCGCCGCAACACCCGCCTGGGCCAGGTCGGTATTTCCCGGCCTCCCCGAAGCGGAAGCACTGGAGCGGCTGTGGACGGCGATCTTCGCCTGCACCAAGGCAGACCTTCCGGACCCCATCGGCGCCTGGGCCCGCCACAATGCGGACCTGCACCACCGCACAGCCTTCCTCAACCAGCGCCGCTACCGGGCGCTCAAGTACAAGGGGCCAGGCGTCGACCTGATGCTGGGCCTCGCCGATGAGCACCAGTGGAAGGGCGGCGGCGGCCATGCGCTGAACGGCGTGTTCTGCAACGCCAACATCCCCACGGAAGAGGTCTTCACCGCGCCCCACAAGGACATGGTGGATGGCGTGGTGCGCTCCTCGAAGCCGCTCTCTTATCAGGGCTCGCTGATTGACGGCATCCGCGTGCGCTTCGAGCGGGGCAAGATCGTCGAGATGAGCGCGGAAAAGGGTGAGGACGCCTTCCGCAGCCTGATCTCCACCGATGAAGGCGCAGCGCGCCTCGGCGAAGTGGCGCTCGTCCCGCACTCCTCCCCCATCTCGAAGAGCGGCATCATCTTCAACAACACGCTGTTCGATGAAAACGCCGCAAGCCACATCGCGGTGGGCCAGTCCTACACCGAAAACATCCGCGATGGATCGAAGCGTTCGAAGGAAGAACTGGCGGCGCTCGGTGCGAATGCCAGCCTTGTCCATGTGGACTGGATGATCGGCTCGGGTGAGCTGGATGTCGACGGCATCAACGCCGACGGCACGGCGGAAGCCCTGATGCGCCAGGGTGAATGGGTGATCTGAACCGTTGCTAGATGAGGCGGCCCTGCTTGGGGCTGTCTTCCCGCACCTGCACCTCGCCATCGCCGAATTCGAGCCTCAGCGCCTGCCACTGCTTCACATCGGCGGCAGAGTGGACGGGACTTCCCGTCTCATCGCGCACCAGCGCGAAGCCGCGCTTCAGAACGGATTTGTAGGAGAGCGAATCGACAAGCTTCGCCACGCCATCAAACCGCTGGCGCTTGAGCGCCAGGATTCCCGCGAGCGCCCGGACCGACCGCCGGCCTGAAAGCGCCAGGGAGCGGCGCTCCGTGGCGATCAATGTGCTGATGGGTGTGAGCGACAGGCGCGGGCTGATCCGCGCCAGCCTGCTGCCATGCTCCCGCGTGTTGGATTTGAGCGCCTGCGCGAGACGGCCCGCAGCGGAATCAAACCGCTGGCGGGCAAGGCCCAGAAGCTCATCCGGCCGCGGCAGGGCGCGTGCGGCGGATTTCACCCGCGTAACCCGTTCATCCATCGTGCGCCGCACGCCGCCCTGAAGCCTGGCGTGAAGCGATGCAACATCCGCCACAAGCTTGGTTCGCACCGGCACGGCCATTTCAGCCGCCGCCGTGGGCGTGGGCGCGCGGAGATCGGATGCAAAATCAATGAGCGTCGTATCAGTTTCGTGGCCAACGGCGGAAATCACCGGAATTGTGCTCTCCGCCACGGCGCGCACCACGGCCTCCTCGTTGAAGCCCCACAGGTCTTCCAGCGAGCCGCCACCGCGCGCCACGATGATGAGATCGGGCTTCTGAGCCATGGCGTTGAAGCCCGCAACGGCAGCGGCCACTTCAGCCGCGCAGGTCTCACCCTGCACACGCACCGGCCACACCAGCACATGGCGGGGAAAGCGATCATTCAGGCGATGCAGGATATCGCGGATCACCGCCCCCGTGGGCGAGGTGACGACGCCAATGACCTTCGGCAAGTAGGGAATGGGCCTCTTGCGCGCGGCATCGAACAGGCCCTCGGCGGAAAGCTTCTTCTTGCGCTCCTCCAGCAGCGCCATGAGCGCGCCCACACCTGCGGGCTCGATGTTGTCGATGATGATCTGATAGTTGGACTTCATGGGATAGGAGGTAATCTTGCCGGTGGCGACGACCTCCAGCCCCTCCTGCATCTTGGCGCGAAGCCGCGAGAAGTTGCCGCGCCAGATCACTGCGTCAATCTTGGCCGTCTCGTCCTTGATCGCAAAGTAACAGTGGCCCGAGGCGGAAGGCCCCCTGAAGCCCGAAATCTCGCCCCGCACCCGCACATGGCCAAAGGTTTCCTCCAAGGTGCGCCTCAGGGCGTTGGCGATCTCGGAGACGGAGTATTCCCCGATATTGGCCTTTCCGCCCTCGATGATTTCACCTGTTTCGGGATCATGATCCCAGATGCTGGACATGCACAAAATCCGCGCTTTGATTCCGCTCCATCAAATGCGAGAAGGCGGGCAAACGCAAGGATTGGCCTCAAGAGGTTCAACGTCATGAACATTCTCCTCATCGGTTCCGGCGGACGCGAGCACGCCCTCGCCTGGGCGATCGGTGCAAGCCCGCTGTGCGACAAGCTGTTCGTCGCCCCCGGCAACCCCGGCATCAACCAGATCGCCCGCAATGTGGATGTAAAGGTGACGGATCACGCCGCCGTCATCGCCTTCTGCAAGCAGGAGAAGATCGGCCTCGTGGTGGTGGGCCCCGAAGCGCCATTGGTGGCAGGGCTGGCGGATGACCTTGCGGCTGAAGGCATCAAGGTGTTCGGCCCGAAGAAAATCCCGGCCCAGCTTGAAGGTTCCAAGGGCTTCACCAAGGATATCTGCGCCAAGTACGCCATTCCAACAGCCGCCT
>CAYMQH010000018.1:4216-41370 GCA_964392525.1 uncultured Aestuariivirga sp.
TCCAAGGGCTTCACCAAGGATATCTGCGCCAAGTACGCCATTCCAACAGCCGCCTATGGCCGCTTCCGCGACAAGGCCGCGGCGCTTGCCTATCTCAATGAACATGGCGCGCCCATCGTCATCAAGGCCGATGGGCTTGCGGCCGGCAAGGGCGTTACCGTCGCGATGGACATCGAAACCGCGCGCGCTGCGGTGGAGGACATCTTCTCCGGCAAGTTCGGCGGCGCGGAATGCGTGATCGAGGAATTTCTGGAAGGCGAGGAAGCGAGTTTCTTCGTGCTGACGGATGGCAGGCACGCCCTGCCCCTTGCCACCGCCCAGGACCACAAGCGCGTGGGCGACGGCGACACCGGCCCCAACACGGGCGGCATGGGCGCATATTCCCCCGCGCCCTGCATGACACCCGCCCTGTGCGATGAGGCGCTGGAGAAGATCGTCAAGCCGACGATCCGCGCCCTGTCCGACATGGGGCACCCTTATGTTGGCGTACTCTACGCAGGCCTGATCCTGACGAAGGAGGGCCCCAAGCTGATCGAATACAACTGCCGCTTCGGTGATCCCGAATGTCAGGTCCTGATGATGCGGTTGAAGGATGATCTTGTCACGCTGCTGCTTGCCTGCTGCGATGGAACCCTCGACAAGGTGTCGGCCCGCTGGTTCGATGATGTGGCATTGACGGTGGTGATGTGCGCGCGGGGCTATCCGGAGGAACCGCTGAAGGGCACCGAAATCCGCGGGCTGGAAGGTGCGGCCGCGATGGAAGGCGTCGAAATCTTCCACGCCGGAACAGCGGAGAAGAACGGCATGATCGTGGCCAATGGCGGCCGCGTGCTGAACGTCACCGCGCGTGGCGCCACGGTTGGCGAGGCGCGCCAGCGCGCCTATGCCGCCGTACAGCGCATTGACTGGCCGGAAGGCTTCTGCCGCAGCGACATTGGCTGGCGCGCGCTGGCACGCGAGGAAGGCAAGCTCTGAGGCTTGGCTGATCCGGCTTTCCCAGTGTAGCCTTGGGTTCATGGACACTCGTTTTTCCAGCGTGGCGGCACACCGGCCACAGGCGATTCCCCATGCCGCCTGACAAGCTCGACCGGCAAAACGCCTTTTCCGGCACGACGCACGCCGACATTGCCGGCGCGGCGCTGGAATCCTATCTCTCGCGCCACATGGAAGGCTTCGCCGGTCCGCTGGCACTGGCACGCTTCAAGGGCGGCCAGTCGAACCCGACATACAAGCTCACGACGCCCGGAAATTCCTTTGTGCTGCGGCGTAAACCGTTCGGAAAACTGCTTCCGTCCGCCCACGCCATCGAGCGCGAATACCGGGTGACGGCGGCGCTGGCTGCTACCGGATTCCCCGTGGCGCGCCCAATTCATCTGTGTACAGATGACAGCGTCATCGGCGCGGCTTTCTACGTGATGGAACATGCCGCAGGCCGGGTGTTCTGGGAACCTCATGCGCCGGGGCTTGAGGCCGCGGAACGTGCGGCGCTGTTCGGCTCTCTCAACGCCACCATCTCACAACTTCACAATCTGGATCCGGCATCGTTGGGCCTGAGTGATTTCGGCAGGCCCCAGGGCTATGTTGCCCGCCAGATCAAGCGCTGGAGCGAGCAATACCGTGCGTCCGAGACGGATAGCATTCCAGAGATGGACCGCCTCATGGCGTGGCTGCCCGGCGTCTGCCCGGCGGATTCCGGCGCAGCCATCGTTCATGGCGATTTCCGCCTCGACAATTGCATCATCCACCCCACGGAACCGCGCGTGATCGCGGTGCTGGACTGGGAATTATCGACGCTTGGGGACCCGCTGGCCGATTTCACCTACCACCTGATGCAATGGTATATGCCACGCTCCGAAACGGGAGCGGGCGTTGGCTCCCTTATCGGCCATGAGCATGAGCCGGGGCTTCCCTCGATCGGCAGTTATATCGCGGACTATTGCCGCCGCACCGGCCGCGCGGGGATTGCGGACCTCGACGTCTACATGGCCTATAATTTCTTCCGCCTCGCGGCCATCCTCCAGGGCATATTGGGCCGGGTGCGCGATGGCACTGCGGCGAATGCGGATGCCGCCACCATGGCAAAACAGGTGAGGCCTCTGGCTGAGACGGCCTGGGGCTTCGCCAGAAAGGCAGGGGCATGAGCACACCATCCATTGGCCTTGCGCTGGGCGGCGGCAGCGCCCGTGGCCTTGCCCATATTCCAATGCTGGAAGTCTTCGATGAGTTGGGCCTCAAGCCCAAGGTCATTGCTGGGTGTTCCATCGGTTCGCTGGTGGGTGCGGCCTACGCTGGTGGCATGAGCGCAAGGGACATCCGCTCGCGCGCCGAGATGCTTTTGGCAAACCGCTTCACCGCCATGCGCTATGCCTTCGGCGAAAAGGGCGTCAATCCGCTGGATCTTCTGGCCGTGAGAGGTCTCGCATCTCTGCATGTGCAGGGCGAAACGCTGGCGGGCCTCGTCCTGCCCGACACGCTGCCGAAGCTGATCGAAGACCTGCCGATCCCCTTCAAGGTGATCGCAACGGATTTCGACGAAATGGAGGAACGCGTCATCGTCTCCGGTCCGCTGGTGAAGGCGGTGGCTGCCTCCATCGCCATTCCGGGCGTGATCCTCGGGCCCAGATATGACGAGCATTCCTATGTCGATGGCGGCGTGACCAACCCCGTGCCCTTCGATCATGTCCGGGAGGGGATGGACATCGTTGTCGCCATCGACGTGACGGGCCGGCCGCGCGCCACGAATGGCGCAAACCGCACCAACATGGAACTTGCGGTTGGATCGCTTCTCATCCTCTTCAACCAGGTGGCCAGCCTGCGCCGCTCGCTCTCCCCGCCAGACATCTACATCCGCCCCGCCATCGACGGGTTCTCGGGCGGCGACTTCTTCCGCCTGCGGGAGGTTCTCGACCAGGCCATGCCCGCCAAGGACCAATTGAAGCGCGAACTGGAACAGCGGATCGAGGCTCTCGCCTAGCGCCGGGCCCGGAAAAAGGATTGCAACAGCGACTTCGCCTCGCCCTCCCCAATGCCGCTGTAAACCTCCGGCGCATGGTGGCAGGTTGCTTGCGCGAAGAAGCGGCTGCCGTGTTCGACAGCGCCCATCTTCTCGTCGCTTGCTGCAAAGTAAAGCCGCCGGATGCGGGCAAAGGAAATGGCAGCCGCGCACATGGCGCAGGGTTCAAGCGTGACGTACAGATCGCAACCGGTCAGGCGCTCGGAACCTGAGGCCTGTGCTGCCTGGCGGATCGCCAGCACTTCGGCATGGGCGGTGGGGTCTTTGAGCTCCAGCGTGCGGTTTCCGGCCTGTGCGATCACGCTGCCAGACTGATCCACCACGACAGCCCCCACCGGTACCTCACCACGGCCGGCGGCGGCTTCGGCCTCCCTGAAGGCGATCATCATTGGCTCTGGCAGTTTCAGTCGCATTCTGCCACATGGGGCAAACTTGGTCAGATGGTCAAGACGGACCGAACAACACGGGGAGACGGATGCGGATCGTCGGCGGAAAGCTCAAGGGGCACAGTATTGCGCCGCCGCATGGCTCGGCCACGCGGCCGACGACCGACCGGGTGCGCGAATCGATCTTCAACATCCTGGCCCACGGCATCGAAGGCCTGGAGCTGGAGGGCGCACGTGTGCTGGACCTGTTCGCTGGCACCGGGGCCATGGGGCTGGAGGCGATCTCACGCGGCGCGCGTTTCTGTCAGTTCGTCGATGACAGCGCGGAGGCGCGCGGCCTCATCCGGAAGAACGCCGATGCGCTGGGGGTGATCGGCCTGGCAAAGATCTGGCGGCGGGATGCGGCAGACCTCGGCCCCTGCTCTCCGCAGCCGGGCTTCGACCTCGTCTTCGCCGACCCGCCTTATGGCAAGGGGCTGGGTGAGAAGGCGTTGCAGTCACTGGTGGCGGGCCAATGGCTGAACGCAGGCGCGATTGTCGTTCTGGAGGAAGCCGCCAAAGCGGAGATTTCACCCGTTGACGGGCTGAGCCTGATCGACGAGCGTCACTATGGCGACACGAAAGTCATCTTTTACAGGCAAGGCATGGCGCGGGAGGCAGCATGAAGATCAGCAAACTCGAAACCTTCTCGAACGAATTCGTGGGCTTCGTGCGGGTGACCTCAGACACGGGGCACCAGGGCTGGGGGCAGGTTTCAACCTACAATGCCGACATCACCTGCCAGGTCTTCCACCGCCAGGTGGCGCGTCATGCGCTGGGAACCGACGCGCTGGATTTCGCCGATACGCTGGCCATCATCAACGAGCGCGAACACAAGTATCCGGGCTCCTACCTGCGCCGCGCCATGACCGGGCTCGACACCGCGCTCCTCGACCTGCGCGGCAAGCTGGAAGGAAAGCCAGTCACCGCGCTGCTCGGCGGAACGCCCGGAAAGCTGCGCGCCTATGCCTCCTCCATGAAGCGCGACATCACGCCGAAGGATGAAGCCGCGCGGCTGTGCGCCCTGCGTGACGAAAAAGGCTTCGATGCCTTCAAGTGGCGGGTAGGTTCCGAGTGCGGGCGCGACAGGGATGAATGGCCGGGCCGCACGGAAGAGATCGTCCCCACCGTATCCCGCGCGCTGGGTGAGGGCGTGGCGAAGCTGGTGGATGCCAATTCCTGCTACTCCCCGGCGCGTGCCATCGAAGTGGGAAAGCTGCTCGAGGCCGAAGGCATCAGCCATTTCGAGGAGCCCTGCCCCTATTGGGAATTCGCCCAGACCAAGCAAGTGACGGATGCGCTGGCAATCGACGTGACGGGCGGCGAACAGGATTGCGAATTCACCGCCTGGGACAGCATGATCGGGATGCGCGCGGTGGACATCGTGCAGCCGGATGTCATGTACATGGGCGGCATGCTGCGCACGCTGCATGTCTGCCGCATGGCGGAAAAAGCCGGACTGCCGGTGACGCCACACGCGGCGAACCTCTCTCTCGTCACCATGTGCACCATGCATCTGCTGCGCGCCATTCCGAATGCCGGGAAATATCTCGAGTTCTCGATCGAGGAAGAGGATTACTACCCCTGGCAATATGGCCTGTTCCGCGGCGATCCCTACAAGATCATCGATGGCAAGGCGGAAGTGACCGATGCGCCGGGCTGGGGCGTGGAGATAAACCCCGCCTGGCTCGAAACGGCGGATTACGAGGCGAGCGAGATCGAGTAGGCAGACTTTCCTCCTCCCACGCAAGGCGCGGGAGAAGGAAATCGAGATCATCTTCTCCCAAACAGCTTCTCGATATCGCTGAGCTTCAATGCGATGAAGGTCGGGCGGCCGTGGTTGCATTGGCCCGAGTTGGGCGTGGCTTCCATTTCACGCAGCAGCGCGTTCATCTCCTCCGGGCGGAGTTTCCGGCCAGAGCGCACCGAATGGTGGCAGGCCATGGTGGCGAGCACGTGATTGATACGTTCCTCGATGCCCGTGGATACGCCAAGTTCGGAGAGTTCATCCGCCACATCGCGCACGATGCCGGAGATATCGGCCTTGCCGATGGCGGCGGGAACCTCGCGCACCAGAATGGCGCCCTCGCCAAAGCCTTCAACGACAAGGCCGCTTCCCGCCAGAATTTCCGCGGCAGCTGTCACACGCTCCACCGCGACGGGATCGAGGTCCACCACCGCGGGAACCAGCAGCGGCTGGGTTTCGATGCCGCGCCCGGCGCGTTCACGCTTCAGGCGCTCATAGACGAGGCGCTCATGCGCGGCATGCTGATCAACCAGCACGAAACCCTCGCGCGTTTGCGCCACGATGTAATTGTCATGAATCTGGGCGCGCGCCTGGCCCAGCGGATAATCGGGAAGCGATGCTTCTTCCGCCACCGGCATGGCGGCGGGCGGCAGGTTCATGTCGAAAGCGGATTGCACCTCGCGCAGGCCCGGACGCTGGAAGGAGCCTTGCGGCGCGACAGGGCGGAAGCTCGACAGCGTCTCGCGGGCAAGGCCTGTATCGGGCGCGCGCTTGCGGCCCAGCGCATCACGGATCGCACTCACGATCAGGCCACGCACCAGTCCGCCATCCCGGAAGCGCACTTCGGCCTTGGCCGGATGCACATTCACATCCACCCGCTCCGGCGGGCAGGTGATGAACAGAACGATGGCCGCAAACCGGCTTGACGGCATCAGATCGGCATAGGCGCCGCGAATGGCGCCGCCGATCAGCTTGTCGCGCACGCTGCGGCCATTGACGAACATGTATTGCTGGGCGCTGTTGCCGCGTGACCAGGTGGGAAGCCCCGCATAGCCCCGCACCTCGACATCCTCGCGCATCAGTTCGAAGGAAACGGCGTTCTCCATGAAGTCCGCGCCCAGAATGCGGCGCACGCGGGCTTCTTCCGTCTCGCCCTTTGGCGCGTCAACAAGGCGGCGTTCCTCGGTGATGAAGGCAAAGCCCACCTCCGGGTGGGCCAGCGCCATGCGGCGCACGACCTCCGCCGCCTCCACCGTCTCGGTGCGATCGGCCTTGAGGAATTTCAGGCGGGCAGGCGTTGCGAAGAACAAATCCTTCACGTCAATCTCGGTGCCGGCGTTCAGCGCGGTGGGCCGGGGCGGCGTGAGATGGCCGCCTTCCACCGCCACCACATGCGCATCCCCGCCACTCCGGGGCCGCGACGCGATGGTCAGACGGCTCACCGCGCCGACCGAGGCCAGCGCCTCGCCCCGGAAGCCCAGAAACCGGATGTCGATCAGGTCATCATCGGGAAGCTTTGACGTTGCATGACGTTCCACCGCGAGAACGAGATCCTCCGGCCCCATGCCAACGCCATCATCGGAGACACGGATCAAGCTCTTGCCGCCACCCCGGAAGGCCACGTCGATCTGGCTCGCCCCTGCATCGATGGCGTTCTCGACGAGTTCCTTCACCACACTCGCCGGGCGCTCGATCACTTCGCCGGCAGCGATGCGGTTTACGGTTCCCTCTGAAAGCCTACGGATTCGCATCCGGAGAATTTAGCGCAAGCCGTCAGGAAACCAACGGGCTCACTTCAGGCCTTCGGGCTTTCCCACAACGGTGACGATCAGCCGGTCTGGGTGCAGCAGGCGCCGGGCCTGTTCCTTCACCTGGTCGAGCGTCACCGCCTCCACCAAGGCGTTGCGCCTCTCGACATAGTCGATGCCAAGATTCTCCTGCTGAATGCCAAGCAACTGGGTGGCGATGGCGGAATTGCTGGAGAAGCGCAGCCCATAGGAGCCGGTCAGGAAGGTCTTGGCCTCGTCGAGTTGGGCCTGGGTCGGCCCCGTTTCGGCGAATGCCGCAAGGACATCCCTGATCACGGTAAGGGCCTCCCCGGCGGAGGCATTCTTGGTTTGCATCATCCCGGCATAGAGGCCCACGCGCTTCATGGGCGCCAGGTTGAAACTCACACCATAAGTAAGGCCGCGCTTCTCGCGGATTTCCTCGGAGAGGAGCGAGCTGAGGCCGCCGCTGCCCAGGATTCCCGCCATCACGAAGGCGGGGATGAAGTCCGGATCGCTGCGCAGAATACCCTCGTGGCCGAAGACAATGACGCTCTGCGGCATGTCGCGGTCGATGACCTGCAGCTTTGGTCCGCTCTGGGGCTTGGCGGGCGGCAGCGTGATGTCTTCCACAGCCGCCTCAGGCAGGCCGCCGAAAACCCGGTCCAGCAGGGGGGCAAGCTCAGCGGCGGTGATATCGCCCACCACGGCGACCTGCAGCGTCGCACGGTTGAAGATGCGGCGGTGCGCGGCACGAAGATCATCCGCCGTGATGGCGGACACGCTGGCTTCCGTGCCTTCGCTCGGGCGGGAATAGGCGTCACCCGGCAGAATGGACTCCATCCAGTCCTGCCATGCGATGTTCTGAGGATCCTGGTTCTTGTCGCGCAGGTTCAGCAGAAATTGCTGGCGCACCCGCTCAAGCGGCTCCGGATCAAAACGCGGCGCGGTGATGGCGAGCTTGAAGAGTTCGGCGGCGGCATCGCGATTGCGCGTCAATGTCTGGAATTTGCCTT
Organism: uncultured Aestuariivirga sp.; assembly: GCA_964392525.1. Classification (GTDB taxonomy): domain Bacteria; phylum Pseudomonadota; class Alphaproteobacteria; order Rhizobiales; family Aestuariivirgaceae; genus Aestuariivirga. The sequence continues at coordinate 12,184 of CAYMQH010000018.1, forward strand.
CGAAATAGTCAGTGTCGGCGGAGAAGGACATGCGGAAGGCCAACTCATCGCGCCTCTTCTGGAAATCCTCCGCAAGCACATTACCCGCGCCTTCATCCATCATGCCGGTGAGGAACTCGGAAACACCCTCCTTGCCGGGCGGGTCTTCAGCGCTGCCACCGCGGAATGAGAAATTCATCGCCATCAGCGGAATGGCCTTCTCCTCCACCAGCCAGGCCTTGATGCCGCCGGGGCTCGTGACTTCCTGAATGGTGACAGCATGGGCAGCGGCGGTGCAGGCCCAAAGCAGCCATGAGGCGAGCAGAAACTTACGGAACAGGATCGTCATGTCTGGTCTTCCGCCCTTTACTGGCTCTGGGCTTCGGGAAGCAGAATGCCGGTCACGGAGGCGCGTCTGTCGAGCACGTCTCGCGCTGCCTTGTTGACATCCTCCACGGTGACAGAGGCCATGTCGCGCTCCCAGTTCTTGATGTCGTCCACCGTCTGGCCGGTGGTGAGCGCGGTGCCGAACAGACGGGCCAGCGCATCCTGCGAGTCGAGAAGATAAACGGCGCTGGCGATGACGGCGTTGCGGCTGCGGTCCAGCTCCTCCTGGGAGACGCCCCTGGTGGCGACCTCATCGAGGATCGCATCGACCGCTCTTTCGGTGTCCTCGATGCTGACACCTGAATTGGGTGAGGCATAGACGCCGAAGGTGCCGGAATCGAGATAGTCGCCGCTGTACCAGGCGCCGGCAAAGGCGGCGATCTTCTTCTCGACATTGAGTTCGCGGTAGAGGCGGCTCTGGTTACCGCCGCCCACGATATCGGCGAGGATCGACAGCGCAAGTTCCTCGCGCTGCGGCAGATGCCGCGCTGCAGGCGCCAGATACTGGCGCTGCCAGCTCGGCGAACTCACACGCGCATCGCGCATGGTAACGCGGCGCTCGGCATTGGGCTCAGGCTCCACGGTGCGCCGCCGCTCCGGCACCTGGCGCCGGTTTTCGAGCGGGCCGTAATAGCGCTCGGCCAGGGTCTTCACTTCTTCCGGCGTCACGTCGCCCACCACGATGAGGATGGCGTTCGACGGCTCGTAATGGGCCGCATAGAAATCCATCGCATCCTGGCGGGTGAGGTTCGCCACTTCCGGCATCCAGCCGATTACCGGCTTGCCATAAGGATGGGCGGTATAAAGCGCGGCATCAAGCTGCTCCGACAGCAGGCTTGAAGGATCATTCTCGGTGCGCTCGCGGCGCTCCTCCTGGACCACGGCACGCTCGGGCAGCACGTTTTCATCCGTGAGCTGAAGATTCTGCATGCGGTCGGCTTCAAGTTCCATGACCAGCGGCAGGCGGTCCTTCATCACGCGCTGGAAATAGGCCGTGTAATCCTGCGAGGTAAAGGCGTTATCGGTGCCGCCATTGGCGCGCACGATGCGGCTGAACGCGCCGTCCGGATACTTCGGCGTGCCCTTGAACATCAGGTGTTCGAGAAGATGGGCAATGCCGGCCTTGCCCTGCGGCTCGTCAGCAGCACCAACCTTGTACCACACCATGTGGGTGACGACCGGGGCGCGGTGATCGGGGATCACCACCACTTCCATGCCGTTGTTCAGCTTGAAGGTCGTTGCGTCAACATCGAATGCCAGCGCCGGGGCAATTGTGGCAAACAGCACAGCGGCGATGGGCGCCAGTCGCTTGAGCAGATGCATGAAGGTCCTCTGGCGTGTGGGTGCCGCGATCAGCCGCAGCCTCGGGTACTACTCGTCCTTGAAGATGTTGCCGATGTTGAAGACGGTGCCGTAATTCGGGTTCTTCGCCTTCTTCTGGGCAAGGTAATAGGCCTGCAGTTCCTGGCGGAGCTGCTGCTCGGTCTTCTTGGTGCCATCCGCATTGTAGAGCGAGATGCCGACATTGGTGTAGACGCTGTCCGGCCCGCTGGCGGGAGCGGCGGGAGCGGCCGGAACGGCCGCTGCGGTGGTGGTCTTGGTGACCGGGGCGGCGGCAGGAGGCGGCGCGGTGAGCGCAGCGGCACTATTGACGGCGCCCGGGTCGGGCATGGCGGTGGTGGTGCCGGGCTCCGGCAGGCGGAGGTCCGGCGGCATGGTCAGGTCCTGGCGGATGGGGGCAACGCCCGCAGTGTTGGTCGGTGTCTCGCGCTCGAGGTAATTGCGCATGGTGGACCCGCAGCCCGTCAGGGCAAACGCCATGAGGCCAAGCAGCACAGTCACTCCGGTCGACTTCATCCAAACACCCATATTGCCTTAGGCCCCCTAGTGCCGCCGGATTCAGGCTTTTCCGCGGCGATCATCCTGCCCGCCGCCGAGCAAGGATTCATACATCAGCAGCCCCACGCCGGCAACAATGGCGACATCAGCCAAATTGAAGACATACCAGCTAAACGACTGATAATGAAGATAAAAGAAATCCGCGACCGCCCCGCGCAGGGCCCGGTCGAGCGCATTGGCGAGGGCCCCGCCGATCACCAGCGCAAGGGCTGCGGCGGTAAGCGCGCGCTCGGCACTGCAGGACCACATCCAGAGAAAAGACGTGATGATGAGGCTGATGGCGATCAGCCATTCCTGCGTATGGGTGCTGAACAGCCCGTAAGACACCCCCCGGTTCCACACCATCACAAGATCGAAGAATGGCGTGAGGCTTACCGGTTGCCGGAACGCGATGCCATAGACGTCGATCATCCACCATTTATGCGTCTGGTCGATACCGAACACCAGTGCAGCCAGCGCGAGCACCAGCGGCGAGAGTGGCCCCCACAACCTGCCGCGCATCACACCGTCTTGCCGAAACGTGTTTGCCACTCGCGCACTGCTTCGGCATCGCGCGGGGTGATGTCCGGGAACTCCGGATCACGGCCGACCTCGGGCGTGATCTTCCACGACCGGGCGCATTTCCGGCCTTCGGCCGGGCGGAACACCACCGCAACGCCCTTCACGCTGTCAAGCCGGAAGGCATCCGCCGGGCCTTCACCTGCGATCAGCTTCGCGCCCGATGTGATGGAGATTTCAGCAAGGTCCACGCCATCGAGCGCCGCCCGAAGCGCCGCATCCGAGACATAGACCTCGGGCGCCGCTTCCAGCGCCGAGCCGATGGTCTTCTTCACCTGCCGCTCGATTTCGAGCGCACCGGTCACGACCGAGCGCACATCGCGGATCCTGTCCCACTTGGCGGCAAGCTCCGGTGCGGCCCACTCTTCCGGGCAGCGCGCAAACTGCATGAGATGCACCGAGGAGGCTTCGCCCGGGAAGCGCGACAGCCACACCTCCTCCATGGTGAAGGCCAGCACCGGTGCCCACCAGGTGGTGAGGCAATGGAACAGCTGGTCCAGCACCGTGCGGCAGGAACGGCGGCGCAGGCTCGACCACGCATCGCAATAGAGCGAATCCTTGCGGATATCGAAATAGAAGGCGGAGAGGTCGACAGTCATGAAATTGGTCAGAAGCGCGAAGAGGCGCTTGTAGTCGAACACCTCATAGGCCGACCTCACCTGCCCTTCCAGCTCATGCAGGCGGTGCAGGATGTAGCGGTCCAGCTCCGGCATGTCCTTGGCGGGCACGAACTCCCAGTCCTGCAGGTCATCTACCGCGCCGAGAATATAGCGCATGGTGTTGCGGAGCTTGCGGTAGGCCTCGATGTTGGTTTTCAGGATTTCCGGCCCGAGGCGCAGGTCTTCGGCATAATCGGCGGAAGCCACCCACAGGCGCAGAATGTCCGCGCCCGACTGCTTGATGACATCCTGCGGGGTGACGATATTGCCAAGCGACTTCGACATCTTGCGGCCGTCTTCGGCCACCACGAAGCCATGCGTCAGCACCGCGTCATAAGGCGCCCTACCCCGCGTGCCGCAGGATTCGAGCAGCGAGGAGTGGAACCAGCCGCGATGCTGATCCGAGCCTTCCAGATAAAGATCGGCGGGCCACTTCAAGTCAGGCCTCTGCTCAAGGCAGAAGGCATGGGTGGAGCCTGAATCAAACCAGACATCCAGAATGTCGCGCACCTGCTCCCATTCGAGCACGCTGTAGTCGGACCCGAGGAAGCGTTGGGCAGCACCTTCCGCGAACCAGGCATCCGCCCCTTCCGCGGTGAAGGCATCAACAATACGCTCATTCACCCGGGAATCCTGCAGGATGGCGCCCGTCTCGCGGTTGACGAACACGGCGATTGGCACGCCCCAGGCGCGCTGGCGCGAGATCACCCAGTCAGGCCGCTGCTCGATCATGGCGCGGAGCCGGTTCTGGCCGGCGGCGGGGAAGAACTTCGTCTCGTCGATGGCCTTGAGCGCAATGTCGCGCAGGCCATGGCTCGACATGGAGATGAACCATTGCGGCGTGTTGCGGAAGATGATCGGCTTCTTCGAGCGCCAGGAATGCGGATACTGGTGCTTGAGGCGGCCACGCGAAATCAGCGCGCCGGCTTCCGTCAGTGCACGGATGACAGACTCGTTGGCATCACCCTTCTCGCCCTTGTCGGTGATGACGCGCTTGCCGGTAAAGCCCGGCGCATCCTTGGTGTAGAAGCCATCGGCATCAACCGTGAAGGGAATGGCATGCGGGATGCTCTTCTCCTTCAGATAGGCCTCGCTGGCGACCCAGATGTTGTAGTCATCGGCACCATGGCCGGGCGCGGTGTGCACGAAGCCCGTGCCTGTGTCATCCGTCACATGGTCGCCATCGAGCAGCGGCACATCGAAGCCATAGCCAAGATGCGCCAACGGGTGGCCACAGGTGGCACCCGTGAGGTCAGCATCGCCAAGGCGATGATAGCCATCAACCTTCGCGGCCTTCATCACCTCTTCGGCGAGGCGATCTGCGAGTATCAGGCGATCGCCTGCTTTTGCCCAGTTGCCCTCGGGCGCGGCGGTCACTTCATAAAGGCCGTAATTGATCTTGGCCGAGAAGCTGATGGCGCGGTTACCGGGAATGGTCCAGGGCGTCGTTGTCCAGATCACCACACTGGCATTGAGAAGATTTGATGCACTGTCCCGCACCGGGAACTTCACGAAGATCGTGTCCGACTGATAGTCCTGATATTCGACTTCAGCCTCGGCCAGCGCGGTCTTTTCCACGACTGACCACATGACGGGCTTGGAGCCGCGATAGAGCTGGCCGGAGGACGCGAACTTCAAGAGTTCATTGGCGATCAGCGCTTCCGCCCGGTAGTTCATGGTAAGATAGGGATTGTCCCAGTCACCAGTCACACCCAGCCGCTTGAACTCCTCGCGCTGCACGTTGATCCAGTGCTCGGCGAAGGCGCGGCATTCCTTGCGGAAGTCGTTGATCGGCACTTCGTCCTTGTTCCTGCCCTTCTCCCGGTACTGTTCCTCGATCTTCCATTCGATGGGCAGGCCGTGGCAGTCCCAGCCGGGGACATAGTTGGAATCGAAGCCCTGCATCTGGCGCGAGCGCGTGACGATGTCCTTCAGGATCTTGTTCAGCGCGTGGCCGATGTGCAGGTGGCCGTTGGCATAGGGCGGGCCATCATGCAGCACATACCGGGGGCGGCCCACGCTGGCCTCGCGCAGGGTGCGGTAGAGGTTCATGTCCTCCCAACGCTTCAGAAGTTCCGGCTCCTTCTGCGGCAGGCCGGCCTTCATGCCGAAGCTGGTCTTGGGCAGGAACACGGTATCGCGGTAGCGGTCGGTCTTCTGCGGCTTGTCGTCGGTCTTGTCAGACATGGGGCAGGCTCAATCCGGAATGAAAAAGGGTTGGCCGGGCTTCTAGCAGGTTTTCCACGCCGATAAAGCCCAGCCATGCAGCCGCCGCGCTGGAAGACCCGGCGTTTCTTGGCTAAGGAGGGCCGCACAAGGACGAAGGAGGACCCCCATGACCAGCACCAGCCTGCAAACCATACCCGCCCGCCGCGGCAAGGCCGTGCGCCTCGCCAAGGGCCAGTCCGTCAAGGTCATCAACACCCATGGCAACCAGGTGGTGGATTTCTGGGCCTTCAATGCGGGCGATCTGCGCGAATATCTCGGCATGGAGCACTGCCGCGCCTTCTGGACAAGGCTGTTCCCGGTGGAGGGTGACAAGATGATCACCAACCGCCGCCGCCCGATCCTGACCATGACGAAGGACGCCAGCCCCGGCCGGCACGACACGCTGATCGCCCCCTGCGACAACGAGCGCTACGGCCTTCTGGGCTGCACCCACTACCATGACAACTGCCGCGACAACATGCATGCGGGTCTTGCCGAACTGGGCCTCTACATCCCTTACACGCCCGATTCGCTCAACCTCTTCATGAACATCCCCTGGAACCCGGATGGCAGCCTCGAATGGGGCAACTGCCTGTGCAAGCCGGGTGACTACGTCGTGTTCCGCGCCGAGATGGACGCCATCGTCGTCTTCTCCGCCTGCCCGCAGGACATGCTGCCCATCAACAACGGCATCACCACCGAAGCCCACTTCGAAGTGCTGGACCAATAACACCGCCCTCGGCGTCCCTCTGGCGAAGAGGCCGGCTTGACGGAACGTGGGAATGGCGGCCTTACTCGAACAGGCTCGAGACGCTCTCTTCACGGTTGGTGCGGCCGATGGCTTCGCCCAGCAGGGACGCGATGGGAATGCAGCGGATGTTGCGGGCGATTTTGACCGCTTCGGTTGGCATGATCGAATCGGTGATCACCAGCTCCTTCAGCTTGGAATTGGTGATGCGGGCCACCGCCCCACCCGACAGCACGCCGTGGGTGATGTAGGCGGTGACATCCTTGGCGCCCTGCGAGAGCAGCGCCTCACCGGCATTCACCAGCGTGCCGCCCGAATCCACGATGTCGTCGATCAGGATGCAGGACTTGCCCTTCACATCGCCGATGATGTTCATGACTTCCGATTCACCGGCGCGCTCGCGGCGCTTGTCAACGATCGCCAGCGGCGAATCAAGCCGCTTGGCGAGAGCTCTGGCGCGCACCACGCCACCAACATCGGGCGATACGACGACGGTGTTTGACACATCAAGATGATTCTTGATGTCGCGCACCATCACGGGTCCGGCGAAGAGATTATCGGTCGGAATATCGAAGAAGCCCTGGATCTGCCCGGCATGGAGATCCATGGTCAGCACGCGGTCTGCGCCGGCGCGGGTGATCATGTTGGCCACAAGCTTCGCGGAGATGGGCGTGCGGGGCCCCGGTTTACGGTCCTGCCGTGCATAGCCGAAATAGGGGATCACGGCCGTGACGCGCCGCGCTGACGCGCGCTTCAAGGCATCGATGATGATCAGCAGTTCCATGAGGTGGTCATTCGCGGGGAAGGAGGTGGACTGCACCACGAACATATCCTGTCCACGGACATTCTCCTGGATCTCGACAAAGACTTCCATGTCATTGAAGCGCTTCACGACCGCCCGGGTCATCGGCGTGTTGAGATAGGAACAGATGGACTCGGCAAGTGGCCGGTTGCTGTTGCCTGCCACGATCTTCATCATGCCGCTCAATCCCCTATCTGGCCGTGAATGCGAGGCTCTATAACAACCACATGACGCGCTGCAAAGGGGCATTTCGCTGTTGGGGAAAACCGCGAGGCCGTGCGTAACCGGCCTTCCTCAGCGGTAACGCTTCACCACGTCGAAGATGCCGGGTGCGGCGGCTTCGGTCACGCTGAGGGCGGCGTCTCCCCAGCCGCCGTCAAGGGCTCCTGCCGGAATCTCGTTGGCCTGCTTCACGTCTCCCAGCATCTTGCCATCCGGGGTCTTCACCTCCCAGTTTACGGCGACCGCCTGTTTGCCGCCGCTCTTGTTGGCGAGTTTCACCCGGCCCTGAATGGTCAGTGCATCGGCCTGCGGCTTGCTTACCACCGGCCACCCGGCCGAAGAGAGGGTTTTGCGCATGGCGGCGGTCAGTTCGGCATCGCCCGGCCCCGGGGAACCGACAACCGGCACCACCGCGACAGCGCGGATGGCGCGCTGCCCGGGCTTCAGTTTCTTTGGCGGGGCCTCAGGCTCGGCAGCCGGCGCGGCGCTGGCAGCGGCAGGTTCGCCACTAAAGGCTGTGCCGGTGTCATTCTCCGCCGGGGGCGCGGCGGCGAAAGCCTGGTCTGACACCACCACCTTCGGCATGCGACCTTCACCCGGAATGGGCAGCACGGAGGCAACGCTGGGCGTGATCTCCTCATGCTCGACGTGTTTGTCGGCATCGGCAAACAGGGTGTTGCCAAGGGCAGCGAAGCCGGGGCCATTCACGGTTTCAAAGTCGATTTCACGGGCCGCGTCCGATCCGGCGCGGGCGAAGAGTTCGGGCGGGGGCGCAGTGAGCGCGGCAAGCCGCGCCGCGTAACCCATGCTGGAGAGCTTGCGGGCCATGGCGTCTGCCGTGCGCCGTGCGATGCGCTCCATGACGGCGGGGGTGACGCCCATCCACGGGTCGGCGCCCGTGAAGACGCCGGCATTGTCCTCGCCATCGATATTGTCGATGAGCACACTTTCGGCATCGCGGAACTGGAATTGATAGACGAGGCGCACCCCGGCTGGCTCAGCGGAGGCCCTGACGGTGCCACTCAGGCCGAAAACACCAGCGCCGAAATTGCCATCGACGAAGCTGATGGCATGCTGGCTGCCCGCCGCGGTGAGGGCCACCTTGAGTTCGGCGAGCTTGCCCGGCGGAACGCCGGTGATCTCGCGGAACGCGATGGGCGGAACCGGCTTGCCGGAGGCCTCGCCACCTGGAGCAGAACCGGAATCGGTGAGGATCGAACCGGCCGAGCACGCCGAGAGCGTAAGCGCCATCAGCCCCATCAGGAGCCCGGAGAACACCTTCCGGGGCAAGCTTAAGCAAGCATTGAGACGCCACACACCCATGGATTACCGCGTTATCATCTCCAGCGGGGCCTTTGAAACTGGCTCCGGGCCTTTCTTTCCTATGATGTAGGTGCGCCCAAGGCAATAGGCGGCACCCGCCTCGGAGTTCATCAGGATCATGTGGGCGAAAAACACCATGCCGGGCTGGATGACGACCGGATTATCCTTGTAGAACATGGGACTATCCATCCAGCTCGGGGTGAATTTGGCACCCAGCGAATAACCGCAGGCATTGAGCCGGTGCTTTTTCATGCCATGCGCGTCCATCACCCGGGCGTGGGCGTCGAACACATCGCCAGCCGTGCGGCCCGGCACCAGCTGTTCTTCAACCGCCGCAAGCGCTTCGCGGGCGGCCTGGTCCATGGCGATATGTTGCTTCGAGGGCTTGCCGATCATGAGGGTGCGCATGAAGGCCGCGTGATAGTGGCGGTAGACACCCGCCCATTCGAGGGTGAGCTGATCGCGCTTTGACAGCTTGCGACGGCCCGCCTTGTAGCGGCAGAGCAGCGCATCCCGGCCCGACCCGATGATGAATTCATTGGCGGGATAATCGCCGCCGCCCGCGAAGACGGCCGCCTGCTGCGCGGCGAGGATGTCGCCCTCATCCGCCCCGGCGCGGGTCTTGCGGATCGCCGCTTTCAGCGCCGCATCGCCCAGTTCACCGGCCTTGCGCACATATTTCAGCTCAGCGGGCGACTTCACCACGCGGATCATGTTGACGAGGTCACTGGCGTCGACAAGCTTGCAGAAACCTTCGAGCGCCGCATCAACCGATTTGCCATTCGCATGGGTGAGGCCATAGGACTGGTTCTCGATTCCGAGCCGCTTGCCCTTGCATTTCAGGCTCGCCAGCATGTCGCGCAGTTGCGTGGCGGGCTTGGCGCCGGCCTCATCGGTCCAGATCCGGATATCCGCGATGATGGAGGTGTGCTGCGCCTGGCGGAGATCGGCCGAGCGCGTCAGCAGCGCGAGCTTGCCATCGGACCCAAGGTAGAGGCACTGGAAAAAGCAGAAGCCGAACGTATCGTAGCCCGTCAGGTAATACATGCTCTCCTGCTGGAACATCAGCAGGCCGTCGAGGCCTTGTGCTTCCATCGCTGCAATGGTGGCCTTGATGCGGCGGGTGTATTCGGCGCGTTCGAAATGCAGTGCCATGTCCGGTTTTTCCTTATCTGAGTGCGATGGCCGAGATCAGGCGGCCATAGTCTTTTTCATGACGGTGAGTGGCGCGGCGGTAGCTGAAGAAGCGCTGCTCGTCGCCAAACGTGCAGAGAGAGAGATTGACGACCTGCCCAACGCCCTCTGACCGCAGCCGGTGTTCGAGATAGGCTGGAAGATCAAACATGGAATGCCCGGCGCGGCTTGACGGCGTGAAGAAACGCGCATTCACCGGGTCTGCGTCGGTGAAGCGGCCGGGAAACTCCGGCCCCACCTCATAGGCAGCCTTCGAGATCGTCGGGCCGATCACTGCGATCATGCGGCTGCGCTGTGCGCCCTGCTCTTCCATGACCTTCAAGGTGCGGGTGGTGACGCCGGTAAGCGCCCCCTTCCAGCCCGCATGCGCCGCACCGATGACGCGGGCTTGGCTGTCGGCGAACAGGACCGGGCCGCAATCGGCGGTGAGAACGCCCAAACCGATCCCCGCTGTCCGTGTGACGAGGCCATCGACGCGCGGACGCTCTTCGCCCTCCCATGGGCCCGTCACCACAGCCGCCTCCGCGCTGTGCACCTGCCAGGCGGAGAGCAGGCGCGTTGGCGCTACGCCCAGCCGGTCAGCCACGCGGGCGCGGTTTTCCACCACGCAGGCCCGCTCATCGCCGGAGCCCATGCCGCAGTTGAGCGAGGCGAACACGCCCGCGGACACGCCACCTTCCCGCGTGAAAAAGCCGTGTGAAATGCCGTCAAGGCGGAGGGCGTCTGATTCGATCATGTCAGTCCAAACGGATAGGGCGTCATCAGGCCCGGCGAGGTGACGCCGAGCACCTTGAACAGGTTACCCATCTGGTCCTCATCCGCAAGCCGCGCCATCTGCCGGTGCAGGGTTGCCGCGGTTGCGGGATCAGCCTTCAGCGCAAGTTGCCCGATGCGCTGCTCCAGCCCCATGGCAAGCAGGAAGGCCCGCTGCGTGAGGCCGGGGAGCGCTACCGCCCCACCTGTGGCAAAGGCCCTGGCCAGCGCCGCGAAATCCACATGCGAGGTGAGGTCGGCCTCACCCGGGGTTTCGGTGATCGGGATGAAACGGTGCTGGCGCATGGCTTGCAGCGTGTCACCGGGGGCAGACATGAGATGCCCGTAGTCGATCACAAGCGCGACACCCGGATGCGCCGCAAGCCGCTGGCCGATGTGGCGGGCAATCTCCTCGCGCGCCGGGGCAGGTTCGAGAACGTCGCCCTCCCGACCCGGCGGCCCCAAAACCTCGGCGCCGAGGCCCAATGTCAGGCGGTCATTCTCCAGCCCGATCACGCGCTCGCGCCAGCGGCCGTCGCGGTACTCCCACTGGCAGATCGGGATGGCATCAAAGAACTCATTGGCAACAAGGATCATCGGGGCTTCCGGCACATCCTCCAGCCGGTCATGCCAGGTGGCCTCGCCCACCGCCACCTGCTGCTTCGCCCGCAGCACCTTGCTGGTTTCAACAAGGTGAACCCGAGCGGCGGCGGCGCATGCCGGAGCCGCCTTGCGCAGGGTGCGCACGATATCCGCCATAAGCGTGCCGCGCCCAGGCCCCAGTTCAACGAGCAAGAAACGATCCGGCTGGCCCATCGCCCCCCAGGCACCGGCTGCCCAGATGCCGATCAACTCGCCGAACGCCTGCGAGACTTCGGGCGCGGTAATGAAATCTCCCGCCTCGCCCAGAGGATCCCGCGTGAGGTAATAGCCATGCTGCGGGTGTCCGAGACAGAGGCTCATGTAGCGGTCAATCCGCATTGCCCCTTCCGCCGCGATCACCTCGACCAGCAGCCGCTCAAGGGCCTTCATGGCGTGACCGGATGAGGAGCCAGATGCCGATGGCGCACAGCGGCAGCGACAGGATCATGCCCATGGTCATGAAACCCCCGAAATAGCCGAGGAATGGGTCCGGCTCGCGGAAGAACTCCACCACGATGCGAGACAGGCCGTAACCCAGCGCGAAGATGCCGGAAGCGCGGCCTGCATATTGCAGGGCGCCATAGCGGTGCGTGGCGATCCGCACCGCGACAAACAGCACAAACCCCTCCAGTATCGCTTCATAAAGCTGGCTCGGATGGCGGGGCAGTTGCAACTCATCAAGCGGGAAAACGAAAGCCCAGGGAACGTCGGTGGGCCTGCCCCATAATTCGCTGTTGATGAAATTGGCAAGCCGCCCGAGGCCGAGGCCGATTGGAACGGAGGCGGCACCGAGGTCCAGCATGCGGTCAAGCCCGGTACCGATGTGGCGGCCATAGAAATAGCAGGCCACCACCACGCCCAGAAAGCCGCCGTGGAACGACATGCCGCCATCCCACATCATGACGATGTCCAGCGGATTGGCCGCGTAATGGAACGGCTTGTAGAACAGCACATATCCGAGCCGGCCGCCGAGCACGACGCCCAGCACCGACCAGAGGAAGAAATCATCGACCTGCGGCACGGTCATCGAAGGCTTCAAAGGCCCCCACAGCTTCGGGTTGGAGACCAGCCGCTTCATGTACCAGCTGGCAAATACCAGCCCCGCGACATAGGCCAGGGCATACCAGCGCACGGCGAAGGGACCGATCTGGAACAGAATGGGGTCGATGCCCGGAAAGGGCAGAACGGCATATGTCAGGGCTTCAGCACTCATTGCGGGGGACACTGTGCGCGAAGCCGCGCCCCGTCAAGCCTTGCGGCTTGCGGCGACGCCGCATCTTGAAGTGGGGGGTGAAACGCCATAGCTAGTTCTTCAGGAAGCCGCCGGGATGACGGCTCTGTTCATCCGCCAGAGCCTCGCTCTGAACCACAAAAAGGGACCCCGCCATGACCACCCCCCAGACCCGCTTCTTCGATGAGATGGCCAAGCTGATGACCAATGCGGCCGGTGCGGCGCAGGGCCTGCGGCGCGAGGTCGATACGCTCGTCCAGTCGCAGTTCGAGCGACTGCTCAACAACATGGACCTCGTGAAGCGTGAGGAATTCGAGGCGGTGAAGGCCATGGCCCAGAAGGCCCGCGACGAGAATGACGCGCTCTCCGCCAGGCTTCAGGCGCTGGAGGCAAGGCTCGGCATGGCGGCAGCGTCGGCCTCCGACTCGCGCGCCGACTAGGCGGCAGCTGCGCAGCCCATTTCGGGCCCCGCGCATTGCCTGTGGAGGAATCAGCAAGTTTTTCCTGCCGGCGCTTGAAGCGACTCAATCGCTTGGGCAGCTTGTCCGTTATGGCTGTACAAATGATTCGTCAGCCGGCGGAGGAATGACTGATGGCCTTGCAGGCCCTTGAAAGCGACGAACTCTCCAATCCCCTCGACCGGTTCGAGCGGATTGCCGAGGCCTATCAGTGGGCGTTTTCACGCACCGATTCCTGCGAAGTGATGATGGAAGTGTCGGGCGGCTGGAGCGATATGACGCTGTCGCTCAACTGGCGCGACGAGTTCGAGATCCTGCATGTGGCGGTGGGCTTCGAAATGAAGGTGCCGCAAACCCGGCGCGATGAGGTGACGCGCCTCCTCGCCCGCATCAATGAGCAATTGCTGGTCGGCCACTTCGACCTCTGGCAGGCCGACGGCAGCATCGTTTTCCGCAACAGCCTGCTGCTCTCTGGCAATGCCGAGGCGAATGATGCCCAGTGCGAGGCGCTGATCGGCTTCGCGATCGATACCTGCGAACGCTACTTCCCGGCCGTGCAATTCGTGGTGTGGGCCGGCCAGAGCGCCGCGCAAGCCATGGAAGCCGCGATGATCGACACGGTGGGAGAAGCCTGATGTATCTCGCGGGAACGCTGGTGCTGGTGGGGGCGGGCAAGATGGGCGGCGCCATGCTGGAAGGCTGGCTCAAGGGCGGCGCCAAGCCATCACACATCGTGGCGCTGGACCCGGCACCTCATCCCGACATGCAGGCGCTGATGACGCGAAGCGGCATCAGGCTCAACCCGGACCTTGCAGACATCACCGATGCCGAAGTGGTTGTGGTTGCGGTAAAACCACAACTTATGGAAGAAATCCTTCCGGCCCTCGTGCCGCTGAAGCGCTCTCATCCGCTCATCCTCTCGGTTGCGGCAGGAAAGACCATCGCCTCCTTCGAACGCCATTTCGGGGCTGATGCCGCCGTGGTCCGCACCATTCCCAACACGCCGGCGGCGGTGGGGCGCGGCATCACCGCGATGGCGGCCAATGCCAATGTCTCGGCCGCCCAGATGGGGCTTGCCCGATCGCTGCTGGAGGCGGTGGGCGAAGTCGTCACCGTTCCTGACGAGGCGATGATCGACGCGGTAACGGCCGTGTCCGGCTCCGGCCCCGCCTATGTGTTCTACCTCACCGAATGCCTTGCGGCAGCAGGCGAGAAGGTCGGCCTTTCGAAGGAGCTTTCCATGCAACTGGCCCGCGCCACGGTGGCGGGAGCGGGCGAATTGATGCGCCAGTCCGGCACCGATGCCGCAACGCTGCGCCAGAACGTGACCTCGCCCAAGGGCACGACCTATGAGGCACTGCAGGTGCTCATGGCGGAGGACGGACTGCAACCGCTTTTCGACAAGGCCATCGCGGCGGCCACCCGCCGCTCCCGTGAGCTGGCGAGTTGACCCATGACGATTACCTATGACGACTTTCAGAAAGTGGATATCCGGGTCGGCACCATCGTGGGCGTTGACCCCTTCCCGGAGGCCCGCAAGCCTGCCTTCAAGCTGAAGATCGACTTCGGCCCGGAGATCGGCATCAAGAAATCCTCCGCGCAGGTCACGAAGTATTACACGCCTGATACGCTTCTCGGGCGGCAGGTGGCGGCGGTCGTCAACTTCCCGCCGCGCCAGATCGGCCCCTTCATGTCAGAAGTGCTCACCCTGGGCTTCCCCGACGGCGATGGCGATGTGGTGCTGACAGCTGTTGATCGGACCGTACCGAATGGCGGCCGGCTGTTCTGAGAGAATGGTCTCTTTCACTTCGGCGCGTTTCCGGCCTGCGCCGGCATAATGGACAGGTATGACGGACCCTCAGCCCATCCCGAACATCTTGCGCCAGTTGGCCATGGCCTGCATCCACGGGTTTTCGGCGGCGGGGCCCTGGCCCCAGATGTCCATCGGCGGCTTGGCGCCGAAGATCTTTTCGTAGGATTCGAGGGTTGCCTTCCACGCATCCGCCACGGAGGCCATGCTCTTGAAGTCGACGCCTTGCGCCATGGGGCGCTCGGTAATCATCTGGCCCAGCTGCTCCCAATAGTTCTGGGCGTTCTGCATGTGCATCATCCAGGTGTCGTTGATGACGCCCGGCGGGATGACCTGGTGGCCCGCGCGCATGGCGAGGAACAGGAACTTGCGATATTCCTCAATGACGCGCTGCGCCATCTCGGCATTCTGGCCCATATGCGTCTGCATCATGTCCATCAACGGTGCGAAGGCCTGAAGGCCTTGGGCATTCATGGTGTTGAGCTTGAGCCAGAGCGGGTCGAGGCGATAATCCATCATGGCTCGCCTTATACAGGCATTTGCACCACCGCGCGAAGCCCGCCTTTCGGGCTATCCTCCAGCCTCAGGTCTCCGCCATGGGCACGGGCGATGTCGAGCGCGATGGCAAGCCCCAGGCCGGTTCCCGTTTCATCGAGGTTGCGGGCATTGTCGAGGCGGACGAAGGGGCGGAAGGCATCCGCCCGCTTGTCAGCCGGAATGCCGGGGCCATCGTCATCGATGTTGAGCGTCAGCACGTGGTCGGCAACAGTGGCGCTCACCTTCACATGCTTCGCATAGCGCACCGCATTGCCGATGAGATTGGCCAGCAACCGGCCAAAGGCATTGGGCTTCACCCGCACCATCTGGCCTTCGGGAACCGCAAGGTCCACCCTGCCGCCCGCCCGTTCGGAGGCGCGCGCCGCCGCCTGCACAAGGCTCAGGAGATCAGCCTCCTGCGCGGCCTCGCCCGCATCGCCCTTCACGAAGGCCATATAGGCTTCGAGCATGCGCTGCATCTCGTCCACGTCTTCCTTCAGGGGCTGTACCTTCGGCCCGTCACCCAGAAAGGCAAGCTCCAGCTTGAAGCGTGTGAGGATGGTCCGCAGATCATGGCTGACGCCCGCCAGCATGGCGGTGCGCTGCTCCACCTGCCTGGCAATGCGATCGCGCATGTCGAGGAAGGCTTCGCCCGCCGCTTTCACCTCGCGCGCACCGCGCGGGCGGAAGGCCCCGATGTCACGACCGGTGCCGAAGCTTTGCGCCGCGCGGGCCAGATCGGTGATCGGACGTATCTGGTTGCGCAGGAAGATGGTTGCGATGCCGAGCAGCAGCAGCGAAGACAGCAGCATCAGCAGCAGCAGGAAGCCGGTTGACGTGGCGAGTATGCGTTCGGCCCGGGTGCGGAACTGGAACACGGTTTCCGGATCGGCCTGCACCCGCACGTTCACAAAGTCCGGCTGATCGCGACTGTCGATCCAGAATTCCTTGCCGGCCTGCACCGTGAGTTCACGGGCAAGGCGCGTGTCGCCGCGCGAGAAGAACGGTTCCGGCAGCGGCTCCGGCAATGTGCCCTTGACGATTGTCAGCCCAAGCCCAAGCTTGGCATTTGCCAGCATCTCGATGCGCCGCGCCGCCGCCGCCCCGCGGTCCGTTTCCTCGTAGAGTTCGACCAGAAGGCTGACCTCGCGGGCGAAGGACCGGGCCAGCAGCCGGGTCACATTCTCGAAATGGCGCTCGAAGATCAGCCCCGTCATGATGGTCTGGAGAAGCACCACGGGCGCCACCAGAATGATCAGCGAGCGGGGGAACAAGCCCTCCGGCATGTGCCGCTCGAGGAAGGCGTTGAAACGGCCATATACCCAGTTCTTCGCCATGGTCCCTCAGCCGCCCTCAGTCCGCATGCAGCACATAGCCCGCCCCGCGCACGGTTTGCAGGTAAACAGGATCCGAGGGATCATCCTCGATCTTCTGGCGCAAGCGGTTGATCTGTACATCCACGCTGCGGGCTCCCTCCTCCGAGCCTTCGGCCGTCAGTTCGCCGCGTGTCACCGGGTTTCCGGCATTGGCGGCGAGGGTACGGAGGAATTCGCGCTCGCGGCTGGTGAGGCGCACCGGTTCCGCATTGCGGCGCAACTCGCCGCGCTGCAGGTTGAAGGTGAAGGGGCCGAAGGTCACTTCGGTGCGCGCGGGCGCCGTCTGTGCCTGGCGGCGAAGGAGGCCGCGGATTCGAAGCAGAAGTTCGCGCGGCTCAAACGGCTTGGCCAGGTAATCATCGCTGCCGGTTTCGAGCCCGGTGATGCGGTCGGAGGGTTCGGCCAGCGCGGACAGCATGAGAACCGGAACACCTTCGCCCGACGCCCGCAGCGACTGGGTGAGCGACAGGCCGTCCTCGCCCGGCATCATGATGTCCAGCACCACGAGGTCGAAGGCCATGATGCGCATCTTCTCGCGCGCCTCGGCGGCGCTTGCTGCCGCCGTGATGCGGAATCCATTCTCGGCCAGAAAGGTCTGGAGCAGTTGACGGATGCGCCGGTCGTCATCCACCACGAGAAGATGAGGAAAGTCATCCACCGCCGGTCTTCCCGCTGCCGAGCTGGCCGGCCCGGTCGATCCAGCTGCGCACCGCCTCCCGGTTGTCGGGCGACACCATGTGATAGAGCACCTTGCGATAGAGATGGGCGGCGTCCCCCTCCGGCAGCGCGATGGCCCGGCGGATGCGGCTCATCTGCGGCCCCATCAGCCGCTGGCGCAATTCCTCGCCGGCCCCGGTAAGGTAGAGAAGGCGCTGGCGGCGGTCAGCCTCCCCCTCCTTCTGATAGACATAGCCCTTGTCGATCAGCTCCTTCAGCACCCGCCCGAGGCTCTGCTTGGTGATGCGCAGGATATCGAGCAGTTGCTGCACCGTCATGCCGGGGTCACGCCCGACGAAATGGAGAACCCGATGGTGGGCGCGGCCAAAGCCGAACTGGCCCAGGATTTCATCCGGGTCGGATACGAAGTCGCGGTAGGCGAAGAACATCAGCTCGATCAGAGCAACGGTGTCCTGCTCGCTCAAGCTGGTCTCGCCGGGGGCGGAACTGGTAATTACGTCAGCCATATTGACATATTTAGCCCCCATCGTTACGTTCGTCCACCTCATAACGACATTGTATTGCGCGAACCGTCTTCCGGGCCGGTTTTTCCGATACGATATAATCCTTCAAGGAGAACAAGACCATGGCAGGCATTCCCTTTGACAAGCGCGAGGGCTGGATCTGGTTCAACGGCGAGATCGTGCCCTGGAAAGATGCCAGGGTCCATGTGCTGACGCATGGCCTGCACTACGGCTCCTCGGTGTTCGAGGGCGAGCGCGCCTATGGCGGCATGATCTTCAAGTCCACCGAGCATTCCATCCGCCTGCGCAAGTCGGCCGAGATCATGGATTTCGAAATCCCCTTTTCGGTCGAGGAGCTGAACGCCGCCAAGGACAAGGTGGTAGCCATGAATGGCGGCGGCGACCAGTATGTGCGGCCCGTGGCCTGGCGCGGCTCCGAGATGATGGCTGTGTCGGCTCAGCACAACAAGATCCATGTGGCGATTGCCACGTGGCACTGGCCGTCGATGTTCGACCCGGAAACCAAGATGAAGGGCATCAAGCTCGACATCGCCGACTACCGCCGTCCGGACCCGCAATGCGCCCCGGTCCATGCCAAGGCCGCCGGCCTCTACATGATCTGCACCATCTCGAAGCACAAGGCAGAGAAGAAGGGTTACGCGGACGCGATGATGCTGGACTGGCAGGGCCGCGTGGCGGAATGCACCGGCGCCAACATCTTCTTCACGCGGGACGGCGCAATCCACACCCCGATCGCCGACTGCTTCCTCAATGGCATCACGCGCCAGACGGTCATCCAGCTCGCGAAGGACCAGGGCCTCGACCTGATCGAGCGCCGAATCATGCCGGAGGAGCTTTCCACCTTCAACGAGTGCTTCATCGTCGGCTCCGCCGCCGAGGTGACGCCGGTTGCGGAAATCGGTCCCTATCACTTCAAACCGGGCAACATCAGCCGTACGCTCATGGATGCCTACACGAATGCAGTCCGCCGCGCGGCCTGACCAGTTCAGCGCGCAGGCATTCCCAAACATGTGAGGCAGCCGTGCTGGCGCAAACCAGCACGGCTCTTTTTGGGCCGACACTTGTTTTGACGGATAGCCCGGACGGGGCTATCCTGTAGCCCTTCAAGGAGGGCACTATGAAACTCAGCGACATCAGCAAGCAGGGCCGCGCGCTTCTGCTTTCCTCGCTCCTCACGGTGGCAGCCGTCATGAGCGCGCAGCAGAGCGCGCAGGCGGGCGGCATCAGCCCCGGCGGCGCGGCAATCGTCGGCGGTGTGGCCGGCCTCGCCATCGGCGCCGCGATCGCCGATTCGGCGCGCCCAAAGAAGCCTTACTATTACAATGGCTATGCCCCGCC
Organism: uncultured Aestuariivirga sp.; assembly: GCA_964392525.1. Classification (GTDB taxonomy): domain Bacteria; phylum Pseudomonadota; class Alphaproteobacteria; order Rhizobiales; family Aestuariivirgaceae; genus Aestuariivirga. The sequence goes on from CAYMQH010000018.1 coordinate 31,510, forward strand.
CTATCCGCCGGGACAGTATGATCCCTATTGGAACAGGGCGTTCCGCCCCGATCCGAACGTGACGTGCTATCCGGCACAGCGCCTCTGCTACAACCGCTACGGCGCGATTTCCGACAAGTGGACCCGCCGGGTTTACGGTTATTGATCAGGAGCATGATGATGACATTTCTTTCCCCGCTCCGCCGTACGGCAAGTGCCGCTGCACTTCTCGGCTTCATGGCGCTGGGCGCAACCGCGCCCGCCCTCGCGGATGACTACCGCATCGACGCCGCCTGGAGGGCTGCGCTCGAAAACACCGATGGTGTTCTGACCGACCCGCAGCATGCGACAATCAACCTGATCGCCTATAACTCCGCGGCCGCCCTGCTGTGCGACGGCATCGACCTCGACTCACCACGGGTCGCCAAGGTGATGGATGAGATCATCGCCGCAGGCCCGGCGGAACTCACGCCCGACCAGCAGCTTGAGCGTTACACCGACATTCTGCTGATGCTGGGCACGGCCAGGGGCATCATTCTGGCGGAAGGCGCGCTGCACGAGAAGGAATTCTGTGCCGGCGCGACCGCAGCCAAGGCCGAGGCCGACGCCAACGACTTCTGGAAGTAGTGGACGGGCCATGCCGCTTGACGGGTCTGACGGCATGGCGATGATTTGCGATTACCTCATCATCGGCGGCGGCTCCTCCGGGGCCGTCGTCGCCCGCCGGCTCAGCGGGCGAACCTCCGGCCGTATCATTCTTCTCGAAGCGGGAAAACCTGACGAAGGCGACCCCGCCGCAACCGACCTGACCCGACTGGACGAGCAGACCGAGGCCTATGACTGGGGGTTCACCGCCGCGACGCTGCCTGGTGCTGCCCCGGAACTTCGTTATGCGCGGGCCAAGCTGCTCGGCGGCTGCGCCAACCACAATGACTGCGCCTTCATCCCCCCGCCGCCGTCGGATTTTGATGAATGGGAACGTCTCGGGGCAACAGGCTGGAACGCCAAGGCGATGGCGCCTTATCTCCAGCGCATCCGGGACACCATCACGATTGAAACGGCACCCTGCCACCCCGCGAGCCGCGCCTTTATCGATGCCGGCGTGGAGTTGGGCCTTGATGTGGTGGATTTCGCCAGAGAGGTGCGGCAAGGCGTGGGGCTGTTCCCACTGAATGCGAAGGGACGGCTGCGTCAGTCTTCCTCGGTTGCCTACCTCCACCCGCTCGCGGCCCTCCCGAAGCACCTCGAGATCTGGACGGAATGTACGGCCAGCCGTCTCATCATCGAGAATGGCCGCGCCGTCGGGGCTCAAACGCCGCGCGGTGAAATCCGCGCCACCAAGGCCGTGGTGCTGGCCTGCGGCGCGATCCAGACGCCGCAATTGATGATGGTGTCAGGCCTCGGACCTGCAGATCATCTCCGCCAGCATGGCATTGCGGTGATCGCTGACCTGCCCCATCTCGGACAGCACCTGCGCGACCATGTGGCGGCTCCCGTGGTATGGGAAACGCATGCGCCCGTATCCGGATGGGAGATCTGCCCCTTCGAGGCGACGATGATGCTGCAACTCGAACCGGATGCGCCTGCACCCGACATCCTGTTCCACTTCGGCCTCAGGGTGCGCGAGAAATATGCCGATGGCCCGCGCCTTTCCACCAAAGGCCCGGCCGTGAAGGCCTCGCCCAACGTGACACGCGCCAAGAGCGAGGGCGAGGTTCGGCTCTCCGGCCCTGCCATCAGCGACAAGCCCGTCATCAACCTCAATTACTTCGCGGACCCCACGGACCTTGATCTGCTGGTGAAGGCACTTCGTTTCAGCCGCAGGCTTGGCGAAACGGCAGCCATGCAGAAGCTGTGCCGCGCTGAAATCCACCCCGGACCCGGCGTTCAGACCGACGCGGAGTGGCGCGCCTATATCCGCAGCGTGTGTGAGACGGTCTATCACCCCTGCTGCACGGCCGCGATCGGCAAGGTGGTGACGCCAGACCTGAGGGTGATGGGCGTTGACGGGCTGTTCATCGCCGATGCCTCGGTGTTCCCCTCCCTGATTACCGTGAACATCAATTCGGCCGTCATGATGACGGCCGAAAAGGCTTCGGACTGCATTCTTCCGCCTAAACATTTTCCGTAGGATTGTTGGCCGAAGGCTTGCAAGATCACGCCAGCACGGGCAGTCTGCATGCCCATAACGCAACCTCATGGCGTTTGTGATGAAGAAGACTGCAGCATCTGCCCTGCTGGGCTTTCTCCTGTCCCCCGCCGCGCTGGCCGCCGATGCCGTGACATCGCCGGAGGCGATCTATTTTGGCGGGGACATCCTCACCATGGCCGGCAAGGACCCCAGCTATGTGGAGGCCATCGCCGTTGATGACGGCAGGATTGCCTTCGCCGGTGGCAAGGAAGCCGCTCTGCAGATGAAGGATGACAGCACAAGGCTGATCGACCTTCAGGGTCACACGCTTCTGCCGGGCTTCATCGATACGCATGGCCACATGATCTATTTCGGCAAGAACCTGATCGATGCCGATCTGTTCGGCACGGCGGATATCGCCGAATTGATCGACCGCATGAAGGCGCAGGCTGAAAAGACCCCACCGGGTGACTGGATCGTGGGGTTCGGTTACAAGGCCCGCGCGCTCAAGGAAGGCCGCACCCCGACCATCGAGGAACTGGATCAGGTCTCGGCCGACCGGCCGGTGATGATCGTTGACACATCGGGGCATCTCGGCGCGGGCAATTCGGCACTCTTCAAACTCACCGGAGTTTCCGCCTCAACGCCTGACCCGGAGGGCGGCAACTTCACCCGCAAGCCGGGCGGATCCGAACTCGCAGGGCCGATGGAGGAAACGGCGCTCAACATGGTGCGCAAGCAGCGCCCGCCATTCACCGGCGCATCCGCAGACCGCGTGGTGACGGGCGCCGTGGACCTTTGGGCAAGCTATGGCCAGACCACCGCCATGGAATGCGGCCTTGGGCTTGGCGATGACGACGCGGATGTCGTGAAGAATGCCATCGACAAGGCTCTGCTGAAGATCGATCTCTATGTTTGCGCGAAGGACTCTGTCGCCGATACGGTCATCGAAACGGCGCGCGCCGTGCGGAGCGAGTATGCCAGCGCCGCAGTGGATGGCGACGATGCGGCAGCGCGCCAGGATCTGATCGCGGCGCAGGGCACGTCTCCCGGCAATCCCGCGCCGAAACTGCTGGCAGCGCGGCCTGATCTTGACAAGCGCTACATCAACCGCGTGCGCCTTGGCGGTATCAAGTTTTGGCTCGATGGCAGCCTTGATACCGCCTGGTTCACTTCGCCTTACACCAACAACCCGCCAGGCAAGACGGGACGCTACTCCGGCTTCCAGCAGATTCCGGATGAGGTGCTCGATGCGGCCTTCGACAGGTACTGGACCTCCGGCATCCAGATCAACATGCACATGAACGGCGATGCGGCAGTGGATCAGGCGCTGCGGGCCATCGAAAAAGCCGTCAAGACGCACGGCATGCGCGACCACCGGCCGGTCTTTGTGCACGCCACCTACATGCGCGCCGACCAGATCGCCAAGATGCAGGACTATGGCGCCGTGCCAAGTTATCTCACATCCGGCCTCGTCTCCGGCGGTGCGGGCGCATTGTTCATGTGGGGTGGTGAGCGCGGCAACAAGGCCATCGCGGCGCATACGCTGGAACAGAAAGGCCTTCCCTTCACCTTCTCGCATGATGCACCCGTCTCGCCGCAGCCATGGATCCTGGAATTGGTGGATGCCGGCGTAAACCGCGAAACACCGCAGGGCGTGGTGATTGGCGAAAGGGAACGCCTATCGCCCTATGTGGCGCTGAAGGCGGTGACGGCCTATGCCGCCTACCAGATCAAGGAAGAAAAAACCAAGGGCACGCTGGAGGAAGGTAAGCTCGCTGATTTCGTCATCCTCGAAAAGAACCCGCTGAAGGTAGATCCCAAGACGATCAAGGACATCAAGGTTCTCGAAACGATCAAGGAAGGCGAAACGGTGTTCAAGCGCCCCGAATAGGCGGTGACACACAGCAGAGCCCGGCCAAGGCCGGGATGACGGCCTGTCAGCCGTTCCACTTCTCGCGCATGGTCACCAGCTCTTCGGCGGCGGTCGGGTGTACGGCGAGGGTTGCGTCGAAGTCCGATTTCCTGGCGCCCATCTTCACCGCGATGCCAAGCAGCTGCGCCATCTCGCCCGCATCAGGCCCGCAGATGTGGCAACCCAGAACACGGTCCGTCTCGCCATCCACCACGAGCTTCATCAGCATCCGCTCATCGCGGCCAGACAGCGTGTGCTTCATCGGGCGGAAGCTGGTCTTGTAGATGTCCACCGCCTTGAAGGTCTGGCGGGCCTGGGTTTCCGTGAGGCCCACCGTACCGATTTCCGGCTGCGAGAAAACGGCCGTCGGGATCAGCGCATGATCAACCTTCACATCCTTGCCGCCAAACACCGTGTCAGCGAAGGCGTGGCCCTCACGGATCGCCACGGGCGTCAGGTTGGCACGGTTCGTCACATCACCCACTGCATAGATCGACGGCACGGAGGAGCGCGAATAGCCGTCAACCTTCACAGCAAGGTGCGACGTGAGCTCGACCCCGGCGCGATCAAGCCCCAGCCCCGTCACATTCGGAATGCGGCCTGTGGCGAACATGATCTGCCCTGCCCCGAACTGGGAGCCGTTGTTCATCGTCACCCGCACGCCATCACCGGACCGCTCGATCTGCGTGACATCGGTATGGGTGCGAAGCTCGATTCCCTTCTTCTTCATCTCACCCGCGAGATGGCTGCGAAGGTCATCATCGAAACCACGCAGGATCTGATCGCCGCGGTAGACAAGTACGGTTTCAACGCCAAGGCCGGAGAAGATGCCCGCGAACTCCACCGCGATGTAGCCGCCCCCCACGATGACGATGCGCGACGGCAGGCGTTCGAGGTGAAACGCCTCGTTCGAGGTGATCGCCAGTTCATGGCCCGGCAGGTGGCGCGGCAGGAACGGCGTGGCACCCGTGGCGACGAGAATGTATCGCGCCGTGACCACCTTGCCTGACGCCAGCCTCACGCTGTTCGGGCCTTCAACTGTCGCGCGTTCATGAATGATTTCAGCGCCGGACGATTCGAGGTTGCGGATATAGGCCTTGTTGAGCCGGTCGATCTCCTTGTCCTTGTTGGCAACCAGCGTTGCCCAGTCGAAGGAGACCTTCTCCGTGCTCCAGCCGAAGCCGACCGCATCCTCGAATTCCTCGGCGAACTTGGAAGCATAGACGAAGAGCTTTTTCGGCACGCACCCGCGGATGACGCAGGTGCCGCCGACGCGGTATTCCTCCGCCACCGCCACCCTGGCGCCATGGCGCGCCGCGATACGGCCCGCGCGCACACCGCCCGAGCCCGCGCCGATGACGAAGAGATCGCAGTCGAAGCCGCTCATCCCTTGCGGAACGTCTTCACGCCATCATTGGTGCCCATCAGCACGATGCCGCAGACATCGACGAACAGGCCATCTTCCACCACGCCCGGAATGCTGTTGAGCAGCGCCGAGAGGCGGCCCGGCTCGGGAATGTGCCCGATCGCCACGTCGATGATGACGTTGCCGCTGTCGGTTTCAAACGGCTTGCCGTCCTTCAGGCGCAGCACCATCTTGCCCTTGAGGTTCAGGATGCGCAGCGCCCGCTCGATCTTCCATGCCGTGGCGTTCACACCGAATGGCACAACCTCGATGGGCAGCGGAAACCTGCCAAGCGCCCCGACTTTCTTGGATTCATCGGCGATGACGATCATGTACCGCGCCGAGGTCGCCACGATCTTCTCGATCAGCATCGCGCCGCCGCCGCCCTTGATGAGCTGGAAATTGCTGTCGAACTCATCGGTCCCGTCAACCGCGATGTCGAGGCGCGGCTGCTTGTCGAGGTTGGTCATCTTGAGGCCAAGCTTCGAGGCAAGCTGGAAGGACTTGCGCGAGGTGGCAACGCATTCGATATCGAGCCCCTCCTGCTTCACCTTCTCGGCCAGCGCCGTGATGAAGTGATCAGCGGTCGAGCCGGTACCCAGCCCGACCTTCATGCCCGGCTTCACATATTCGAGTGCGGCGATGGCCGCGGCTTTTTTCTGGTCTTCTGCGGTCACTTGTTGAGCCCACCCATCAGCATGTATTTCATTTCAAGATATTCCTCGACACCGTGGTGCGAGCCTTCGCGGCCGAGACCGGATTCCTTCACCCCGCCAAACGGCGCTTCGGCCGTGGAGATGATGCCTTCATTGATTCCCACCATGCCATATTCAAGGCCTTCCGCCACGCGCCAGACGCGGCCGATGTCACGGGAATAGAAATAGCAGGCGAGGCCGAACTCAGTGTTGTTGGCCATCTCGATGGCCTCCTCTTCCGTCTTGAATCTGAAGAGGGGGGCAACGGGGCCGAAAGTTTCCTCGCGCGCCACGGCCATGTCGGTCGTCACGTCGCGCAGCAGCGTGGGCTCGAAGAAGTTGCCACCCAGCGGCTTGCCGCCGAGCACGATCTTCGCGCCCTTCCTGACGGCATCGTCGATGTGCTCCTGCACCTTGGCAATGGCTGCCTTGTTGATGAGCGGGCCGGTGGTGACACCCTGCTCCGTGCCATCGCCGACCTTGAGCTTCTTCACGGCATCCGCCAGCTTCGTGGCGAAGGCATCATAGACGCCCTCCTGCACCAGAATGCGGTTGGCGCACACGCAGGTCTGGCCGGCGTTGCGGTACTTCGACATCATTGCGCCCTGCACGGCGGCGTCGAGGTCGGCGTCGTCGAAGACGATGAAGGGCGCGTTGCCACCGAGTTCGAGGCCCACCTTCTTTATGGTGGGGGCACACTGCGCCATGAGCAACCGGCCCACTTCGGTGGAGCCGGTGAAGGTCAGTGCCCGCACGATGGGGTTCGAGGTCATCTCCGCGCCAATCTCGCGTGACTGGCCGGTGAGGATCGAGAACACGCCCGCCGGAATGCCGGCCCGCTCGGCCAGTTCAGCCAGCGCCAGTGCCGAGAACGGCGTCTCATTGGCAGGCTTGCAGACGAAGGCGCAGCCCGCAGCCAGCGCCGGGCCGGCCTTGCGGGTGATCATGGCATTGGGGAAGTTCCACGGCGTGATCGCCGCCACAACGCCCACCGGCTGCTTGATGACCACCATGCGGGCAGCGGGCCACGGCGAGGGGATCGTTTCGCCATAGATGCGCTTGGCTTCCTCGGCGAAGAATTCCACGAAGGAGGCTCCATAGGCCACTTCGCCACGGGCTTCGGCCAGCGGCTTGCCCTGCTCCGCCGTCATGATCTGGGCGAGGTCTTCCTGATTCTCCATCATCAGGTTGAACCATTTGCGCAGGATCGCGGCGCGCTCCTTGGCGGTCTTCTTCGCCCAGTCCTTCTGGGCGCGCTGGGCGGCCTCGATGGCCTGGCGGGCGTCCGACGCGCCGAGTTTCGGCACGGTGCCGATCAGGCTCTCATCGACCGGGTTCGTCACATCAATGGTTGCAGCACCCCCCACCCACTTGCCGTCGATATAGCATTTCTCCTTGAGGAGCGACTTGTCCTTCAGTATGTCGCGCAGCGCCTGGGTCTTGCGGATATCCATTTCGAGAACTCCCGGGTAAACAGTTCGGTTTCGGGGCCTCTTAGCACGGGGTTTTGCCGCCACCAACACACCAGATTTGCGGAGGCTCCATGCCAGATCGCGCCGTGATTTTCGACCTCGACGGCACCCTCGTCGACACCGCCCCGGACCTGATGCACGCAACAAACCATGTGCTGGAAGGCCTCGGCCGCCGGGCGATCAGCATGGATGAGGTCCGGGCCTTCGTCGGCCACGGGGCGCGGGCTTTGGTCACCCGCGGGCTGGCGGCCACCGGCGGCCTGCCGGAGAATTACGACGTGGAGCCCGATTACCGGCGTTTCGTGGACTATTATGCGCGGAACATCGCCCATGGCAGCCAGCCCTTCCCGGGCCTCATCCCGCTTCTGGACCGGCTGAAGGCCGAGGGTTTCGGCCTCGGCGTCTGCACCAACAAGCTGGAAGGTCTGTCAGTGCAACTGCTCGATGCGCTGAACCTCTCGCAGTATTTTGGCGCGATCGTCGGGCCAGACACCATCGGCATCGCAAAGCCCGACCCCCGCCCCTTCCGGGAAGCCGTCGCGCGCCTTGGCCTCGATACGCCCCTCGCCATCATGGTGGGCGACAGCGAAACCGATATCCTTACCGCCCGCAATGCCGGGGTGCCGGTGCTGGCAGTGCCCTTCGGTTACACCCCCCGCCCGGTGGAGGACTTCAACCCGGACCGGCTGATCGGCCATTTCGACGAGGCCTATGACGCGATCAAAGCCCTATTCGGCAGGGGCTGAGCCGGCCGGCATGCGGGCTCCCGTTCTGAAGGATGACGGCTGATCGATCAGAAAACGATTACAAGTCAATTTTATTGCCTTTCTCGTTTCAGCTACAAACTGAATAAAGATCATTGTTGAATAGAAGGGGCATCGTCTGTATCAAACTCCAGGCTACAGGAGTATGAAGACATGCCTCGCATCAATGCGCCTCTCGCCATCGCCGCGTCGTGCTTTCTGGCCATCGGGCTCACGCAGGCCGGGGCCCAGACCATTCCCCACAAGATCGTCGGTTCGGATAAATCCCTCACCGCCGCATCGCCCGGTGATTTCTCCAAATTCGTACCGCAGCAACGCACGCTGAAGACACTGCGCCGCGTTCAGACGCCCTCACTCGAAGCCGCGAGAGACGCCAATGCGCCCGCGCCGGTGATCCTGCCCGGCCATGAGGGCGGCCCGGTTCTTGCGCGCAAGCCATCCGCGCCCTTAAGCGGCGGGATCGCGCCACAGAATTACGGCACACGCCAGCTTGCCACCGTGAACCACTATTCGGACAACCTTGTGCCGCCGGAGATCACCGGTACCTACCCCTACCGGACGACGGGGTGGTTCACCTTCACAACCCATGACGACAGGAACTTCCGCTGCTCGGCCGCCCTGATTTCCCGCTCGATCCTGCTGACGGCAGGGCATTGCGTCCACAAGGGCGGCGGCGGAGCGCCATTCTGGATCAAGAGCGGAACCTTCTACCCGGCATTCGCGGATGGCCCCTCGGCCTATGGCAACGCAACGGCCGCCGCCTTCTTCACCACACAAGGCTGGTACACCACCGGCGAACTGGACAAGGGGTATGATGTCGCCCTAGTAGTGCTGAACAAGCGTTCCGGCGCCACAACGGAAATCGGCACCCACACGGGCAGCCTCAGCGTCTGCCTGCAGAACTGCCTGCAGCGCTTCTGGCAGAACACACAACTCGGCTATCCCGGAAACTACTATAACGGCCTCCACATGACTGAGGGCCGCCATATCGAATACAGCGACTCCTTTGACTATCGCTCGGGGTCGGGCATGGAGGCCGGATCCAGCGGCGGCCCGCATATCGCCAATATGGGCAGCCTTGAGGACACCTCGGCCGACAAAGGGCGCTATACGCGGCGGAACATCGTCTTCGCCGTGACCTCCTGGGGCTTCGTCGACCCAACCCTCAAGATCCAGGGCCATTCCTCCACGAGCGGCCCCAATAATGCCAATGGCTTCAAGACGATGTACAACAACGCCTGCAACAAGGCCCGGGAGTTGCACGGCCCGGCGTCCTGCAACCTCGTGCGCTGAGGGCAACATTCGGCGCCCCCAAGCCAGGCCGCAGTGCATTGGCTTGGGGCCTGCCACCGGGCATCTCCCGCGGCCGTCCTTGACTTCAAGCGCCGCTTCCGCCTATACCGCGCCCACCCCAAAAGGCACGGGCGATTAGCTCAGTTGGTAGAGCACTGTGTTCACATCGCAGGGGTCACTGGTTCGAGTCCAGTATCGCCCACCATT
>CAYMQH010000019.1:0-40568 GCA_964392525.1 uncultured Aestuariivirga sp.
GCTGGTAGAACTCGGCCACCACGCTGCGCTCCAGCTCGTCGCACTTGTTGAGGAATGTCACGCGGAAGGCAAAACCCACGTCACCGAAGATCTCGGCATTCTGCGCCCAGGTGATAACGGTGCGGGGACTCATGACGGTGGAGAGATCGCCCTGCATGAAGGCATTGCGGGTCAGGTCCGCGACGCGCACCATGTTGGAAATGATCTTGCGGCCCTTCTCCGTGTCGAAGTGCTTCGCCTTGGCGGTCACGATGCCCACTTCCTGCGCGTGCGGCAGGTAGTTCAGCGCCGTGATGATGGACCAGCGGTCCATCTGCGCCTGGTTGATCTGCTGCGTGCCATGATAAAGGCCGGTGGTATCGCCAAGGCCGATGGTATTGGCTGTCGCAAAGATACGGAAGGCGGGGTGGGGGCGGATGACGCGCGACTGGTCGAGCAGCGTCAGCTTGCCGGAGCTTTCGAGGATGCGCTGGATCACGAACATCACGTCGGGGCGGCCCGCGTCATACTCGTCGAATACCAGTGCCACATTGCGCTGATACGCCCAAGGCAGGATGCCTTCGCGGAATTCGGTGACCTGCTTGCCATCCTGCAGCACGATGGCATCCTTGCCGATCAGGTCGATACGGCTGATGTGGCTGTCGAGGTTCACGCGGATGCACGGCCAGTTGAGGCGCGCCGCCACCTGCTCGATGTGGGTTGATTTGCCGGTGCCGTGATAGCCCGTCACCATCACGCGGCGATTGTAGGCAAAGCCCGCAAGGATGGCGAGCGTCGTCTCGCGGTTGAACAGGTAATCCGGGTCAAGATCCGGCACGTGTTCGGTGGCCTTGGAATAGGCTGGCACTTCAAGGTTCGAGTCGAAGCCGAAAAGCTGCTTCACCGACACCTTGGTATCGGGCATGCCGTTCGCCTCTGCGGTGGCCTTAGCATTCATGTCAGGGGATCTTCATCTTCCGGGTTTGAGGGCCGGTTTTTATCTGGTTGGCCCCGCAAGAGCAAGGCTTTGCGCTGCTCAGCAGAAGCCGCTGGCCCGCAGGTGGTCATAAGCCTGGATCACCGCTTTCAGCGTGTCCTCATTGGCCCGGCTACCGCCATTGGCATCCGGGTGAAGGCGCTTTACCAGGGTCTTGTACTGGCTCTTCACCTGTTCTCCCGTCGCGGCATCATCAAGACCCAGCGTTTGCAGTGCTTTTCGCTCGGTGGCGCGCAGGGCGCGTCCCGAGGGGTGTCGGCCGGCCATCTTCTCGGGCGTGGCATTGAGACCGAATGGATCGCTGCGCATCTGCGCAGCCTTGCGCCGGACGCTGGAGGCGGTTGCAGTGGCGTTCTGGCCCAGTTTCCATGTCGGGCGGTGGCCGAGGCGGGCGTCCTTCTGGAACTCCTGCATCTCGTCGTCCTTCATGCCCGAGAAATAATTGTAGGACTTGTTGTACTCCTGCACATGCGGGGCGCAGTAGTTGTAGAACTTGCCTTCATGGCCGCGCCCCATCGGTGCCTTGTGCGGGCCCGGCCTCGGACAATCCGGCCATTCGCATTGCGGAACCGAAGCTGCCGCCTGCTTTTCGGCAGCGGGCTTCACGCGGATCTTGTCGAAGTATTTTGAATCGAGCTTCATTGCCGCCAATTATGGTGATAGAGGCCCGCTCAAGCAAGCCTCGCATCGCGAAGAGAGACATAATGACACCCGATAGCAAACTGGGGCCCGTCGGCCAAAGAATTTCGGCAAAGCTCATCGCGGCATTCGCGCCGGCGGCACTGCAGGTGATCGATGAATCGCACCATCATGCCGGTCATTCCGGCGCCCGCCCCGATGGCGAGAGCCATTTCCGCGTGGTGATCGCAGCGGATGCCTTCCGCGGCAAGTCGCGCGTCGAGCAGCACCGGATGGTGAATGCTGCGCTGGCCGATGAATTGAAGGAGCGCGTCCACGCGCTGGCAATTCAGGCCTCCGCGCCCTGATACGATGCCGCGTCCCGCAGGATGAGGCTGGCTTAGCTTTCGGTCACTTCGGCATCCCGCTTCAGGGGCGTCATGCGCAGGGCGGTGATCTGGTGATGTCGCTTTTTCAGGATTTCGAAGCGGAAGCCGTAGAACAGGAAGGTCTGCCCGACTTCGGGGATCATGCGCGCCTCGTGGATGACGAGGCCCGCCACGGTGTTGGCCTCCTCGTCGGGAAGTGACCAGTCGAAGGCGCGGTTGAGATCGCGGATCGGCACGCCTCCCTCGACGAGGTAGGACCCATCGGGCTTCGGCCTGACGCCGATGGCGACGGCGTCATGCTCGTCCTTGATGTCGCCGACAATCTCCTCGATGATGTCTTCAAGTGTCACGAGGCCCTGCAACTCGCCATACTCGTCAACCACGATGGCGAAGTGGCTCTTGCGCTTGAGAAATGCGTTGAGTTGATCGGGGATGGGCCGTGTGTCGGGCACGAACCACGGCGGCAGCAGGATATCCTCGATATCCACCTTGCTGGCATCGCCGCCATGTTTCTGCAGCGCCGCGAACAGGTTCTTGGCATGCAGCACGCCGATGATGTTGTCGGGCGTGTCGCGCCACACGGGAATGCGCGTGTGGCCGCTCCTCAGGACCGTGGCGACGATGTCCGCGGGATCCTGGTCGCCGTCGATCATCGTCATCTTGGTGCGGTGAACCATGATGTCGGACACTTCGAGGTCCTGCATCGCCAGGATGCCGCCCAGCATGTCGCGGTCGTTCTTCACGACGCTGCCTTCCTTGTGGTGAAGGTGAATGGCGCCGCGCAACTCCTCATGGGCGGAGAGCACCCTCTGGGCATTGTCGATGTCGACGCCGAACAGTCGCAGCCCGCGCTTCACGATGAACTCCACCGTCATGACGATGGGGCCGAAGACCGCGACCAGCACGCGAATGATGGGGGCACCCGCCAGCGCCACGCGGTCGGGATAGGCGATGGCATAGGTCTTCGGCATGACCTCGCCGAAGATCAGCACGAGAATTGTCAGCGCCACGGTGGCGATCAGCGCGCCGCTGTCGCCGAAGATCCGCACCAGCGCCACGGTGGCCAGCGCCGAAGCCGAGATGTTGACGACATTGTTGCCGAGCAGCAGCGCGCCGATCAGGCGTTCACGGGTTGCGGTGAGCGCCAACACGATGGAGGCGCGGGCGTTGCCGCGCCGCTCAAGTTCGGTGAGCCGCGCGCGCGATACGGCGGTCAGTCCGGTTTCGGAGCCCGAGAAGAAAGCTGAGAGGACGAGAAGACACAGTATCGCGCCGATCGTGAGCCAGAGATCGATACTCATCGCTGTCGAAGATCCTCCGTGAGAAAGTCCAGTACGTCGGCATCGGCCACATCCCTGGCGATGAAAGCCTCGCCGATGCCGCGTGCGAGAATGAAGGTGAGGCGTCCACCCTGCGCCTTCTTGTCCTGCCGCATCAGGTCAAGCAGCGTCGCGGGCGGCGGAAGCTCACCCGGTATCTGCGAGGCGTGAACGGGAAGGCCGGCGCTTTTCAGGTGCTTGGCCACGCGGTCCGCCGTGCCGGGCTGGCAGAACTTCTGTCGTTCGGAGAAGCGGAAGGCCTGCACCATGCCGATCGACACGCCTTCGCCATGCAGCAGCCGCTGCGAATAGCCGGTTGCCGCTTCAAGGGCGTGGCCGAATGTGTGCCCAAGGTTGAGGAGTGCGCGCACGCCGGTTTCGGTTTCATCCTCCGCCACGATCCGCGCCTTCGCTTCGCAGGAGGTGCGGATGGCATGAATGCGCGCCTGTGGGTCACCGCGCATGATGAGGGGGGCGGCAGCTTCCAGCCACTCGAAGAAGCCCTTGTCGCCGAGAAGGCCGTATTTCGCCACCTCGGCATAGCCCGCAGCCAGCTCACGCTTTGGCAGCGTGTTGAGGAGGGAGATGTCGGTGATGACGGCCAGCGGCTGGTGGAAGGCGCCGATCAGGTTCTTGCCATGGGGTGAATTAATGCCTGTCTTGCCGCCCACCGAACTGTCCACCTGGGCGAGGAGCGTGGTCGGAATCTGGATGAAGTCCACTCCGCGCCGGAGGATCGCGGCGGCAAAACCGGCAAGATCGCCGATCACGCCGCCGCCAAAGGCGATGATGCGGTCGCGCCGCTCGATGCCTGCCACCAGCAGCTTGTCGCAGAGTTCCGCCAGCTGGGCATAGCTCTTCGTCGCCTCGCCTGGCGGCATGACGATCGCCGTGGAGCGGATGCCCTTCGCTGCGAGGGCCCGCTCCAGCGTGGCGAGGTGGGCATCGGCGACGTTGCGGTCGGTCACGATGGCGGTGAGCGGCCGCCGGAGGAAGGGCGCCACGATCTCGCCCGCGCGGGAGAGTGCGCCCTCGCCGATATGGATGTCATAGCTCCGCTCGCCCAGCGAAACAGGAACGGTATCGCGCCGGTCTGCGGCGTGGATTTCAGTCATGCGTTTGTTTTTTCCCACCCGTCCCACTGCGCCAGGGCCCGGATCACGTCATTCACCATTTGGCCGTGCTGCACGTCGCGGCTTTCCACCGTGACATTGGCCAGCGCATAGATCGGATAGCGCTGTTCCATGAGGCCGCGCATCACGGCTTCGGGATCATCCGCCATCAGCAGCGGCCGGTCATTGCGCTTGCCGACCCGCTTCATCAGCAGGGGCAGCGCGGCGCGCAGCCATACCGATATCCCATGCTGCTGGATGCGGGCGCGGGTCTCCTCATTGATATAGGCACCGCCGCCGGTGGCCAGCACCTGTGCGCCGTTGCCGATCAGCCGCTGGATCACCCGGCGCTCCCCCTCGCGGAAATAGGCCTCGCCATGGTCAGCGAAGATTTCCCGGATGGGTTTGCCTGCCGCCGCCTCGATCTCGTGGTCCGCGTCAACGAAGGGGATGCCCAGCTTCTCGGCAAGCCTCCTGCCCACGCTGGTCTTGCCAGCGCCCATCAACCCGACCAGCACGATGGGTCGGTTTCCCATCCGCTGCCGGATGGCATCAGCTTCCTTTGCAATCGAACGGCGTGCCATTCAGCTTCCTCAATCGGGACCGGTTCTATCTTGCATGGTGTTTGACCGCAAAGCCTTTCCGAAGCGGCCCTGACCCGCTACACTCGGTGCTACGGTGGAGTGGCATGCCAGATACGGTGAAATTCCTGCTCGTTCTCCTGGTGCTGGGCGGCGCTGTGTATGGCGGCGCGTGGGCGCTGGCGCATTTTCCGCCCGAACAGTCTGAAATCGTCAAGGCGCTGCCGGCGGGAAAGCTTCATGACAAATAGCGATGCTTCCGGAAAACCCGGGCCCGGCGCGGCCAACCTGCGCTTGATCGAGCGTTTTCTCGAAATGATGGCGGCCGAGCGGGGCGCGTCGGCCAACACGCTGGCCGCCTACCGCCGCGATCTCGAGGCCTATGCCGGGCAGGCCGCCGCCCGCGGCATCTCCCTGAAGACGGCGGGTCCGGACGACATCCGCGCCCATCTTGCCGAACTGGAGGCTTCGGGCATGGCGCGCAGTTCGGCCGCCCGCAAACTCTCCGCCATCCGCCAATTCCACCGCTTCCTGCATGGCGATGGGCTATCGGTCGACAACCCGGCCACCGCCATCGACAGTCCGCGTGCCGCGCGTCCCCTGCCGAAGGTAATTTCGCCCGCCGAAGTTGAGCAACTCCTGAACACCGCCCGCGCACGGGTGAAACCAGCCCGGGGCAAGGCGCCACTCCGGGCGTGGCGGCTGCTCTGCCTGATCGAGTTGCTCTATGCCACCGGGCTTCGCGTCTCCGAACTGGTGGGGCTGACCGTGCAGGCCGCCATGGCCGAGCGGGATTTCATCCTCGTCCGGGGCAAGGGAGGGCGCGAGCGTCTGGTGCCGGTGTCCGGTGCCGCGCGCGATGCGCTCTCCAGCTATCTCGGCTGCCTGAAGACAGGCGGCGCCGCCGGGTCGAAATGGCTGTTTCCCTCCTTCGGGGCGGACGGGCACCTGACGCGCCAGCATTTTGCCCTGGAACTCAAGGCGCTGGCGCGGGAGGCTGGCCTCAAGGCCGCCAAAATTTCCCCCCATGTGCTTCGTCACGGCTTTGCCAGCCATTTGCTTGAGGGCGGGGCGGATTTGCGTGCGGTCCAGCAGATGCTGGGCCATGCCGATATTTCCACAACGCAGATCTATACCCATGTGCAGGCTGAAAGGCTGAAACAGGTGGTGGAGACGCACCACCCGCTTGCCAAGAAAAGTTGACTTCCGCAGCGCGGACAGCCAGTTTCCGCGCCAAACCAGACCGCTTTGAGGCCAAATGCCCACCTATCTCGATTTCGAAGCCCCGCTCGCTGAACTCGAAGGCAAGATCGCCGAGCTGCGTACGCTTGCCTCGGGCGACAAGACCGTGTCGATTTCCGATGAGGTGAAGGGGCTGGAGAAGAAGGCGTCCAAGCTTCTGTCTGATCTCTATGGCAGTCTTGATCCGTGGCAGAAGGCCCAGGTTGCCCGCCACCCGGAGCGCCCGCACGCGCTGGACTATATCGGTCAGCTCATCACCGAATTCACGCCCATGGCGGGCGACCGGAAATTCGCCGAGGATTTCGCTGTGGTGGGCGGCATCGGCCGGTTCAATGGCCAGCCAGTGATGGTGATCGGCCAGGAAAAGGGCAATGACACGACGACCCGGCTGAAGCGCAACTTCGGCATGGCGCGGCCGGAAGGCTACCGTAAGGCGGTGCGCCTGATGGAAATGGCCGACCGGTTCGGACTTCCGGTGATCTCTTTCGTCGATACCGCCGGCGCCTATCCCGGCATCGATGCCGAGGAGCGCGGCCAGGCCGAGGCGATTGCCCGGTCCACCGACTGCTGCCTGGGCCTTGGCGTTCCGACCGTGTCCGTGATCATCGGGGAAGGCGGATCGGGCGGAGCGATTGCGATTGCCACCGCCAATACCGTGCTGATGCTGGAACATGCGATCTACAGCGTGATCTCCCCGGAAGGTGCGGCCTCGATCCTGTGGCGCGATGCAGCGCGCGCCAAGGATGCGGCGGCGGCGATGAAGATCACCGCACAGGACCTCAAGAAACTGGGCGTCATTGACGGCATCGTGCCGGAACCGAAGGGCGGTGCCCACCGGGCGGCGGCCGAAGCCATTGCCGCAACGGGCGATGCCATCGCCACGGCACTCTCATCCTGCGACGGCCTGCCAGCCGACGCGTTGCGCCAGAAGCGGCGTGAGAAGTTCCTGTCGATCGGACGAACGCTATAGGGTGGACTGATGCTTGACCGGCCAACATTCAGTTTCCCTGCCCCTCCGGGCAGCGGGGACGAGCCACGTCAGGCATGACTCATAACGCTCTGAGGCGTCAGGTCTGGCCGAGGCTGGAGGTCAGCCTGTCGAAGATCATGTTGTAGAGGGCGGAGACGCCGAATGACGGGTGGCTCAGCACCCCGGCCAGAACCAGGCCGATCCCGGCCACCAGCAGGGCATACTCCATGGAGGCAGTGCCAGATTCGTCGCGGTGGAAGTTCACCCAGCCTGCCGTTCTCCTGCTCACTGCCATCACTCCAAATCTTGCGCAGGGCGGACGCGAGGCGGGTTGCGGCCCCTTCCTGTTCCATTAAGGCCGACAGGTAAACCAAAGATTGATTTATGCGCTGATTGCGACCTGGCCGGGCAGGCGCAACGGTTGCCTCCCGGTGCGGTGTCACGCTGCGGGCCGCAGGCGGAGTCATGTATCCTTCCGCAAAGGCCGGGGTGGGCGCTGTAAACAGCGCCGCACCGTCACGAGGCATCGACTACAGGAGTTTCGATAGGCCCGCTATGTGGCTCTGGCAACTGTGATCCTGATCATATCTCTGCTGATCCCCTGTCGCCCGCGCTGTCCCAGTATAATTCGCTGTTTGGTGGAGGGCCGCGCTATGATGGCACTGCTACCGTCAAAAACCTTACCGGCCTGTCGTGTCCGCCATTCACCGTCTCCCGGGTGAAGGGCAAGACCAGTGAAGCCGTTTTCCGCGCCCGCGTGAAGACCACGCAAACCGCAGAAGCCATGTCTGTGAGCCTTCCGATGGCAGGCGCAGCCTTGCTTGTTGTTGAGAGCGACGGCTATTTCAAGGGCCGGAACAAGAAGCTGAAGGCCAACTTCATCATCGATGCCTGGCCTGCTGCAGCCAAGAACGGCAGCGTGGCGAACCTCACGTTCTCCCCTGCAGCCCCTGGCCCCAGGGATCGGTTCCCTGAGGCCCTCAACCCTTGCGGGGGGCGGGGGGCTGGCTGGTTCACGTCGGCTCCGCGGGTGTGCCTGGCTCCAGATAACAGTTTCCTGCAAAGCAGCTAATCTGTCTGCTGCTTTGCCAAGGCCAGTTTCCAAAGGTAACATCTCCCAAAAAAGGCTGGCGGAAAATGGCTGCTTCATCCAACACCCGGCGCAAACGCGCTGGACGCGAAACGCCCGAGAACCGGCGGAACCTTATTCTGCTGGCGGCGCGCAAGTGCCTGAGCGAAGGCGGCATGCGCGGCTTCACGCTCAAGAACATCGCCGCCGAGGCAAAGGTCTCGATCAGCCTGGTGTCGCACTATTTCGGCAGCGCTGATGATTTGCTGAAGGCGGTTTTCAAGTCCGTCATGTTCGAGGTCCGGACCAGCAGTTACCGCGAACCCCGCCATCTCACGGAAGCGCTGTCCAACCTGCGCAATATCATCGAGCGTAACTTTCATCCCGACTATTACTCCCGCACCAACCTGCTTGTCTGGCTTCCGATCTACGAGGAAATGCTGCTGAACAGCCGTGTGCGCCGCTCGCTCGACAAGCTGGATAATGCAGCGGTGGCGGAGGTTGCGCTGGCGGCTGCGGATGTCGCCCGTTTCCGCAAGCTCAGGATCGACTCCGAGACGCTCGCCTATGACTTCCTGTCGTTCCTTGATGGGCTGTGGCTCAGGTGGTGCCTGTCCTCAAGGCGCGATACGCGCCGCGAGGTTGAGGCTGCCACCCGCTTTCTGGAAGCAAGCCTCGGTCCACTCGAGGCCCCCTGACCACTGGGCACCTTGCCCGGGCGCACCCATTTTTCGCTTGGGCCGCTATGCCCGCCTGGTGTAGCGAGAACGGCAGGCATCAGTCGGGGCCCGGCGCGCCGGACCCCAGTGGCGGGAAAACATGCACTACAAGGGAATCATTCTGGCAGGCGGAAGCGGCACGCGGCTCTATCCGCTGACGCTTGCGGTCTCGAAGCAATTGTTGCCTGTCTATGACAAGCCGATGATCTATTATCCGCTCTCGGTGCTGATGTTGGCCGGCATCCGGGATATTCTGGTGATCTCCACCCCCCAGGACCTGCCGCATTTCCGCGCCATGCTGGGCGACGGCTCGGCCTTCGGCATCAACCTTTCCTATGCCGCGCAGCCCTCCCCTGATGGCCTGGCGCAGGCCTTCATCATCGGCGAAGAATTTCTCGCGGGCAGCCCGGCGGCGCTCGTGCTTGGCGACAATGTCTTCCATGGTGACAGCCTGCAGGCGAAATGCCGTGCCGCCGCCGCACGCAGCGAGGGCGCCACCGTTTTCGCCTATCATGTCTCGGACCCCGAGCGATATGGCGTCGTTTCATTCGGGCCGGACGGCAAGGCGAGCGGCATTGAGGAAAAGCCGGTCACCCCCGTGTCCAACTGGGCGGTCACTGGGCTCTATTTCTATGACCCGGATGTCGTGGCGATCGCCAAGTCGCTGAAGCCATCGCCGAGGGGCGAACTCGAGATCACCGATGTTAACCGCGTCTATCTCGGCAGGGGCTTGCTCAATGTGGAGCGTTTGGGGCGCGGTTATGCCTGGCTTGACACCGGCACACATGACAGCCTGCATGACGCGGGCTCCTTCATCCGCACCATCGAGACCCGGACCGGGATCAAGGTCTGCTGCCCGGAGGAGATCGCCTTTCACGCGGGCTGGGTCGATGCGCCTCACATGATGGCGCGTGCTGCCTCATTGGGGAAGACCGAATACGCCAGTTATCTCCGCCGTCTGGTGTCCGAGGATGGCTCCGCCCTGAAGGGCAGCGCCTGATGCAGGTTCGTGAGCTTGGTCTCGGCGTCGTCGAGATCGTGCCTGAGCGCTTCGGCGATGCGCGGGGGTTCTTCGCCGAGACATGGCAGCGCGAGCGGTTCCGTGAACTGGGCATTGATCATGACTGGATGCAGGACAACCAGTCGCTCTCTGCGGAGCCGCATGTGCTGCGCGGCCTGCATTTTCAGCGTGCGCCCATGCCGCAGGCCAAGCTGGTGCGCGTGCTGCGGGGCGCCATCTTTGACGTCGCCGTCGATATCCGGCCAGGATCAGCGCAGTTCGGACGCTGGGTTTCCTGTGTGCTTTCGGCCGGTGCCTTCAATCAGCTCTATCTGCCGGAGGGCCTTGCCCACGGCTTCCTGACACTGGAGCCGGACACCGAGGTCCTGTACAAGGTGTCCGCGCCCTATGCGCCCCACTGCGAGCGCTCCATTGCGTGGAACGATCCCGCTCTATCCATCGCATGGCCGCTGCGCGAGGGCCAACAGCCGCTTCTTTCGGCCAAGGATGCCGCGGCGGCGCGGCTTGAGGCAATGACATCCGATCTTGTGTTCTGAGGGTTCAGCAGATGAAAGTCATGGTCACGGGTGGGTGCGGCTTCATCGGATCGGCTGTCTGCCGCCATCTGGTGCTGGACCTCGGCTACAGCGTCGTCAACATCGACAAGCTGACCTATGCTGCGACAGAGGGATCGACCGCCATGTTGCGCGGCCACCCCAACTACCGCTTCCACCGGGCCGATATCTGCGCGCACGATGAGATGCAGGCGATCATGGTGCAAGAGGACGTTGACGCCATCATGCATCTTGCCGCGGAAAGCCATGTCGATCGCTCGATCGATGCGCCCGGCGCTTTCATCGACACCAACATTCTCGGAACCTATGCCCTGCTGCAGGCGGCGCGCGCCTATCATGCGCGGCTTCCGCCCGAACGGCGTGCGTCGTTCCGGTTCCATCATGTCTCGACGGATGAAGTATTCGGGCAATTGCCGTTGTCCGGCGGCCTGTTCACCGAGGATACCGCTTATGCGCCGTCCTCCCCCTATTCCGCGTCCAAGGCAGCCTCCGATCATCTCGTCGTGGCCTGGCATCACACCTTCGGCCTGCCCGTGGTGCTGTCCAACTGCTCGAACAACTACGGGCCCTACCAGTTTCCGGAGAAGCTCATCCCGCTGATGATCCTCAACGGACTCGAGGAGAAGCCGCTGCCGGTCTATGGCAGCGGGGAAAACATCCGGGACTGGCTGCATGTCGAAGACCATGCGCGCGCTCTCGCCATCGTGCTGATGCGGGGGCGCATCGGGCAATCCTACAACATCGGCGGACGCAACGAACGCTCCAACCTGACGGTCGTTGAAAGCATCGCCGACCTTCTGGATGCGGTGAAGCCTTCTCCTCACGGCCCGCGCCGCCGCCTGATCACCTTCGTCGGCGATAGGCCCGGCCATGACCTGCGCTATGCGATCGATGCCACAAAGGCGGAAACGGAACTCGGCTGGAGGGCCCGCCATGACTTCGACTCCGGCCTCGCGGGGACCATCACCTGGTATCTCGACAATGAATCCTGGTGGCGGCCCTTGCGCGAGGCGCGCTATGCCGGCCAGCGGCTCGGCGGCGCGGCCTGAATGCGCATCCTCGTCACGGGCAGCAAAGGCCAGTTGGCCCTGTCGCTCGCGGCACAGGCCCGCCATCTCAACGGCGTCGAACTCCTGAGACTTGGCCGTCCGGTGCTTGACCTCGAAGACCCGGCCAGCGTGAGCGCGGCCATCGCCGCGGCCGCCCCCGACCTGATCGTCAATGCGGCGGCCTATACTGCCGTTGACGGGGCGGAGGCGGACAAAGCCCGGGCCTTTGCCGTCAACCGCGACGGGGCGATGGCTGTCGCCATGGCAGCGGCCGCACTCAACGCCCCGCTCATCCATCTGTCCACGGATTATGTCTTCGACGGTACGAAGCCCGCACCATATGTCGAGACCGACAAAACTGCTCCCCTCAATGTGTACGGGCATTCGAAGCGGGAGGGGGAGCAAGCCGTTCTCGCCGCGCATCCGGCAGCGCTTGTCCTCAGAACGTCCTGGGTGTTCAGCCCCTATGGCGCAAATTTCGTCAGGACCATGCTGCGCCTCGGGGCTGAGCGGGACAGCCTGCGGATCGTCAGCGATCAGGCGGGCAATCCCACAAGTGCGCTGGATTTGGCAGCGGCAATCCTGAACATTGCGCCACAGGCCATGGCCGCGCCCGGCGATGGCGGCATCTTTCACCTCACCAATGCGGGCAGCACCAGTTGGTTCGAACTGGCCGAGGCGGTGTTTGCAGAAAGCGCCCGCCATGGTGGCCCGGTGCCGGCACTCGAGCCGATCACCACTGCGGAGTATCCGACACCGGCGCGCCGGCCGCTCAATTCAAGGCTTGAGACGCAGGCCTTTGCGCGCCGCTTCGGCCTCACGCTCCGCCCCTGGCAGGACGCCGTTCAGGAAACGGTGCGCCGCCTGATGACCGCCAGTGCCTGAGCCGGATGGCTTCGCGCGGCACGCCGGGGGTAGGAGTGATTTCGCTGCCGTTTGGCGCCGCTGGGTGCGTCTGATCAGGCGACCGCGCGGGCCAGCGCGCATTGCGACCAGAGTTCGGAGAGTGCCGACACCAGATGATCCATGTCGGCATCCGAATGCAACGGCGTGGGCGTGATACGCAGCCGCTCCGTGCCGCGCGGCACCGTCGGGTAGTTGATCGGCTGGATATAGATCCCGTAACGCTCGAGCAGGATGTCGGTGATCCACTTGCATTTCTTGGCATCACCCACGACGACCGGCACGATATGGCTGTCATTCGCCATGTGCGGAACACCCGCCTGGCCGAGCTTTTGGCGGAGCCTCGCCACGCGCTCCTTCTGGCGCAGACGCTCGAACTGCGAGGACTTGAGGTGGCGGATCGACGCTGCCGCGCCGGCCGCGACAGCCGGCGGCAGGGCTGTCGTGAAGATGAAGCCCGAAGCGAAACTCCTCACGAAATCGCACAGCGCGGCAGAGCCGGCGATGTAGCCCCCCACGACGCCAAACGCCTTGCCGAGCGTTCCCTGGATTACGGTGAGGCGGTCCATCAGGCCTTCGCGTTCGGCGATTCCGCCGCCGCGTGGTCCATACATCCCCACCGCATGCACCTCATCGAGAAAGGTCATGGCGTTGTACTGTTCCGCGAGATCGCAGATCCGGCGGATGTGGCCGATGTCGCCATCCATCGAATAGACCGACTCGAAGGCAATGAGTTTCGGACGCGCCGGGTCAGCCGCCTTCAGAAGCCGCGCCAGATCGTTGATGTCGTTGTGGCGGAAAATATGCCGTTCGGCCCGGCTGTGGCGGATGCCCTCGATCATAGAAGCATGGTTGCCCGCATCCGAATAGACGATGCAGTTCGGAATATTCTGCGCCAGCGTGCCCAGTGCGGCCCAGTTCGAGACATAGCCCGAGGTGAAGAGCAGGGCCGCTTCCTTGCCATGAAGATCAGCGAGTTCCTTCTCCAATTCGACATGGCAGTGGTTGGTGCCGGAGATGTTGCGCGTGCCGCCTGCGCCTGCGCCGTAGCGATCGAGCGCGTCGTGCATGGCAGCCAGAACCTTCGGATGCTGGCCCATGCCGAGATAATCGTTCGAGCACCACACAGTGATGTCGCGGCCGTTTGCGCCGTGGTGAATGGCCTTCGGGAACTGCCCGGCCTTTCTCTCCAGATCGGCAAACACGCGATAGCGCCCCTCGGCGCGCAGCGTGTCCAGTTCGGCGGCAAAGAAGCGTTGGTAGTCCATCTGGCTCTCCCGGAGGTTTGCGCTGCCGGAACTGGCGGGAAGACCGGTCATGGCAGAAGCTCTGTCTTGAGGGGTGCGTATTCGAGCGGCGGCGAAACGGATGCTTTCTTTGCTTGCAGTTTCCGGTCGCGCGGCATGCTCCACTGCCAGATCTTCTCGACAGGCAGCGGCAGGATCAGCAGCCAGTGCTCGGCAACGCCCAGCACGGCGAGCGCCCCGAGCAGCGCAAAGCCAGTGCGCGCCTCGGGGCTGGTTGCGCCGTAGGCCTGTTGCAGCAATAGAACCGCGGCAATGGTTGTGACCGTGACGGAGAACGGAAACAGCAGGTTCATCGGCTTCACGGTGAGGAAGCTTTTCAGCACTTCCATGTGAGGCGGCAGGAACTGCGCACTGACATTGCGCACGCCGAGAAACACATTGAGCCTCGCACTCAGATGCAGGGACCACAGCAGCAGGTAGGTCCACAAGCCCCATTGGTTGGCAGCGTTCCAGCTGAGGGCCGCGATGACGAAGGCCACCGCGATGATGGCGATCTCATGCCAGAGGTTCACCTGGATTGCGTGGCCGAAATGCGCCCAGCCGCTGCAGCCCTTGTCACAGCACACCTTCCGCGGGCCAGTGACAAAGCCTGTGTAGAGGCTGATCTCCTGCCAGCCCCAGGCAAGGAGGCCTGCCGTAAACCCGGCATAGACGGCCCACAGCGATGTATCCTCGGCGCGCGCCCAGATGAGGTGCAGGGCGGCTGCCAGCACGGCTGTCGCGCCCAGCATGCTCCACTTGAAGGTCCACTGGGCGAGTTGATCGAGATAGAAAATCGCCCCCGTGGTGAACCACCAGAGGAACAGCGCGAAGCCGATGGGGAGCGCGTAATCCATCAGCCCGACATCACCAGGTTGGTGCGAGGCGGACGTTGGCGGGCAGCGCGTTGGTCTTGGCGGGAATCATGTAAAGCCTGAACAGTGTCCAGCCAGCAGCCAGCGCTGTCCTTGCCTTGCCGATCTTCGCGGTCAGCCCACCCTTGTTCCGCCACACGGCGGCACGCTCGTTGATCATCCGGAGCCGCTCGAGTCCCTTGAAGAAGGCCGGGTTGTCAATGTCGAGTTCCAGCGGAAAGACCTGGCGCGAAATCTCCGAGGTGATCTTGAAGACCTTGTAGGCATAGTCAGTGGGATCGATGCCCATTGCCGCGTGGAAATGCGGCCGCTGGTGGTCGCGCACATACATGGTGGCAAACACCGCCATGAGGAAGAACTTCACCCACAGCTTGTTCAGTCCGGAGAGCAGTTCCGGGTGTGCCCGCATCAGCAGCGCGAAGGCCTCGCCATGGCGGAACTCGTCATTGCACCACTTCTCGAACCACTTGAAGATCGGGTGAATACGCCGCTCGGGGTGCGCCTGCAGGTGGCGGAAGATGGTGATGTAGCGCGCATAGCCGATCTTCTCGGAGAGATAGGTCGCGTAGAAGATGAACTTCGGCTTGAAGAAAGTGTATTTCTTGGTGCGGGTGAGGAAGCCGAGGTCCACGCCGATGCCGAAGTCCTTGAGCGTATCGTTGATGAAGCCTGCGTGGCGGGATTCATCCCGGCTCATCAGCCGGAACAATTCGCACATGTCCGGGTTGGAGCCGCGCTTGCGCATTTCGGCATAGAGCACGCAGCCCGAAAACTCGGCTGTGAGCGAGCTGACAAGGAAATCGACGAACTCCTTGCGCAAGCCCTCCGGCATGTCCTCAAGCGTCACCTTGTCCCATTCGGCGTTGCGCCGGAAATGGTTCTTGTTGGGGTCGCTCTGCATCTCTGCGATGAGCGCGTCCCATTCCTTGCGCACCGGCGTCACATCCATCTTGTCGAGGGCCTTGTAGTCGGTGGTGTAGAAACGCGGGCTGAGAACGGTCGATTCCTGGGCCTTGGCGAGCGTGTCCGCGGGGCGGATGCCGAGTGTCTCGATGGTCATAGCTCTTCTCCCGAGAAGCTGAATTCCAGCAGTTCCATGAATTCAAGGTCACCTGTCATCCTCACCCACTTGCGTTCCAGCCAGTTGGCGCGGGTGATCGTGGCCTTGCGGCGCTCGGTTGCGGTTTCGCCATAGGGCACGATCATCGGCTTGCCGTGGACCAGCACCTCATCGCCTGGCTCGACCGTCACGCCATTGTCGAGTTCGACATGCGCGGCGAGGCTTTCGAAAGTGTTCACGACATGAACGGTGCACATGACATCCTCACGGCCCGCGGGTGCGAAGGGGTTCAGCATCAGCTCTTGTCTCCTGTCGGTCGCAGAAAGGTTTCGAACACCCGGGCATTGGCGTGGCCATAGGCATTGAGTTCGAGTCGCACGCCCGTCTTGGTATCGACCAGCATCAACTCGCCGCTGCTCAGCCTCTCAAGGCGGTAGGCATCGGCCGGGTGGAATTCATTGGTGCGGCGCAGGCGGTTGAGGCCGCGCAGTACGCCCGGAATGAAGCCTTCCTTGCCGGCGAGGATGATCGTCTCTCCGGTCTGGGCGTCAATCACCGCGACATCGCCGCGGCTGTCGGTCTGGAAGCTCAGCAGCCGGCTTTCGAGTACCTCGCCACTGCTCACCGCCTGCTGCGGCGTGAAGCCGGTGAGGCGCGCACCTGCCACCAGCAACAGTGCTAGCAGCGCCATGCCGAAGCTTGCCGCCAGCGGCAGGGGGGGAATGTGGCTGGGTGAGGAACGTGAGGCCATGGTCTATGCCGCCGCCGGGGTGGGAGAGTTCATCATGCGCGGTGCGGGTTCCCGGGCGGCCACCGGCTCGGTCGCCTGGCCGGTGAGTGCGGCGGCAAGCAGGCCTGCCACCCGGTCGGCATCGGCGATGCAGCGCAGAGAGGGCTGCGGATGCGCCATGTGGAAACGCCTCGCATGCGGCCACAGCAGCAGATAGGCAACCCGTTCCTTGCTGTTGAGCTTCAGGGCAATGTCGCCCGAGGCGTTGCGGAACAGGCGCAGCGATGCGCCATCGATCTGCTTGAACGGGAGGTTGATGGTGACGGGCAATGCCATGCCGATGCGCATGACGATCCGCTTGTTGGTGATCGTGTAGACGCTGGTGCGCGCACTCAGATAGGCAAGCCCGGTGAGCAGGGCTGCCGCCATGAAGCCCATGATGCCCAGCCACTCGAAGGCGCGGAGCGCGGTGAGCAGGCTCTCGCCATCCGCGTAGCGGAAGGCAGACTGGGCCACCGCAATGGCCGCGAAATACCAGATCACCTTGCGGGCGTGGAAGGCATGGACAGCGAGATCCTGCCAGCGCGGTGCACCCTGCCAGAGGACGCGCTCGCCCTCGGGCAGGAGTTGCGGCAGGCCCCTGACGGGCTCGAAGTCGAAATCGGAGTGCGCTTCGGTCATAGCAGCGGCTCGGCGCGTTGTGGCGTGGCGTAGAGGTGGCCACCCGCGTAGAAGGCGCAGATGCGGTCTTCCTCGAGGCGGGTCACGACATCGGCCTGCCTGGTTCCGGGCACCTTGCTGAAATGCTCCGAGGTGATGGACTTCACCTCGACGCGCTGGCGCGAACCGGAGATGCGGGAGAGCGTGGTGGGCAGCAGCACATTGCGCTTTCCGCCCTTGCTGTCGCCGACTTCGACCTCAAGATAGCGCATGATGTATTCGCCGACGTCAACCCAGACATCCTTGACCGTGCCGCCGACCTTGCCATCGCAGCCGATGACCGGCATGCCGCGCGGATCGGGGTCGCGCTCCTCGATGTGCCAGCCTTCGGCCTTGCGCAACGGCACGAGCTTCGGAGTGCCGTTAAGCGCAGCATCAGGGATGTCGAGGCGCTCGGCGTAGGCGGCGGGGCCTACGCCATCGACCATCGGATCGCCCGACGGTTCCAGCGGTGCGCCGGGCCAGGCGCCTACCGGCTCGGCCTTGATGGGACGCCGGTCATGCGGTTGGGCGCGCGGGGCCTGAACGCTGGAGCCATCGGCAAGCAGGTAGGTCTTGGGCGCGGGCACCCGCGGCCAGCCCTGAACCGCAATGGCGCCGGAGCGGTCGGACTCGAGGGGATAGCCCTCGCGCTTGTCCTCGGTGTGCAGGTAAATGATGATCACCGCCAGGAAGGCCCAGAACACATAGAGCACGACCTGGGCGACATCGACATACTGGGTAAAGGCTGCAGACATTGGTCTCTCCTTGGATCAGCCTGGATATTGCGCAAGGCCTAAGCCTTGCTGGCGTTTGGGACGACGGCTGCCGCCCCGGACCATCGGCCCGATGACGGCGAGGGTTGCAAACAGAAGCACGATTTCGATGTGGTAGACGACAAGGTAGCCTGCAGCCGGCCCCGTGAAGGCAGCGCCGAGGGTGCCGTCCTGGCCGAGCCCTGTCACCATGTCGCGCAGCAGGCCGCTGGCGCCGATGGCAAGGCCTGCGGCCGTGGCCTGAACACCGCCCCAGGCACCGAGCGCAAACCCGCTGACATCGCTTCCACCGGTGGCGGCGAGGTCCATGGCGGCCGTCAGCATGCCAACCGCGAACAGCCCGCCGCCGAGGCCGATGAAGAACGAGCCGGTCTGGAACAGCGAGGGAAGTTCGAGGACCGGTGCGAAGATGATGGCGGCAAAGGCGGCGATGCCTGCGAGAATGCCGAGTGAAGCCAGCCGGAACGCATTGCCGCCGCGCCCCAGCTGCCGCGCCGAGAGTGCAAAGCCTGCGAGCGTTCCGGCGGCCAGCGTTGCCGTCAGCATTGTGGTCTGGCCCACGCTCATGCCGAAGACCTGCCCGCCGAAGGGCTCGAGCAGAATATCCTGCATGCTGAAGGCGGCGCTGCCCAGAGCGACCGCAACCAGCAGCCGCTTGGCGGGGCCGGAGCCGCTGAACTTGTGCCAGGCCTCGCGGAAGGTGGTGCGTGCGGCGCGTGGGTCGGTACGGGCGGGGCTGCGGGCCTCCTGCTGCCACATGGCAACGACATTCAGGATCACCGTCAAAACCGCGACGCCCTGGATGATCTGGATCAGTTGCTTGGCGCTGAAGTCATGCAGCAGCGTGCCGAACACCAGCCCACTCACCACCATGCCGAGAAGCAACATCACATAGAGCAGGGCAACGACGCGCGGCCGGGCTTCATCGGAGGCGAGATCGCTGGCCAGCGCGAGGCCCGCCGTCTGGGTGGTGTGCACGCCCGCGCCGATCAGCAGGAAGGCCAGCGCCGCGCCGATCTGCCCCCATACCGCCGCGCCGTGGCCCTCGCCCGTCAGCACCAGCAGCGCGAAGGGAAGAATGGCGAATCCGCCGAACTGCAGCAGGGTGCCGAACCAGATATAGGGCACGCGGCGCCAGCCCAGAACCGAGCGGTGCGTGTCGGACTTGAAGCCGATCAGCGCCCGGAACGGTGCAAACACGATGGGCAGCGACACCATCAGCCCTACCATCCACGCCGAGATGCCGAGCTCCACGATCATCACGCGGTTGAGCGTGCCGGTCAGCAACACCATCGCCATGCCAACCGAAATCTGGAACAGCGACAGGCGCAGCAGGCGGCCGAGCGGCAGTTCCCTGGTGGCGGCATCGGCGAAAGGCAGAAAGCGCGGGCCAAGCCGCTGCCACCCCTTCATCACCGACTGGTTGAGTTTCCTCATGCCGCTGTCAGCTCCTGCGCATGGGAAATATAGAAACCGCTCGTCACACGCTTATCGCGGCCCAGCCGCCAGTCGCGCAGGCGTTCGGACCGGGATATCCGCTCATGGAGCGAGGCGGTGGCGTGCGGCACGATGCGCGGCGAGCG
This sequence comes from uncultured Aestuariivirga sp., assembly GCA_964392525.1. Classification (GTDB taxonomy): domain Bacteria; phylum Pseudomonadota; class Alphaproteobacteria; order Rhizobiales; family Aestuariivirgaceae; genus Aestuariivirga. The sequence goes on from CAYMQH010000019.1 coordinate 19,532, forward strand.
GTTGGAGCGCGGGAAGACCTTGCCCACCACATGCATCGCCGCCAGGGCGGGGGTACGCGGCGCATAGGTGAAATGAATGCCGCCGCGGCTCATCTGGGAGAGCCGCGCCAGCATGTCGGACATGTCGGCGAGGCTGTAGTGGATGAGCGAATCCATCGCCACCACATGGTCGAAGGTGCCGAGCTTCGGGTCCAGCATGTCGCCGGCGATGAAGGTGATGCGGCCATCGCCGAGTTTTTCGGGCACGCGCTGGCGGGCAATGCCGATCAGTGTGGGGGAGATATCGACCGCGGTGACTTCAGCGCCGCGCCGCGCGGCTTCGATCGCCAGCGCGCCGGTACCGCATCCGGCATCGAGAAGCCGGCAGCCCCTGAGGTCTCCGGGCAGGAAGCCCAGCAGCGTTTCCCGCATGCGGTCGCGCCCCGCGCGCACCGTGGCGCGGATCTTGCTCACCGGCGCATCCGAGGTCAGCGCCGACCAGGCATGAACCGCCGTGCGGTCGAAGTAGGTTTCGATCTCGCCGCGCGTCTTCAGGTAGCTGTCAGCCATCAGTCGAACCCCAGGAAGTCGAAGATTTCACGGTCCTTCATCGAGCGCGCGTCGCAGGGCTCGCAGCCGGCCCAGAGTTCGGCGGCAAGCCGCATGTATTCCTTCTGCACGAGGTCAACTTCCGGCGAAGAGGCCATTTCGAACAGCGTCGATTTCTTGAGGCGGCTCACCCTTATGGCGTCGACATCGGGAAGATGCGCCAGCCGCTTGAGGCCGGTCGCCTCGGCGAAGCGGTCGATCTGGTCTGTGTCCTTGGAGCGGTTTGCGATGACGCCGCCCACCCGCACGCCATAGTTCTTCGCCTTGGCATTGATTGCCGCCACGATGCGGTTCATCGCGAAGATCGAATCGAAGTCATTGGCCGCCACGACGAGGGCGCGGTCCGCGTGTTGAAGTGGGGAGGCGAAGCCGCCGCACACCACGTCGCCCAGCACATCGAAGATCACGACGTCGGTTTCTTCCAGAAGGTGGTGTTCCTTGAGGAGCTTCACCGTCTGGCCCACCACATAGCCGCCGCAACCCGTACCAGCGGGCGGGCCGCCAGCTTCGACGCACATCACGCCATTGTAGCCCTGGAAGACGAAATCCTCCGGGCGCAGCTCCTCGGAATGGAAATTGACCTGCTCGAGAATGTCGATGACCGTTGGAACCAGGCTTTTGGTCAGGGTGAAGGTCGAGTCATGCTTCGGGTCGCAGCCGATCTGCAGCACGCGCTTGCCGAGCTTCGAGAAGGCGACCGACAGGTTCGAGGATGTCGTGCTCTTGCCGATGCCACCCTTGCCGTACACCGAGAATACCTTTGCGGTGCCGATGGAGATGTCGGGGTTGAGGTGCACCTGCACGCTGCCCTCGCCGTCTCCGTTCGGGGCCATGCGCGGCCTCGGCTTGCGATCGATCACCAGTGTCATGCCGCTACCTCCACGCCCAGTCCTTCAAGCCTGTCTTCCAGTTCCTCGCCAGCGCGCTGCAGGGCAGCCAGCGTCGCCGCGTCGGGAGACCAGAACGAACGCCGCTGCGCCTCAAGAAGCCGGTTGACGACCTTGACGGCCGCCTTCGGATTGAGGCCAGCAAGGCGGCCGCGCATGTTTTCGTCCAGCACATAGGTCTGGGTGAATTGCTGATAGAACCACGGGGCCACCTGGCCCGTGGTGGCAGACCAGCCGACAGTGTTGGTGAGGTGGCACTCGATGTGGCGCACACCTTCCGAGCCATGCTGCAGCATGCCCTCATACCACTTCGGGTTCAGCACGCGGGTTCGCGATTCAAGCGCCACCTGCTCGGAGATGGTGCGCACCACGCCTGTGCCACGCGTTTGGTCGCCGATATAGACGGGCACCGCCGCGCCGCGCTGCTTCTCCGCCGCACGGCTGATGCCGCCAAGCGAGTCAAAATAATGGTCCACCGTGGTGACGCCCAGCTCAACCGATTCGAGGTTTTGGTAGGCGAGGTCCACGCCCGAGAGGATCGAGGCCATGACGCCCGCCTGCTGCGACACCTGGCCGGAACGGCCATGGGCGAAGGACTTGCGCTTGGCGAAGAGATCGCCAAGCTCATCCTCGCTGGCCCAGCGCCCGCTGTCCACCAGCATATTGACGTTCGAGCCATAGGCTCCGTCGGCATTGCTGAAAACGCGCAGGGCGGCGGTTTCAAGGTCGCAGCCGTTGGTCGCCATGTGAGCCAGCGCATGCTTGCGCACGAAATTCACCTCCTCCGGCTCATCAGCGGAGGCGGCAAGCCAGCAGGCTTCCGCCAGCATGCGGGTTTGCAGTGGCAGGAGATCGCGGAAGATGCCGGACAGCGTCAGCATCACATCGATGCGCGGCCGGCCGAGATCGGCCAGCGGCAGAAGGGCTGCGCCGCACAGGCGCCCGAAGCTGTCGAAGCGGGGCGTGGCGCCGAGGAGGGCCAGCGCCTGGGCGATGGGCCCACCCTCGCTCTTGAGGTTGTCGGTTCCCCACAGCACCAGCGCCACCGTCTCGGGCAAGGGCTTTCCGGCTGCCATGTGCGTGTCGAGCAGCAGGCCCGCCTGGCGCGCGCCATCCTTGAGCGCAAAGGTGGAGGGAATGCGGAACGGATCGAAACCATGCAAGTTGCGGCCTGTCGGAAGGATTTCCGGCGTTCTGATCAGGTCGCCGCCCGGCACAGGGCGGATGAACCGCCCGTCGAGCGCCCGCATCAGGCCTTCGATCTCATGGTCTTCGGCCAGCAGCTGCTCCAGCCGGGCAAGATCCGCGCCGCTGGTCATGTTTGCGACACTTGCCGCCGTCTCGCGCCGCGCCTCGGCGTTCATCGGCTCGCCCACCACATGCAGGCCATGCGGGATCAGCGTATATTCAAGTTCACGAATGTTCTGCTGCAACGCCTGGATGCGCTGGTCCGGCATGGCCCAGGCCGGTTCGGCCTCCGACAGGTCAACCTGGGCCGCCTGTGCCTGGATCAGCGCCGCAAGTTGCGGCCGCTCCACCGCATCCGGCGTCAGGCCGCGCCAGCGATCCACGGAGGATTTCAGTTCGACGAGGCCGCGGTAAAGCCCTGCCTGGCTGAGCGGCGGCGTCAGGTAACTGATGAGGGTTGCACCGCTGCGGCGCTTGGCGATCGAGCCTTCCGAGGGATTGTTGGCGCAATAGAGATAGACGTTCGGCACATCGCTGATGAGGCGGTCCGGCCAGCACCGGGCCGAAAGCCCCGATTGTTTGCCCGGCATGAATTCCAGAGCGCCATGCGTGCCGAAATGCAGGATCGCATCGGCCCCGAAGTCTTCGCGCAGATAGCGGTAGAAGGCGGAGAAGGCGTGGGTCGGCGCGAAGTTGCGTTCGAACAGCAGGCGCATGGGGTCGCCCTCGTAGCCGAAGGCGGGCTGAACCCCGACCAGCACATTTCCGAAGCGCTCGCCCAGCACATGGATGGTGCTGCCATCGGCCTGGTGGCGGCCGGGGGCAGGGCCCCATTGCGCCTCGATCTCGCCGAGATGTTTTTCGCGCCGGACATGGTCATCCGCCGATATGCGGTGGATCACATTGGCATCCGCGCCGAAGCGCTCGGCATTGCCGGTGAGCACTGCCCGGCGCAGTTCCTCCACCGAGCCGGGAAGATCGACCGTATAGCCCTCGGCCTTCATGGCCTTCAGCGTGTTGTAGAGCGACTCGAAGACGGAGAGGAACGCCGCTGTTCCCGTGGCACCCGCATTGGGCGGGAAGTTGAAGATCACCACCGCGATCTTGCGCGCGGCCTTGGCAGCCTTGCGCAGACGCACGAGCTTTGCCACCCGCGCGGCCAGCATGGCGGCACGCTCCGGTTCGACGCGCATGTTGCGCTCGTCCCGGTCACCGCTGCTCCGGCCGCCGAACACCACGCCGTTCATCGCACCGTCGAGTTCGGGAATGGCGATCATCATCGTGGTTTCGATGGGGTGGAGCCCGCGCTCGGAGGTTTGCCATTCCTCGAGCGTCTGGAATTCCACGGGCTGGGCGGCGACATAGGGCATGTCGAGTTCGGCCAGCATGTCTTCGGCAGCCTTCGCGTCATTGTAGGCGGGGCCACCAACCAGCGAAAACCCGCTGAGCGAGACCAGGGAGTCAATCACCGGACGTCCGTCCTGCAGGAAGAAGCGGCGGATCGCGGGGCGTTGGTCAAGCCCGGTGGCAAAGGCGGGTATCACCCGGAGGCCACGGGCCTCGAAGGCTTCGATCACCCCGTCATAGTGCCTGGTGTCGCCCGACAGCACATAGGAGCGCATGAGCAGAAGGCCGATGGTGCCGGTGGGCTGGCCCTTGGGGGCGGGCAGTCTGTCTGCGGTCTCGCTCACCCGCCCGGCGAGGCGTGGATGATAGACGCCCACTTCCGGATAGGTCTTCGGCTCCTCGTAGCGCACCAGCTTGCGCAGCGGCCTGCGCGGGCCGTCGGCGAATTTCGCCACAAGGAAGCGCACCAGATGGGCGATGTTCTCTTCCGATCCAGCCAGCCAGTACTGCATGGTCAGAAAATAGGCCCGCACATCCTGCGCGGAGCCGGGAATGAAGCGCAGGATCTGCGGGACGCGCTTCAGCATGGCGAGCTGCTTTTCGCCCGCGCTCGCCTTTTCGGTGTCGTTGTTGGTCTTGGCGCCGCGCAGTTTCTTCAGCAGGTTGACGATCGTGCCCTGGCTGCCGCCCATCGCGAAGCGGCCCATGCGTGTGAGCTTGATCGCCTCGCCTGCTGACATGAAGCAGACCATGGCGTCGCAGCTGTCGCGGCGCGCTTCCAGTGCGGGCAGCACTGCCTGGATGTGATCCTCCATGAACAGCATGCTGGCGATGATGATGTCGCCCTGTGCGATATGCTCAAGGCAGGACTTGAGGGCGTCCGGATTGCTGGCCCAGTTGGAGGCGGCATGCACCGACAGATGAAGGTTCGGGATCTCGCGGGCGAGCTGTGCCTGGACGCGGGCTACAGCCCCGGTCAGATGATTGTCGAGGGTCACGATCACCACGCGCATGGCGGCGCTATCGCCTGAAATGGGCTTTGGCATCGTACAGCGTCTCGATGGTGATGAGCGAAATGCCGCGTTCGGCGGCGAAGCGTTCGGTGTTGCGGCGCGCCTTGCCGCGCACGAAGAACGGGATTTTCTCCAGTTCCCGTTCCGCGTCCTTGGCCCAGCTGCCATTGATCGCCTTCGATGGCGCGGCGGGGGCCTTGGTGGCGCCATGGCCGAGATGCGAAGGGGCGGCCTTGTCGTTGAACTCGAAGTCTTCGCGGAACATGTGCACGAGGTGTTCCTCAAGTCCCATCATCAGCGGGTGCACCCATTCGTCGAAGATCACATTGGCGCCTTCGAAGCCCATCTGCGGGGCATAGCGCGCCGGGAAACCCTGCACATGCACCGGCGCGGAAATGACCGCACAGGCAAGCCCCAGCTTCTTGGCGATGTGGCGTTCCATCTGCGTGCCGAGAACCATTTCCGGCTGGAGTTCGGCCACCTTGGCCTCGACTTCGAGATAGTCGTCGGTGATCAGCGCCTCGATGCCAAGTTCCTGGGCGGCTTGCCGCACCGGTCTTGCAAACTCGCGCGAGTAGGTGCCAAGCCCGACAACGTCGAAACCCAGTTCTTCCCTGGCGATGCGGGCGGCGGCCAGCGCGTGGGTGGCATCGCCGAAGATGAAGACGCGCTTGCCCGTGAGATAGGTGGAATCGACCGAGCGCGAATACCACGGAAGGCGTGAGGCCTGCTCTTCCAGCACGCCTGTCGGGTCGACGCCGGCCAGTGCGGCAACTTCGCGGATGAAGTCTTGCGTCGCCGACACACCAATCGGCACGACGGTGGTCCGCGGCTGCTTGCAGTTCGTCTCCAGCCAGCGGGCGGCCGCCTCGCCGGTTTCGGGATAGAGCACCACGTTGAACGCGGCGTTCGGGATGCGGCGGATATCGTCGGGCGTGGCGTTGAGCGGGGCTACCACATTCACGCTGATGCCGAGGAGGCCGAGCAGCTTCGTGATTTCGGTCAGGTCATCACGGTGGCGGAAGCCGAGGGCCGTTGGCCCGAGGATGTTGCAGGAGCGCGGGTTGATCTCGCCGCTGGCGGCCCCCGGCACGCAGAGGTGCCGCACGATCTGATAGAAAGTTTCCGACGCGCCCCAGTTCTCCTTTTTCTGGTAGGAGGGAAGCTCCAGCGGGATCACCGGAATGGGCAGGCTCAGCGCCTTTGCGAGGCCGCCTGGATCATCCTGGATCAATTCGGCGGTGCAGGACGCGCCGACGATCATCGCCTGTGGCTGGAAGCGGTCGAAGGCATCGGCGCAGGCTGTCTTGAACAGGTTTGCGGTGTCGCCGCCGAGGTCGCGGGCCTGGAAGGTCGTGTAGCTCACCGGTGGCCGCGCGTTGCGCCGCTCGATCATGGTGAAGAGCAGGTCGGCGTAGGTATCGCCCTGCGGGGCGTGCAGCACATAGTGCAGGCCCTTCATCGCGGTGGCAACGCGCATGGCGCCGATGTGCGGCGGGCCTTCATAGGTCCACAGGGTCAGCTGCATGGCATGCCCCCCAGCCTCATCTTGCGGTCGAGCGGGCGGGCAAAGAGCTGCGCCAGGTCACCGGCCTGCTCATAGCCCTGGATCGGGGTGAACACGAGTTCGATCGACCATTTCGTGGTGAAGCCCTCGGCCTCCAGCGGATTGGCCAACCCGAGGCCGCAGACGATGAGATCGGGTTTTGCCTCACGGCAGCGGTCGAGCTGCTTTTCAACGTCCTGCCCCTCGCTCAGGCGGCAGCCGGGCGGCAGCTGCGGCAGTTCCAGCGCGAGGATCTGGCGCTGGAGATAGGGTGTTCCCACTTCCAGAGGCTCCATGCCGAGTTCCTGCGCGACGAAGCGCGCCAGCGGAATTTCAAGCTGCGAGTCGGGGAAGAAGAAGATGCGCTTGCCTTCAAGCTCCTTGCGGTGGGCGTTGATGGCCAATGTGGCGCGCGCGCGGCCGGCATCGGTTGCGGCCCGGAATTTTGCACCGGATACGCCATAGGCATCGGCCGCCGCCTGAAACCACGCGGTCGTTCCCTCCGCGCCCAGCGGGAAGGGGGCTGCAATCTGGCGGGCGCCGCGCTCCTCAAGTGCCCGCACCGTGTCCGACAGGAAGGGCTGCGCCAGCAGGAAGCGTGTGCCCGGCCCGATGGGCGGCAGATCGCGGGAGGAGCGGGCCGGCAGGAACACGGTATTGCCGAGGCCCATATCGGCGAAGACCCGGCGGAACTGGTCTTCGACCACATCGGAAAGAGCCCCCGCCACGACGAGCGGGGGCTGAGAGCCGGAAGCTGGAAGAGGGGAGATGGGTACCAGCGCGGCCAAACAGGCGTCTTCACCTTGGGTGAAGGTCGTTTCGATGCCGCTGCCGGAATAATTCAGCACACGGACTTTTGGGGAGTGGATCTGCGACAGGCGCGTGGCGGCGCGCGACAGGTCGAGCTTGATGACTTCCGAAGGGCACGACCCGACGAGGAACAGCATGCGGATGTCGGGGCGGCGCTCAAGGAGGCGGTTGACCACCCGGTCGAGCTCAGTGTCGAGTTCGGAAAGCCCTGCAAGGTCACGCTCGTCGATGATGGCAGTGGCAAAGCGTGGTTCGGCGAAGATCATGACGCCCGCCGCGGACTGGATCAGATGAGCGCAGGTGCGCGAACCCACCACGAGGAAGAAAGCATCCTGTATCTTGCGGTGCAGCCACACGATGCCGGTGAGGCCGCAGAATACCTCGCGCTGGCCGCGCTCGCGCAGCACGGGCATGCTGGCGCAGGCCTGGGCGGCGGGAGGGGTGGGTGTGCGGAATGGCAGGTTCATGATGCGGCCTCCGGCATGGAGAGCCTGGCGCTGCGCAGTTTCAGCAGGAACTGACCGGCATTCACGACATAGGCGGCATAGGCCACCAGCGCCAGCCACAGAAGGCCGGTCTCGCTCATCGTGCCGGTCAGCAGGCCGAAGAGATAGGCCGTATGCAGTGCGATGACGATGAAGCTCACCGCATCTTCCCAGAAGAAGGCCGGCGCGAAGAGATATTTGCCGAAGACGTGCTTTTCCCAAAGCGCGCCGGTCACCATGATGGTGTAGAGCAGCAGTGTCTTGATGACGATTGAGGCATTGGCAGCGACCACGCCTTCGCCCGTCAGCAATGTGCGCAGCACGAGGCCGAGGCTCACGAGGAAGACCAGGAACTGAAGGGGGGCCAGGACGGCTTGTACGGTGGTCCAGGGGGTGGAGTCGCGCCGCCGCCGTTCGGCTTCGGTGTAAAGCCCGGGGCGGTGTTCAAGCTGGTGAGGCGCTTGCATTGTGTTGCTCTCCCGGGCCCGCTGCACTCCCGCTTTAGGAACGAGGTGGAGGAATGTAGCCCTGACCTGAAAGGTAACCGCTGGATGACATGTGTGTCAATACAGATTGACGTCAATAAAATAGAACATATTATAGCGACAGAGAGGGTGGCGCTCCGGTGCCGTCCCGCTGCAGTGCATGCACCGGCCCGGGCCGCTGGCCCGCATGAAGGGAAGCCCGAGGCTTCGGAATGCTTTGGTTGTGGGGAGCTGAAACATGGATTGCGTAAGCGCACTGGATTCGAGGCTGGCGCCGTGAACGACCTCTCCGCATTCCTGCGGGGCGGCATCGCGCCGGAACTCGTGGAGACCTTCACCGCCCTCCTGTGCGGAGCCGACGATGAGGGCGTCACCGAAATGCTCCATGATCTGTGCGCCCAGGGGGTGGGGGCAGAGACCATCATGCTGGAGCTCTTCGCGCCCGCCGCCCGTTTGCTGGGGGAGATGTGGTGCCGCGATGATGCGAATTTCCTTGAGGTCACAATCGGGCTCGGCAGGATCCACCGGTTGCTGCGCCAGTTGGAGATGCCGAACCCGGCCGTGGTGCGGCCAAGGGGCGCCGTGCTGTTGCTTCCCGTTCCTGGCGAGCAACACATCCTGGGGTTGCGGATTGTGGAGGAATTCCTGTTGCGCGCCGGCTGGCGGGTACAGCTTGCCGTTATCGAAGAGGTGGCGGGAATTCGCCGCCTGATGGCCGTCAGACCCTATGATATTGTTGGTCTTTCTATCAGCAGCCAACGCTTGCTTCCGGTTTTGCGCTCCGTTATCAGCGAAATACGCGCCGTGTCATGCAACCCTGCCGTCCGAATCATGGTTGGGGGAGCAATTCTCAGTGGCGGAGATGTTGACGGCCAGTGGCTTGGCGCGGATGCCATCATCCGCGATGCCCAGGCTGCCGTCGACCAGGCTGATATCTGGTTCGGCCTGGTCGGCGCGGAGTGACAATCGGTGCGGCGTTCACGCCAGTAGGGGATTGGAATGGTGAGGCTTGGGAACGTGTCATCCCACCCGGAGATCAGCGACCCGGCCGAAGGTATCCGTGGGCTCATGGCGGATCTCGATGCGGCGGATGCCGCCCTTCTCCTCTCCGCCGCCGCCGATGTCGCGTTGGTCATCGGGGCCGATGGCAGCATCGGTGAGCGTATCGTGGCGGCCCCCGACGTGCCGGCTGCCTTCATGGCCTCCTGGCCCGGCAAGGCGTGGGCCGATGTGTCGACCATCGAGAGCCGCCCCAAGATCGAGCAGATGATGGAAGAGGCCGCGATGGACCTGCCGCCGCGCTGGCGTCAGATCAACCATCCGGTTGCGGGGGAAGCCGATGTGCCGGTGCGCTATTGCCTCCTGAAGGCCGGCACAAAGGGTGAGTTCGTGGCAGTCGGCCGCGACTTGCGCCATCTCGCGGCCGTCCAGCAGAAGCTCCTGGCGGCGGAACAGTCGATCGAGCAGGAATATGCAAGGCTCCGCCATGCCGAGACGCGCTACCGCCTGCTGATGCAGGTGGCATCGGAAGCCGTGCTGGTGGTCGATTCGCGCAGCGGCCGCGTGACCGAGGCGAATGCCGCCGCCGCCAATCTGGTGAACAAGCCCATGAAGCGGCTGATCGGCACACCGTTCACCGGCCTGTTCGATGCTGCCGATGCAGACCGCGTGAGCGATGTGATGCTGGCGCTTCGCGCAACCGGCCGCGCTGATGATGTGGGCTTGACGCTGGAAGGCGGGCAGCAGCAGGCCGTGCTGAGCGCCAACATCTTCCGCCAGGAAGCCGCCACCTATTATCTCATGCGCCTCCTGCCGATGACGGCGGGTGCCAGTGGTGTGGTCGTGTCGAAGGCCCATGCCGGCATGATCGGCGCAGTGCGCGACATGCCGGAATCCTTCGTGGTGACCGACCTTGAGCGCAACATCCTGTTTGCCAATCCGGCCTTTCTCGATGCCGCCCAGCTCGGCAGCGAGGAACAGGCCCGCGGCGAACCGATCGAGCGCTGGCTCGGCCGGGCCGGGGTGGATGTCTCCGTGCTGTTCAACAGCCTGGCCGACAAGGGCAGTGTTCGCCATTTCCAGACGGTGATGCGCGGTCAGTTCGGGCTGATCGAGGACGTCGATGTCTCGGGCGTTGCCTCGCCGCCCGGACATCCGGCCTGTTATGGCTTCAGCATCCGGCGCGCCAGCCGCCGGATTGCCGAAGCCGAAACCGGCAAGCGCAATCTGCTCCGCTCGGTCGAGGAGATGACCAAACTCGTTGGCAAGGTTCCCCTGAAGGACCTGGTGCGCGAGGCGACCGATATCATCGAGCGCCTGTGCATCGAGGCCGCGCTGCAGATCAATGACAACAACCGGGCCAGCACGGCAGACATGCTCGGGCTGTCCCGCCAGAGCCTCTATGTGAAGCTCAACCGCTACGGCATCGAGGACAAGGACGAGACCGGTACTGGCGGCTGATCTGTCATGGCAGGTTGACAGTTTTATTCGTCAACTATACCCTGTCGATCATGGCCAACCTCGCCTCATTCCGGTCTGTGCCTGCCGTTCCCAAGCCGGGCGCGGTGCTGGAACTGCTGAAGCCGGTTACCTGGTTCCCCCCCATGTGGGCCTTCGGTTGCGGGGTGGTGTCCTCGGGTGCCTCCGTCAGCGCGAACTGGCTGCTCCTGCTGGCCGGGATTGCCCTGTCAGGGCCGCTGGTCTGCGGCACAAGCCAGGCCGTGAACGACTGGTACGACCGCCATGTCGATGCCATCAACGAACCCCACCGCCCCATTCCCTCCGGCCGCGTTCCCGGCCGCTGGGGCTTGTGGATCGCCATGGCGTGGAGCGTCCTGTCCCTTATCGTTGCCGCCCTCATCGGGCCTGTGGTGTTCTGGGCCGCATTGTTCGGCCTTGCCGCCGCCTGGGCCTACAGCGCGCCGCCCTTCCGCCTGAAGGCCAATGGCTGGTGGGGCAATGCGGCGGTCGGACTCTGCTATGAAGGGCTGCCATGGTTCACCGGCGCCGCGGCCCTGTTGGGCGTCATTCCCTCCGGGCCCATCCTTCTCCTCGCGCTGCTCTATTCGGTTGGTGCCCATGGCATCATGACGCTGAATGACTTCAAGGCCATCGAAGGCGACCAGCGCATGGGCATCCGTTCGCTTCCCGTGCAACTCGGCGTTAAGGGGGCGGCGCGCGTGGCCTGCGCTGTCATGGCCCTGCCGCAGATGGCGGTAGTGGTGCTGCTGCTCTCGCTCGGGCGTCCGCTGCATGCTGGTGGCGTTGCCCTGCTGCTCGCCGTCCAACTCATCCTGATGCGGCGGTTCCTGCAGGATCCAGTGCGCCGGGCGCTGTGGTACAGCGGCTTCGGCGTCACACTCTATGTGCTTGGCATGCTGGTAAGCGCCTTCGCCGTGCGCAACCTGGCGGGAGTGTAGCGCCATGGCTGCATCATCGCTTGGCTGGCCGGCAATCGTGAGGCTGGGCATCGTGCAGGCAGCGCTCGGCGCCATCGTCGTGCTGACCACGTCGACCATCAACCGCGTCATGATCGTGGAACTCGCCCTGCCTGCCATGGTGCCGGGCATCCTCGTGACATGGCATTACGCGCTGCAGGTGCTCCGCCCTGTGTGGGGCCATGGGTCTGACCGCGGCATGCGCCGCTCCACCCTCATCATCGCGGGCATGGCGGTTCTGGCGCTCGGCGGGTTCGGGGCCGCAGCCTCGGTGCATCTGATGGCGCAGAATGCGCTGGCGGGTGCCGTGGCAGCTGTGCTGGCCTTCTCGCTCATCGGTGTCGGTGTGGGGGCGGCGGGTACGAATCTCCTGGTGCTGCTGGCCAAGGGCGTGGCCGAGGGCCGCCGCGCTGCGGCCGCCACCATCGTATGGATCATGATGATCGTTGGTTTTATCCTGACGGCGGGTCTTGCGGGCCAGTTCCTCGATCCCTTCTCCACCACGCGGTTGATGGGTGTGGCGGCGGTCATCTGTGCTGTGGCATTCCTGCTGACGGTCGTGGCGCTGTGGGGCGTCGAGAAGACGCTCGCGCCGCCGGCCCCGGCGGAACGGTCTGCGGCGGCGAAGCTGCCGTTTCGCCAGGCGGTTGCCGAAGTCTGGGCCGATCCGCGGGCGCGCCGCTTCACCATCTTCATCTTCGTCTCGATGCTGGCCTACAGTGCCCAGGACCTGATCCTTGAGCCCTTTGCAGGGCTGGTCTTCGGACTGACGCCCGGCCAGTCCACCTCGCTCTCGGGGGTGCAGAATTCCGGTGTGCTGGCGGGCATGATCCTGGTTGGCGCGGCATCCACGCTGTTTCCGCAGGTGATATCGCTCCGCAACTGGACGGTCTTGGGCTGCATTGGTTCGGCGCTGGCGCTGGCCGGCCTCTCCGCTGCGGCGATGGCCGGACCGGGCTGGCCGCTCATGCTCTCGGTGGTGGCGCTGGGCTTCTGTAATGGCGTCTTCGCGGTCGGCGCCATCGGGTCCATGTTCAGCATGGCGGGCAGCCCCGGACAATCGCGCGACGGCCTCCGCATGGGGATCTTCGGCGCCTCGCAGGCGATCGCCTTCGGCCTTGGCGGCTTTGCGGGCACAGTGCTCGTCGATGTTTCGCGCCTGCTGCTCGGCTCGCCGGTCATGGCCTATGCTGTGGTGTTCGCGGTGGAGGCTTTGGCCTTCCTCGCCGCTGCAAGGCTGGCCGCTGCAATCGGCAGGACTGAACCAACCGGACAAGCGGCCAACCCCCTGGTGCTGGCCGCGCTTCACCAATCCAGCGGGAGCTGACGCCATGACGGAGACCGTGCTGTATGATCTCGTGATTGTGGGGGGCGGCCCGGCGGGCGCCACGGCTGCGCATGATGCGGCCCAACAGGGCCTCAGCGTATTGCTGCTGGACAGGGCAGGGCGCATCAAGCCCTGCGGTGGTGCCATTCCGCCGCGCTGCGTGCGTGACTTCTCGATCCCACCCGAACAGATCGTGGCCTACATCCAGTCCGCGCGGATCATCTCACCGACCGGCCGCAACGTCGATATGCCGATCCCCAATTCCTATGTCGGCATGGTGGACCGCGAACATTTCGATGAATGGCTCCGTCAGCGCGCGGGTGAAGCGGGTGCTGAGCGCCGTACCGGAACTTATGAAAGCTGCACGCGCGATGCGCAGGGAAGGCTCGCCATTCATTATGCGGAGAAGGATGGTGCGGCCCGTTCAGTTCGGGCGCGCTGCCTGATCGGCGCGGACGGCGCCATTTCCAAGGTGGCGCGGGACCTGGTGCCAGGCGCTGGCAAGATGCCCTATGTCTTCGCCTATCACGAAATCATCCGCTCGCCCGAGACGCCCGATGCGGCGTTTCAGGCCAACCGCTGCGATGTCTATTACCGCGGCACACTCTCTCCTGATTTCTATGCCTGGGTGTTCCCGCATGGCGACACGACGAGCGTTGGAACCGGCAGTGCGGTGAAGGGCTTCTCCCTGAAGGACTCGGTCGCAGGCTTGCGCCGGCAGGCCGGCCTTACCGGCGAAACGTTGCGCCGCGAAGGTGCGCCGATCCCCCTGAAGCCGCTGAAGCGCTGGGACAATGGACGCGACGTGGTGCTGGCGGGCGATGCGGCGGGCGTTGTCGCCCCATCCTCCGGCGAGGGCATCTATTACGCCATGCTGGGTGGCAGGCTGGCGGCGGAGGCGGCAGTGGCCTATTTGAAAACCGGAGACGCGCGCGCCCTCGCCGGGGCCCGCAAGCGATTCATGAAGGATCATGGCACGGTGTTCTGGGCCTTGGGCATCATGCAGTATTTCTGGTACCGGAATGACAAGCGGCGCGAGCGCTTCGTGAAGATGTGCGCCGACAAGGACGTGCAGCGCCTCACCTGGGAGGCCTACACCAACAAGGAACTGGTGCGGCAAAGCCCGATGGCGCACATCCGCGTGTTCTTCAAGGACATGGCCCATCTTCTGGGGCTTGCGCGCGCCACATGACCGGGGCTGATACATTCTTCTGGACCCTCGGCTTTACCGCTGTCGCAGCCATCATCGTGGCGGTGGCAGGTGGCCTCCTGACCGAGATCGGGCCGTGGTACGCGCGGCTGCGGAAGCCCTCCTGGCAGCCGCCCAACTGGGTGTTCGGCCCGGTGTGGACGGTGATCCTGGTGCTTGCCGCGATTTCAGCCGCACTCGCCTGGGAGGCGGCCACAGGGCCCGGGGACAAGGCTTGGGTGTTCGGCGTTCTGCTGGTCAACAGCATCCTCAACATCGCGTGGAGCGGCTTCTTCTTCAAACTGCGGCGGCCAGACTGGGCGCTCGCCGAGTGGGCGTTGCTGTGGCTGTCCGTGCTGTCGCTCATCATCGTGCTCGGCGGCTATTCCACCACGGCTGGCCTGCTGATGTTGCCCTATATCATCTGGGTGTCGATTGCGGGTCTCCTCAATTACCGGATCGTTCAGCTCAACCGGCCCTTTGGGTGAGGGCATGGAACAGCTGATCACCAGCGGACGGATCGCCGACGTCATCCTGGTGGTGATTGCAGCCGAGATCATCGCCGTCAGCCTGTATTTCTGGCGGAAAGGCAAGCCCATCGCGCTCATCGCCTTCGCGGCCTCTGGCCTCGCGGGCGGCTCGCTGGTGCTGGCATTGCGCGCTGCCCTGCGCGAGTCGGGGTGGATCTTCGTCGCCATCTTTCTCTTCGCCGCCTTGCTTGCGCATCTCGCCGACGCCGCGCTCCGGCTTCTGGCGCAGAGCGATACTGAAAAACCCGGCGCGCATGATTGATCATCCAACAGCCCCGGGCGGGAGAGTGACAACGTGGATGACCCGGCATGAGTGACATCGGACGCCGCAAGCGGGACCACATCGACATCGTCATGTCCGGCATGGCGCGGCAGCGGGTTGAAGCAGGGTTCGACGGCATCCGCTTCCGGCACAATGCACTGCCGGAAGTGGACTTCAGCGCCATCGACCTGTCGGGCAGCTTTCTCGGCAAGCCGCTGCGCCTGCCCTTCCTCGCCTCGTCGATGACGGGTGGGCCTGACATGTCGGCCCGCATCAACCTCGCCATCGCGGAGGCAGCACAGGCGATGGGCTTTGCCATGGGTGTCGGCTCGCAACGCATCTCGCTGACGACGGATGATGCACATGGGCTCGGCCCCGAACTGCGCCGCCTTGCGCCCGATATCCCGATATATGGCAATCTGGGGGCAATCCAGCTGGTCAACGGCATGGGGATCGACGAGGCCCGCCGCGCTGTTGATGTTCTGGAGGCGGATGCCCTGATCCTGCATCTGAACCCGCTGCAGGAAGTGCTGCAGAAGGGCGGCGACAGCAACTGGCACGGGGTCGAGGCCGCCATTGAGCGGCTGGCCCGCAGCCTTCCTGTTCCACTCATCGCCAAGGAGGTGGGAAGCGGCATCTCGGGTGCCGTTGCCCGCCGCCTCGTTGCCTGCGGCGTCGATGCGATCGATGTGGCGGGGGCGGGCGGAACCAGCTGGGCGGCTGTCGAGGGCAGCAGGTCGCGTGATGCCGAGGGCCAGTCGTTGGGCGACATGTTCCGCGACTGGGGCATTCCCACCGCGCAATGCCTCTCAGAGGTGCGCGCGGCCTGCCCCAACATTCCGCTCATTGCATCCGGCGGCATCCGCCATGGGCTTGACGGCGCCAAGGCCATCAGGCTCGGCGCCGGGCTGGTGGGGCAGGCGGCTTCGCTGCTCGGCCCAGCCATGGCAGGAACCGAAGCGGTGGTCGCCCATGTTGGGGAATTCGCCACGGCCCTGCGCATTGCCTGCCTCGCCACCGGCTCCGCCGATCTTGCGGCCCTGCGCAACGCCCCCCTCCAATAGCAGAAGGCCCGTCACGCTGGACGGGCCTTGCTGTTCGTGAGTTTGGAGATTGCCCGTGTCAGGGCACCGGGCCTGAGAGTTCCGGATAATCCTTCGCCATGCTGACGCCGTAGAGCGGCTTGTTCACGCCGTTGTGGCAGGTCGCGCAGTTGACCTTCAGCACATCGCCCATCGGGCCCTTGCGGTTGGCCGGGAAGACATCGGTGAGCGGGTCGAGATATTCGGTGTTGATGTCACCCACCATCTTGATGCCGTGCCATGCCGTTACACGTTGCGGGCGGCTTTCCTCCCAGCTGCTGAACTGCCGCGAGTTGTGGCAGAAGGTGCAGTTGACGCCGAGGGCCGTCGACATGTGCATCATCAACGAATAGGTCTCTTCCGTGGCCCGCATGCTGCCGCCCGTGTCACCGGGAAGCGCCGTCGTCGCCGCAACGCGGATCTTTGCACCGGGCGCCAGAAGCGTGGTGAAGGGATCAAAGGGCAGCGAGGAATAGGCTGGCGGCTCGTAGCCCGCGAGGTTCTGGCCGTCGCGGTTGGCCGCCATGCCGCCCGCCTGCTTCGGGCCGGGATTGATGGACCAGACATTGGCGGGAACCGGCTGGCCCCGGTGGCAGGTGTAGCAGGTCACGCCCGTTTGCTGCACGTGGCTGCTGTAGCTGCCGTTGATGGCCTGGGTCATCTGCAGCATGCGCCGCGCCACGACCTTGGTGTAGACTTCGTCGGAGGCCATGTTCTCCACATTGTGGCAGTAGGCGCAGCCGGCATTCTCACCCTCCTGCGGTGCCACCCAGGTGGTGATGGCGCCCATCAGGCGGTTGAACTGGGCCGTGTCGAGATCGCCCAGAACCTGAACGTTCTTGTAGTTCTCCGGATCGTTCTTCACCAGCACGCCGTCATTGTCGACGGCGTCGTCGGAGGCAGGCGCAGTGTTGGCGGCCCGCACCTTCTCCGCGAGGCGCGGATTGGTGATCTGTTCCATGCCGAGGCCACGGTAACCCAGTTGCTCGGAGTCCATCGGCGGGCGTTCCCACTGCAGCATCATCGGGATCGCCAGCATGACGGCCACGACGATGCCGACCAGGGAAGCTGTGAGGGCTGTCGCTGAGAGTTTCATGATGCCATCACTCCTATTGCGCCTGAACCGCGGGGTCGAGAACGGGGGCGGTCATGTCGAAGGGATACATCGGAGCCACACCATGCTTGACGGACCAGAGGTACCAGTTGTCCACCACCGTGCCGGTGAGCAGGATGCCGATGCCGCCGGCCAGCGGGCAGAGCACCGCCATCCACCACGCCCAGCGATGGATCGATTCCATCGTGGCGTTGAAGCCCATGGTCCAGCGCCAGAACAGGGCGGCGCGTTCCGAGGCCGTGCCGCGGTCGATGATCTGCTCGATCTCGCGCTCGCCGCCCAGCCGCGAGACCGCAAGAATGGTCGCGCCATGCATGGCGAAGAGCAGTGCCGAACCGTAGAGGAAGGCGATCGAGAGCATGTGGAAGGGGTTGTAGAAGAGGTTGCCGTAGCGGATCGAGAAGGCCGCCGTCCAGTCGAGGTGGGGGAAGATGCCGAACGGCACGGCTTCCGAGAAATTGCCAAGAAGCAGCGGGCGGATGAAGCCCAGTACGAGATAGAGCCAGATTGCCGCCGCGAAGGCCCAGGCGATATGGGTTCCCATGCCGAGGGCCCGCGCCCGGCGGTAGGTTCTGACCCACCACAGCAGGATCGAGGCCGTGAGGAAGAAGCCCGCCAGCTGCCACCAGCCGCCGTCGTTCAACGGCGCCAGGCCGAGGCCGTATTTCGCCGGCGGCGGTTCAAGCCCCAGCCAGAACAGCTGGCGCACGAACTGCACCGGATCCCAGTTCACCGAGGCCAGCATGTTGAGGCCGATGATCTCGATCGCCACGAAGCCGCAGATGAGCGAGGCTATGCCGAAGAAGCCGAGATAGATGGGGCCGATCTGCGCGTCGCCCAGCTTGCCCATCAGCCAGTTGGTCGTCGTGCCCTTTTCGCGCGGCCAGTTGCCGGGCTTCATCGGCACGCCGAGATCGGCGGGGCCGTGGACCTGAACGCGGGTGAAGAAATTCTGATATTCGTACATCATGATGTTTCGCTCCAGGTCACGACCAGATCGGAAGGTCAAGCCACCAGTTCCACCACTCGGGCCAGCCGCGCGTCCAGAATGGGCCACTGATCACGATGCAGACCGCGCTGAAGAACACGGCGCCCAGCGCCAGGTACAGGCCAAGGCGGTGGATGCCGAGGGTGCCGATCGAATAGCCGATGTGATCGCGGAAGAAGCTGTTCTCGTGTTCCGCCGTCTTCACCGTTTCGCCCTTCGGGGGGTTGGTGGCCGAGAGCACGAGGCCGCCATGCATGGCGAGCGCCAGCGTCGTCGTGAAGAACAACGTGATGGCGATCATGTGGGCCGGATTATAATGGAAGTGCAGGTACTGGTAGCCGACGTTCGACACCCAGTCGAGGTGGCTGATGATGCCATAGGGGAACCCGTGGCCCCAGGCGCCGAGCAGCACGGGGCGGATGATTTCCAGTGTCACATAGGCGAAGATCGCGAAGCTGAAGGCGATCGGCACATGATAGCCGATGCCCAGCTTGCGGCAGATCTCGACCTCGCGCAGTGCCCAGCTGATGAAGGCGCCGGTCGCTGAGAATGTGATGATCTGCCAGAGCCCGCCTTCCTTGAGCGGCGCCAGTGCCAGCCCATAGCTCAGGTCTGGCGGCGCGATGTTGATCTGCCAGAGGTTCCAGGTCGGGCCGATGGCCGCGCCATAGATGATCAGCGCCGTTCCCAGCGAGGCGAAAAAGGCGGTCAGCACCCCGAAGAAGCCCACATAGAAGGGGCCCACCCAGAAGTCGAACAGATCACCGCCGATCAGCGTGCCGCCGCGCACGCGGTACTTCTTCTCGAAACTCAGCATTGCCATTGCGGTTTCTCCGTCCCGGCCCTTTGCCGGTGTCTAGTATTCAGGGGAGGGGTTCGTGGACGGAACCCGCGGGTGAGGCACGTTCCGTCCACAAGCTGCGTGCGTGATGACCGGCTTCAGCCGATCATCTCGCTGACTGTGACATCCACACTTGCAGCCTTCTTCGGACCTTCCAGCCAGTTGAACCGGTCGGTTGAGAGAAGGATGAAATGGATGACGATCGCGAGCACGAACAGGAAGGTGAACAGCGCCACCAGAGTCCTGCGGGGATCGAACAAGAGCCACATGCGCCACATATTCTATCTCCTTTACGTGAACATCGACGTCAGTTGCTGAAGCACCGGCGTAATGTCTGTGCTCTCATAGCCATTGGGCCCAGGCAGCCACGGGCGCCATTGCCATGCCAGGAAGTGGGCGATGATCGCCACGACCGTGAAGGCAATGAAGCTCATGATGAACATGCCATGGAATTCCTTGGCTTCGGCTTCCGTCAGGCCCGAAATGCCGGACCCTTTGTTATCGGCCATATGACTGACCTCCGTCTGAGGGCCCCGTGAAGGACCCTGTTACCGCTGAAAACCCGCGCGGCCCGGGTGCGTCGGGTTCGTTCAGAACCCTCGGCATATCCGCAAGGCACGGAGGCCCCGCGAATCCGGTTGCTCCCGCATCACATGAAGGCGAAGGGGATCGAGCTGTAGGCCGCGGTCTTGGCGGCTGCGAAAATCGACTTGTTCTTGCTGTCGCCGCCGATGCGCGGACGCACCGATGCAGGCAGCAGCCGTGTGAAGGCGATGGCCACGAAGAACAGGGTGAAGGCCACCCACATCAGCAATCTGAATTCAAGTTTGCCTTCGTCGCGGCGCGGTGCACTGATCATCGACATTGGTGTGTCCTCCTGGCATCAGCGGTGGAAAGAGTGGTCTGTGGAATTCTCATCACGCGAGCTCCCGAAGGGCGGAGCGCACATTGGCCTCCGCAACGCTCTGCGATTGGGTCCGGCGTGCATGCGCCTCCGCACCATCGCGCAGCCGCTTGGCGGCTGAGATGCGGGCAAGCACGGGCTGCTGTTCGAGCAATTCATCCAGCGCGGCTTTCGCGGCCTCATCCCAGGCCAGTTCGCGTTCGCCGCGTGCCGGTGTTGCTTCCACCCTGTCCATGTCGGAGGCGAGCGGCAGGATGTTGAACAGAACGTCAAACAGCGCGTTGCACACTTCCTGGATCAGGTAGGTGGCGCCGGCATAGCCCATGAAGGGCGTTCCCGTGTGGCGGCGGATGATGGCGCCAGGGAATGAGGCGGGGATGTAGGCCCCGCGGCCCTTGGCTTCCGCCAGATACATCCGCTCGTTGAAGCTGCCGAACAGCACCAGCGGCGTCTTCTCGGCAATCAGTGCCTTGACGGTTTCATTGTCGGTCTTCTCGCCGGACTTCCGCGCCACGGCGAAGTTGCAGGGAAGCCCCATCTCGTCTTCGAGGAAGTGCTTCAGCCCGCGCGCGTAGGTTTCGCTGGCGACGACGCCGAAACTCGCGGTCCCGAAGAAGTCCTGCGTTACCGAGCGCCACAGGTCCCAGATCGGCTTGATGGTGGTGTGCTTCTCGCGCGCGATGAAGGGCTCGGGGTCGAGGCCGAGGATCTCGCCCAGAGCGCGGAGGAACTTGGTCGTTGCGTGAAGGCCGATCGGTGCCTGCAGATAGGGCCGCTCCAGCGCCTCGCACAGCTTGCGGCCATATTCGCGGTACATGCAGATATTGGCTTCGGCATTGGCCAGTTTCGGCACGTCGGCCAGATGGCTGCCGAGCGGGAAGCACATGTTGATCTCGGCACCGATGCCTTCGACAAGCCGGCGGATTTCGGCAAGGTCGGACCAGGTGTTGAAGGTGCCGTAGATCGGGCCGATGATGTTGACGCGGGGCTTCTCGCCCTCCTTGCGGGGCTTCG
>CAYMQH010000020.1:0-39166 GCA_964392525.1 uncultured Aestuariivirga sp.
AGACTTCGCCCGCCAATATGTATCGGCCCACCCCAGCCCTCCGGCCCGTGTCGGACGTCAGATCAACATGCTGAAGGACAAGGCGGGAAACATCGGCAAGATCACGCTCTTCCGTTATGAAAACTATGATGCCTTTGTGGACTACATGTCAGCCAAGGTCGGCAAGACGCTCAAGCCGCGCGTGAAGAACAAATCTCCGGCATCTGCAACGGACGCCGTGCCTGATCTTCCCTTCCTCAAGTCGTATCTTCAGGAAGACTATGACGTCTACAACAGCATTTCCACCTGAGCGCACCGAAGGCCCCGGCCCCAGCCATGGCCGGGGCGGCGGGAATGCTTGACGGCGGCCCCGTGAATCAACCATGAAGAGAAAGTCCGCCGGTTCCCCGGTGGCGCGGGCAGTCAACTGCAGGACACGATGATGGCAGGTCGCAAACAGTGCGGGAGGCTGGCCGGAGCCGGACTGAGGTCCATGGCGGCCCTCCTTGCGCTTCTCGCTGTCACGGCTTGCGGCACCAACATTCCCCGCCTCGACGATGCGCCGACAAACACCTATGCCACGCCGGTCGGCTACACGGGCATACGTTATTGGGGCGATGCCGAACTGAGGAAGTTCAATGAAGTCTCAGCGCTGCGCCTCGAACAGGTGCGGGCGGCCCATGCAAAGGACCCCTCGGTTCCCCTTGATCGCGCCTATTATCTGGCCGTTTCGGGCGGCGGCGGGGATGGTGCATTTGGTGCCGGCCTTCTGGCGGGCTGGACCAAGGCGGGCACCCGCCCTCAGTTCGAAGTGGTGACCGGCATAAGCACCGGCGCGCTGACTGCCCCCTACGCCTTCCTCGGCCCCGCCTATGACGGAAAGCTGAAAGAGGTTTATACCACCATCACCGACAAGGATGTGATGCGCAACTCCGGCCCGCTCGGCGCGGTGTTCGGCGCATCGTTGACTGACAACAGCCCCCTCAAAGCTCTTGTCGCACGGCACGTGACGCCGGAACTGATCGACCGCATCGCCGAGGAGAAGGCCAAGGGGCGGCGCCTGCTGGTGGGCACCACGAATCTCGATGCCCAGCGGCCCGTGGTGTGGGACATGACGGCGATCGCGGCGAGCGGCAATCCCAACCGGGTGCAACTGTTCCGTGACGTGCTGATCGCCAGCGCTGCTATTCCCGGCGTGTTCCCGCCGCAGCTGATCCGCGTGCAGGCGGATGGCAAGCTCTACGAGGAGCTGCATGTCGATGGCGGAACGACAACCCAGGCCTTCCTTCTGTCGGCGGAAAACTCGCTCCGGGATGTCGACAAGGCGCTGAACTTCCCACGCAAGCGGGCGCTCTATGTCATCATCAATGGCAGCTTCGCGCCGCAGGCCGAGAAGACCGAAACCAAGACCCTCGCGATCGCCACCCGATCCATCAGTACACTGATCAAAAACCAGAGTATCGGTGATGTCTACAAGATGTATGCCCAGTCCGAACGCGATGGGGTTTCTTTCAACCTCGCCTCCATCCCTGCCAGCTTCACCGACAAGGCGAGAAGCGAGTTCGACCAGGCCTATATGCGCAAGCTCTATGATTTTGGATACAGCTTGGGGCAGGGGCCCGGCGTTTGGGAAAAGACCCCGCCCGACTACAGCCGATAGCCAGCCAGGCTGTGCGGCAGTCTGCCAGGGTGTGGCCGGTACCGTAAGCGCAAGCTTCCGCCGCTGGACGCGGGCGCGGATTGTGATAACGCTAGAGGCAAACTGAGGGGACACTCGCCATGACCACGGAAACGCTCAGCGCACCCTATCCGCGGAACTACAGCCTCGAAGGCCCGCTCAACGCGCGCGCTCAGCGGATTGGGCTTGCCAATGCCCAGTGGTACAAGACGCCGATCCCCCGGGCCCGCATGAAGGAGTTGATGCAGCGCTCGGATGGACCCGCCACGCGCGACACCATCATCTGGCTCGCAGGTCTCCTCATCACCGGCGGGCTCGGGGCCTATTTCTGGGGCACCTGGTGGTGTGTGCCTTTCTTCCTCGTCTATGGCGTTCTCTATGGGGCAGCAGGGGACTCGCGCTGGCATGAGTGCGGGCATGGCACCGCCTTCAAGACGCCATGGAAGAATGAGGCTGTCTATCAGCTTGCCTGCTTCCTGACAGTGCGCAACCCCACCGTCTGGCAGTGGAGCCACGCCCGCCACCACACGGACACCATCATCGTCGGGCGCGATCCGGAGATCATCACCATGCGCCCCCCGGAGGTGGCGAAGGTCTTGCTCAACGTGTTCGGCCTCATCATGGTGCCTCAGGCCTGGTGGGACATGTTGCGCTATGCCGCCGGCCGCCTCACCCCGGCGGAAAAGGACTTCATCCCCGAGACGGAATGGGCGAAAGTCTACCGTACCGCCCGCATCTGGACGGCGGTCTATGCCGCGGTCATCGCGCTGGCGCTCGCAATGCAATCCTTCCTGCCCTTGATGCTGATCGGCCTTCCGAGCATGTATGGCGCCTGGCACATGATGCTGACCGGCCTCACCCAGCATATCGGCCTCGCAGAGGACGTGCTGGACCACCGGCTCAATTGCCGCACTGTCCACATCAATCCGTTCAGCCGCTTCGTCTACTGGAACATGAACTACCATGTGGAGCACCACATGTTCCCGATGGTGCCTTATCATCGGTTGCCGGACCTCCACAGGGAGATGCTATCCGATTGCCCGCCGCCCTATGATGGTTTCTGGGCCTGCTACCGGGAGATCATCCCCACGCTGTGGCGGCAGTTGCGGGAACCGGATCATTTTGCCGAGCGCAGATTGCCCCCGACCGCAAATCCGACGCCGCCGCTGCCTGAAGCCACCGCAGGCTGAGCGCCTCACCTTCCGACCGGAGACCGACACGATGACGCAATGGATCGACGCCTGTGCAACAAGCGACATCGAAGCCGAAGATGTGATGCGTTTCGACCATGGCGGCCGGACCTATGCCATCTACCGGTCGCCAGATGACAGCTATTACTCCACCGACGGGCTGTGTACCCATGAGAACGTCCATCTCGCCGAAGGGTTTGTGATCGGAACCATCATCGAGTGCCCGAAGCACAATGGCCGTTTCGATTACCGCACCGGCGTGGCCAAAGGGGCGCCGGTCTGCGTCAATCTCAAGACCTATCCGGTGAAGGTCGAGGCAGGCAGGATTCTGATCGCGATCGGCTGATGCTGCCGGAGACTTGCGGAGGCTGACTGGTCGTGGCTGCCATGCCGGCCAGCCCGCCGATCATCGCGCCTCTTCCGTGCTGGACCAGTCCGAACGCAGTCTCTCGTTCGACATGGCCTGTCAGCACACCATCCAGTTGCTCGTGCCCACCAATGCTTATCCGGCCATCGGCAGCATGTTCGGCGCGATGGCGCAGGCGCGTCCCAGATATGGGCGCCGCGCATTCCCTTTCTGATGCCACGGGGCTAAACAGCGAAGAATTGCGCCGCGTCTTTTCAGGTTGACCAGGCGTGGGGGTGAAGGGGGCGGCGCGATGCGGTTCATGGCTTCGGTATGGGCAGAGGTGGGACGCCGGAGAAGCTGGTTGTTCTTCGTGGTCGGAGGCGTTTGCACCGGCCTCGTCTCGGCGGGCTTTGCGTGGCTGGCCGACAAGGCCGAGGACATTTTCCGCGGCATCGATTCAGGAAGCCCCTATCTGATCTGGCTGCTCGCCCCGGCGGGCTTTGCGCTCTGTGCGTTTCTGGTCCGGTCCGTGTTCCCGAATTCGCAGGGGAGCGGTGTGCCGCAATGCATCGCCGCCATGCGGACCGAAAGCGATGCGCAGCGCAATGCGCTGATTTCCCTCCGCACCGCCATCGGCAAGATCGTCCTGACTTTGGTCGGCCTGTGTTGCGGCGCTTCGGTCGGCCGGGAAGGGCCGAGCATCCAGGTTGGCGCATCCTTGCTGTGGGTGTTGCGCGGAGCCAGTCACCAGGACTACCGCGCCCTCATCCTGGCGGGTTCGGCGGCGGGCCTTGCCGCCGCCTTCAATGCACCGCTGGCGGGCATCGTCTTCGCCATCGAGGAATTGAGCCGGTCGTTTGAAGCCCGCACCATGCGCTGGGTGCTCATGGCAACGGTACTGGCCGGCATGGCGGCCACGGCCCTCACCGGCGATTACACCTACTTCGGCCAGACCACGGGCATATTGCAGGGCTGGAAGGACTGGCTTTCCCTTCTGGTCATCGCCGTTGCGGGCGGCGTCATGGGCGCAGGTTTCAGCCGTTTCGTCATCGCCATGAGTTTCAACCAGGCACTCCGGGCGTGGACCGGCATCCAGCGCGCGCCCATCCTCTTCGCCGCGGGCTGCGGGCTTGTCGTTGCGCTGTGCGGCACGCTCTCCGGCGGGATGAGTTATGGGGCGGGTTATCATGCCGCCTATGACATCATCCACAATGAGGCGCAGGCGGCCTGGGCCTTCTTGCCGCTGAAGTTCATCGCCACGGCCGTGTCATCGGTGAGCGGTATTCCGGGGGGCCTGTTCTCGCCCTCGCTGTCGATCGGGGCTGGGCTTGGCGCACTGGCCTCCGAACTGTTGCCGGTGTCGGCGGGAAGCGGCACGCAATTCGCGCTGCTTGGCATGGTGGCCTATCTCACCGGTGTCGTTCAGTCTCCCATCACATCTGTCCTCATCATGATGGAGATGACCGGCAACAATGAGATGGCGCTGCCGCTTCTGGCCTGTGCGCTGATTGCCAATGCGGTGTCGCGGTTCCTCTGCCCGACCAGTGTCTATCATGCGCTGGCGGAAAGCTTCCTCGGGAAAAAATCACCCTAATTTATGTCTTGCGGCCTCTGCCGGGTCGTATAACTAGTAGCCAGTCTGACGTGGGAGATCTTGAACATGAACAAGCGTGAAGCGGCCTTTGGCCTTCTCGCCGGGGCCATGGGTCTGGGCCTGATGGCAAGCGGCGGCGTTGCAGCAGCAGGCGCGGAGATCAGCGAGGATGAAGCCCGCCTGACCATACTCACCTGGATTGCCGCGCTGGAAACCAATGATGCGGCAGCCGTTGGAAAGCTGCTGGCGCCAGAGTTCCAGATCATGCGCTCCAACGGCAAGGTATTCACCAAGGAAAGCTATCTCAAGGGCCTGTCGGGCCGCCGTGCCAATCCGAAGATCAACGAAGTATCACTCACCTCCCACGGCGCTATTGCGGTGGTGTGTTACATTCTCTCGATCGATGAGGAACTGGATGGCCAGCAGGTGCAGGCCCTGGCGCCGCGCCTCACGGTGCTCCGCAAGGCCGATGAGGGCTGGCTGATCGCCGCCCACGCCAATTTCGCACGCATCGGTTAGGCGGGCCTTCAAACGGGGTCTGGCAGGTCAGCGCAGCGCGCTGCGGATCACGAGCGCCACCGCCGCCACGGCCGCGACGCCTGCAACATAGTAGCCTACGAACCACAGCCAGCGTTGCATCAGTGGTAGTGGTCCTCGTGGCGCACCTTGCCACGGAACACCCAGTAGGAATAGCCCGTGTACAGCAGGATCATCGGGATCAGCACTACCGCACCCGCCAGCAGGAAGGCCAGCGACTTGTCGGGTGCTGCTGCCTCGGTGATGGTCAGCGTTGGTGGAATGAGATGCGGATAGAAGCTGACGCCGAGCCCCGCGAAACTCAGAACGAAGATCGCCACCGTGGCGAGGAACGGGCGGTAGGTTCGGTTGTCGCGCAGGCCCGTCCACAGCGCCCAGGCCGCAGCGGCCAGCAGCAGCGGAACCGCGGCGCTGTAGGCGCCTGAGGGCCAACCGAACCAGCGCGCCAGATATTCCGGCCGCAGCAGCGGCGTGATGATGCTGACCAGGCCGATAAGCGCCAGCAACGCCATGCCCAACGGCCGTGCGAAGCGCTGGGCGCGCGCCAGCGTCTCGCCCTCGGTCTTCATGATGAGCCAGGTTGCGCCGAGCATGGCATAGCCCACCACCAGGGCAACGGCGGTGAGGAGGGAGAAGGGCGTGAGCCAATCCCAGTTGCCGCCGCCATAGCTCCGCCCACTGATCGTGATTCCCTGTACCAGCGCACCGAGCGCCATGCCCTGGGCGATGCTGGCGGTCAGCGAACCGGCCCAGAAGCCGAACTCCCAGAAGCCCTGCATCCGCCTTGTCCGGTGCACGAATTCGAAGGCAACGCCGCGGAAGATGAGTCCGAGCAGCATGGCGATGATCAGCGGATAGAGTGCGGGCATGATGATGGCATAGGCCAGTGGAAACACCGCGAAGAGGCCGCCGCCGCCCAGCACCAGCCATGTCTCGTTGCCATCCCACACGGGCGCGATGGTGTTCATGGCCAGATGGCGCTCCTTGCGGTCCTTCAGGAAGGGAAACAGGATGCCGATGCCGAGGTCGAAACCATCCAGCAGCACATAAGCAAGAACGGCGGTGGCGATAAGTCCTGCCCAGATGAAGGCGAGATCGAATGGCATGGATCAGGCTCCCCTTTCGGCGTCCGGCATCGCCGTGCCGGGGGTGAGGCCGCTCAGAGTGGCCGGGCCGGTCTTGGTCATGTCGACCTGCTCCTCCGGCGTTCGCCCCATCAGGCGCAGCACATAAAAGGTGCCGGAGCCGAAGACGAAGAAATAGACCACGATGAAGGCGAGAAGCGACGCACCGACCGCATCGGCGCGCAGGGCGGCCACGCTGTCGGCGGTGCGCAGCAGTCCGTAGACGGTGAAGGGCTGACGGCCCACTTCGGTGGTGATCCATCCGCAAAGCACGGCAAGAAACCCGGATGGCCCCATCAGCACCGCCGCGCGGTGCAGCCAGGGCCAGTCATAAAGCCGGCCACGCCAGCGCGCGAGGCCGGCCCAGAGCCCGATGGCCAGCATGGCGAAGCCAACCGCGACCATGATGCGGAAGGTCCAGAAGATCAGCGCCGAGGGCGGCCGGTCCTCCGGCGGAAAGGCATTGAGGCCGACAATCGGCGTGGTGAGGCTGTGGGTGAGGATGAGCGAACCAAGCAACGGGATTTCGAGCAATACATGGGTCTTACCGGCGTCATCATCGGGAAGCCCGATGAGGATCAGTGGTGCATGGCCTTCGGGATAGCTCTCGAAATGGCCTTCCATGGCAGCGATCTTGGCGGGTTGGTATTTGAGCGTGTTGAGGCCATGCGCATCGCCGGCAAAGATCTGGATGGGCGTCACGATCAGCGCCATCCACATGGCCATCGAGAAGCCGATGCGGGCGCTGCGGTTCCGCGGCGTTTTCAGAAGATGCCAGGCGCTCACTGCGCCCACCACGAAGGCGGTGGTGAGATAGGCCGCCAGAAGCATGTGCACAAAACGGTAGGGGAAGGACGGATTGAAGATCACCTTCAGCCAGTCCTCGGGGATGAACTGTCCGTCCGCATTCATGCTGTAGCCCTGCGGCGTGTGCATCCAGCTGTTGACGCTGAGGATCCAGAAGGCCGACATCACCGTGCCGGCCGCGACGATGGCGGTTGCCGCCATGTGGAGGCCCGGGCCCACACGGTTGCGCCCGAACAGCATGATGCCGAGAAAGCCTGCTTCGAGGAAAAAGGCCGTGAGCACTTCATAACCCATGAGCGGGCCCAAGACCGGCCCGGTCTTGTCCGCGAACACTGGCCAGTTGGTGCCGAACTGATAGGACATGACAACGCCGGACACCACGCCCATGCCGAAGCTCACCGCGAAGATGGTCTTCCACTGTTCGAACATGGCGAGATAGATCTCGTCGCGCCGCCACAGCCACAGCGCATTCAGCACCGCAAGGAAACTGGCAAGGCCGATGGTAAAGGCCGGAAAGATGATGTGCGCCGAAACCGTGAAGGCGAACTGGAACCGCGCGAGGTCGAGGGCTGAAAAATCACTCAGCATTGTGTGTCCGGATCATCAGTGTTTGTGTCAGCTTGTTCAATGTCGCCGCCCGGCTGCGGCCATGCTGCTGTTCAGCAGGCGGGCCGCCAGCAGGGCGCCCGCGCCAAGCCCCAGGCCGAAACATGCGTGCTGCACCAACGTGCGGCCGAAAATGGCGAGCGGCGTTGGCGTGTTCAGTCCGAAGAAACCGGAGCCCATCGCGGGCAGTTGCAGCAGCAGTGGAAACACGATGGTAACAAGGCCGAAGGCAAGCCCGTTCAGAAGCCCAAGCGGCCGCTTCAGCAGATCCTCGAACAGGATGAGATAGGCTGCCGCGAAGATCAGGGAGATGACGTAGTAGGCGCTGTAGCCTACGGCATATTCATGCAGCCTCGATGGTTCGGCCGAGATGCTGGCGGTGAAGGGTTGGCCGTCGAAGACCATCAGGAACCAGCGGCCGGACAGAGCCCAATTGGCCCCCGGCGTGCCGGTCAGCCAGGTGTAGAGGGTGCGCCCGATATCGGCGAATGTCGCGGCGGCCAGAGCAATTACCACGATCCGCAGGAAGGTTCCCGCCAGCTTGACTGCCATGTCCCGTGCCTTTCCCTGCTGAATCGCGATCCTTTTATCCGCCAGCAGGCGACGGCGCCAGAGGCGTGGCGGTGAGGCATGACGGATTTGACAGCTACTTACACAAGCAGCAGGGTGCTACTTTGGCAGATAGGTCTCTGGCGCATAGATCAGGGCTGAGGCGGCAATGACATTCCGGCCATCCGGCGTATCAGGCTCGTAGATTGTGTCATGCGGCCCCGCGATACTGAGCACCATGCCGTCCTTGCGGATCACTTCCTGCCCGAACCGCGGCGGTTCATCCGGTTTCTGTGCCGCGTCAAACCTGTCGGCCGGAAAATAATAGGCTGCCAGCAGGATCGTCTTGTCGCCGCTTTCGGGCTGGTAATAGACAAGTGCGGAGGCCGTGGCCCCGGCCTGCTTCACCTCCTCGGCGAAGGGCCCGGTTGATTCGCCGGTTGACAGGCGGTTGGTGATTGCCTCCGGAAGGTTCAGTACATAAGGCACAGGCGACAGCGGCAGCGGGCCACCCCCGGCCAGCGCCGGAATCACTGCCAGAAGTGCGAAAACGGCACCAAGGAGTTGTTTTTTCATGCCCTCACCGTGGTTGAACCGGACTCCCGCCACGTGCACGGCCGGCGGCCATCTCAATAAGACAAAATTAACCATATCGCGCAATCGTTTGGTGATCAAACGACGAACGGTGGGCCCGATGACTTATCAGACTTCCAGCCAGCTTGCTTGGTTCAAGGCCTATGTTGCATCCGGCCGGGCGCCCCGGTGGGCGATGGAACCGGCCGATATTCATGGCTTCATGACCGGACTGGCGATGGCCGGCGGATTGCCGGATGCCGATTGGATGGCGTGGATCTGGTCGGATGAAGTCCCGCAGTTTTCCTCCAAGCAGGAGGAGTGGAATGTGCTGGGCGATCTCCTCAATTTCGAAGCACAGGTCCGGCGGTCGCTGTCGTCCTACCGGATTCTGACCGCGGCCACCTTGCCCCGCATGGAGGACGGGAATTTCTTCGCCGCCGACTGGGCGGAAGGGTTCCTTCAGGCGATCGAGGCCAATCCGCAGCCCTGGCAGAAGGCGGTGGAACTGGCCGAGGTGGCGCTCTCGACCGTGCTGGCGGCCTGCTACCACAACCATGATGATTACAACTACGGGCAGATTGGTCTCGATGGGCTGGATGAGCTGAATTACCACCTCCGCCACCTGAACCGCGTCATGCAGAATGAGGTTGATTACGCCATGCCGGGCGCCAGGGCGGCCTGACGTTCCGCAGGCAAGTTATGACAAAGGGCTGCACCCCCAGGGTGCAGCCCTTTTTATGTTTGCGCCGGAGCCGTGGCCGGGCCACAGCGCGATCAGGAAATGACCAGTTCCACGCCCTTGTGCAGTTTCTGCAGGTTGGGAAGCGACTTGCCCTGCCATGGGATCTTGGTGGAGCCAAGCACCTTCAGTCCCGTATCCGGGTGCTTGCGCAGCTCGATGGTGAACTTCGCCAGCAGGTTGATGCCGGAGCTGTTGAGGAATTCGAGTTGCGTGAGATCAAGCACCACGGTCTGGGGCTTCTCGGCCAGGACGCCCTGCATTGCATCGAGAATGGGCTGATAGGCGTCCGTTCCGGACAGACGCAGCGTGCCCTCGTAGTGGATGGTGGAGCCTTCCGTCCAGACACTGTATTCGCCGGTTTTTATTTCCATTGTAGGTCGACCTCTGGTGTTCAGTTGAGAGTGAGGGACGCGCGCGTGACCAGCACAAGTGGTCCACCTGCAGGGGCTTCGCTGAAGTGCCAGCCGAGACGTGCGCCATAGTCATTCATGAGCGTGAGGATGCCGAGCCCCGAGCCCGACGAATTCTCATCCGCCGCATTGGCCTCGATGCGCTCGATCAGGAGTTCGCCGGGATCCCGCGTCGTCAGTTCGGCAAGCAGCCCCTGGAACTTTCCGGCGGCTTCGGCGGCGGTGCGGTTGGTCACTGTTACTTCGAAATTGCCATCCTCAAGCGAGCCGCGCACTTCGATGTCGCCGGGAGCGTGGAACTTGATGGCGTTCTCGAGAAGTTCGTTCACCAGATAGATGATAGAGTGTCGCGCTTCTGTGTAGTCCATGCCTTCCTTCGCGTGGCGCATCGCGAAGATGTCGCCGAGGAATTCGCAGGTAGAGCTGGCATGCTGCCAGGTCACGCCGAGCGGGCCTTCGTGGAGCACCACGCCCATCGAGAAGGCCATCGGGCTGTTGCTGCTTTCCGTATCACCGAAACTGATCGCCATGCCTCACCTGTGCTTCAGAACGACGAGCGTGATGTCGTCATGAACCTTTTGCGTTCCAATATGCGCCCGGACATCGGCAATGATTGCCGCAACCGCTTCGGCGGCGCTGGCCCCATGTACCTTCACCGCGATGTCGATGAGCTTTTCGATGCCGTAGAGCTGGTTGTCCTCGCTCTCGGCCTCGGTGATGCCGTCGGTGAACAGCACGATCATGTCGCCCGGCGCAAAGGGCCTGGTCGTTGCCGCGACGAACTCCGAGATGTTTTCCTCGAGGCCGATGGGGAAACCGAGGTCCATCGTGTCGATGCGCTCGACGCTGCCATCCTTGCGGATGATGATGGTTTCCTCGTGCTGCCCGGCGAGCGTCACCTCGTGGGCCGCATAATCAAGGAACGACAGCGAGAGATGCTTGCCTGACTTGGTCCGCTCCGCATTCTTGTAGATGGCGCGGTTCAGCACGTCGAGGAAGGTGCGTGGGTCGTCGACGCCGCGCTCATAGAGCGCCAGCGCCACCGACTGCACCATCAGCATCAGCACGCCGCTCTCGATGCCGTGGCCCGTCACGTCGCCGATGCCGATCTTGGCCCGGCCCGGCATGTAGAGCACGTCGAAATAGTCGCCGCCCACCTCATCGGCCGGCTCGACATAACTTGCGATGTCGAGATCGGCGATGCCGTCCAGCTCGCTCGCGGCCGGCATCACCATCATCTGAAGCCGGCGTGCGATATCGAGTTCCGCGCCCATGCGCAGGTTTTCGTCCTTCAGCTTCTCGTAAAGCTGCTGGATCTCGTTGTTGGCGGAGGCGAGTTCGCGGGTGCGCGCGGCCACGCGGTCTTCGAGGTTTGCCGTATGGTCGCTGATCTCGCGCGCCATGCTGTTGAAGGCGGTGCTCACCTGCGCAACTTCGTCGCTGCCCTTCACCGGGATCTGGATGTTGTAATCGCCGCCGGCGAGGCGGCGTGCGCCGTCTGCCAGTGCCACGAGGCCCGATGTGAAGCGGCGCGAGATGCCGATGGCGGCGAGCAGCACAACCAGCAGAAGGCCCAGCAGAGAGGCGAGAATGCCCTCGAGGATGCTTGACGTCGCCGAATCGATGTCCCTCTGCGCGGCATAGAGCGAGGCGTAGATTTCACGGTCCGGTACCACGAAGCCGATCATCAGGCGTTCGGCCTCGATGCCGGCATTTGGCTGCCACATGTTGACGGGCTCCAGCGGATGAAGCGCGATCAGCAAGCCTTCTGTCTTTCCGTCTTTCTCGATATTCACGTGGGTCAGGGTCGTCTGCCCCGGATTTGGCATCGAGAGAGCGGCGATGTCGGGGAAGATGCTCTTCGACAGGGTGCGGTTTATGCCGGTCACGCCGGCGCCGGTGGCATTCTCCTGCTGCAGGCCGAGCATTGCCTCGCCAGCCTTGTTCATCGTCAGCACATTGCCGTTCTGCTGGGACAGGAAGGCGAAGCCTGTCTGGGCGATCTTCACGCCGTCCACCAGTTCGGTCAACTGTTCGAGCGTAATGTCGACAGCGACCATGCCCGCGACATCCTTGCGGTCCTTGGTGTAGAGCGGGTGAAAGTAACTGACGATAAGTTTGCCGGTGATCGCGTCGATATATGGAGCAAGCACCGTGATGTCTGTCGGCACCGGCCGCAGCGACGGGTCCTTCACCCACTTCTGCCAGGCCTCGTAGACGCCGGGGAAGAAGAAGTCCCACCAGTTCTGATCATTGTTGCCGGGGTAGAGCTTGCCGAATGTCTGGGCCTGGTCGGAATAGGGCATGGTGCGCATGATCGGGCGTTCTTTTGGCCCAACGTAATAGATCTGCAGCTTGCTCTGGCCCGAGCCCATGAGCGAGGGCACGACGAGATCGAAGAATGCGGAATCCTTCACCGCTTCCGCAACATCGGTACGCATCGCGCTGGGGCCGTCAAGCAGGTAGCCCCAGACGCTGATGACCGAGGGCTCGCCCGGTTCATTCTGCATCCAGTTGCCATCGGCATCGAACCTCATGCTGTCCTGGAAGTCCGGGTATTTCGCAAGCAGGTCGCTCAGGTCCTTGCCGAGGCCGGGCTGGTCGATCAGGCGCTGGTTGAAGAGCGCCAGCATCTTCAGCTGGTCAAAGGTCCGGTTGAACATCAACGTCGCGCGCTGCGATGTGACGTTGATGTAGCGTGTCATGTATTCGGCGGCCGCGTCACTGAGGCCCTTCTCGATCTCGATCGAGGCATTGCGCGAGAGCTGCTTCACGTTCCACAGCGAAACGCCGCCGCTGACCAGAAGGGAGAGCAGCACGGCCGCGCCGATCAGCGCGATGAACTTGGTGCGGAAACTTGTAAGGATGTTTCCTTTCGTGACGCCGTTCGGCGTATCGGCGGTCATAGCGGCTTCTGTCCCGAGGCGGCCCAGATCGGCCAGCCGGCGTAACCCTTGGGGTGCAGCGCGGCGTAGATGTGGTCCTGGAAACCCTGGCGGAACCTGGCGATGAACTCCGGCGGGTCACCCCTGTCACGCGCCATTTCGCCGGCATAGACATTTTCCCATGCCTGGATCATGTCAGCGAATTCCTGCGGATCGCCGTCCCGGTTGGTGACCATGAATGTGTCGATCCTGATGTCGTCAAAGCCGGCGTCGCTGAGGTAACGGCAGCTCTTGGGGCCAAGCTCGATGTCCATCTTGAAGTCGGACCACAGGCGCGCGACTTCCGTATAGGTCCACTGGATGCTGTCGCCGCGCGGTTCGCCCAGGCAATGCGAGTTCTTTTCGTTGGTGATGTAGACACGGCCGCCCGGCTTGCAGATGCGGAACAGCTCCTTGAGGATCAGCCCTGGCCGGTCGAAGACCTGCAGCGAGTGTCGGCAGATCACGAAGTCGAATTCATTGTCCTCGATCACCATCTCGGACGCATCGCCATAGACATATTCAATGTCCGTCACGCCGAAGTCGCGCGCCACCTTGCGCGCATAGTCGAGGCTCGACTTTGAGTGATCGAGTGCGAGGATGCGTTCCGGCTGGAATTCCTTCTGCAGCAGCACCGCGAAGTCGCCGATGCCGCAGCAGATGTCGGCAACGCTCATGCCGGGCTTCAGCCCATGCTTGGGCAGAAGATGGCGCTCGTGACGCCAGGTGAGCCGTGTCTGGTTGCGCAAGATCGGAATGAAGCCGCCTTCCTCGAGGAAGGACTGCCCGGGGTAGAAGTCCTTGTCATATTCGGTGACTGTGACATTCGGCAGGGCCCGGGCAAGGGGCAGGAACTTGCGGGTAGACCAGCCGAGGACGCTCGATGTGACGACTTCGATCCGAAGGTCGCTGCGGCGTTCGCTCACCTGGGTGAGTAACCCCGCGATGACGCGGAACGCCACATTGTTGAGGCGCGCCAGCTTGCGCACATTCAGATAGAAGGTGCCGCGCACCTGTGACAGTG
Organism: uncultured Aestuariivirga sp.; assembly: GCA_964392525.1. GTDB lineage: Bacteria > Pseudomonadota > Alphaproteobacteria > Rhizobiales > Aestuariivirgaceae > Aestuariivirga. The sequence goes on from CAYMQH010000020.1 coordinate 14,090, forward strand.
CCCGGCCAAGCGAATCCGCCAGGGGTCGGAGTTCCTGCTCCTCGCGCGGGCGCAGCTTTCCGGAAATGATGAATTCCTGATTGTTCTCGTTATAGACGGCCGCATAGGTCGTTTGCGCCGCGCTGCTCATGACACGGCTCCTTCCAGGGTCATCTCAGCGGAGAGCTTGAGGCGGCCGCCGGCCGGTGCAATGCTGATCCGGGCGCGGTAATCGGCGGCGATTTCGAGCAGTCCGAGATGCGGGTCGGGCGGTCCGGCCGAGAACAATGCCGCTTGGTAGGTCTCGGATGCAGTGGCAGCTGCGAGGCGGCTCGCGGCTTCCGCGTAGAATTCGCTGGTTTTCGTATCGCAGGGCATGGTGATCTCGATCAGGTCTGTGCCGCCGTCACGGCAGATGCGGCAGGAGAATTCACCATCGGGGCCATGGTTGGCGAACACCGTTTCGAGAAGTTCATTCAGCGCCGAGTTCAGCAAATTCGCGTAGAGCAGCGAATCCGACCGGTTGTGGCTGACCATGCGCGAAATATAGGAGGAAAGCCGGTCACAGTGCAGCCACTCCGAAGAGAAGGCGTCCATGCCCATCGAAATCTCAAGTAGTGGTTTCATGCCACTCATGCCGTCGTTTCCCCTCACATCCGCTTGATGGCTCGCCATTCGGCAACCGCAACGCGCTCGCCGCTTACATGCCATTCCTGCGCGATGCTAGCCAGACAAGTTTTCGCAAACAAGCAAATTTAGCTTGCTCTTGGTCCCGTATGGCAGGACTTTCATGCCTTGAAGTGGGGATTCATGGATTGGCGCTTATGATTGGCAAAGACAAAACCGCGGGCAGGCCGCCCGTCTTCATTTCCGCCCCGCTCTCTGCTCTTGTGGAGGGGATCTACCGGGCGGACACGACCATTGGCCTGCTGCGCCGGAAGGGCAATCTCGGCATCGGCACCTTCAACGATCTGGACGGCGAGCTGGTGCTGCTGGACGATGCCGTCTATTGCCTCCGGCCGCAGGGCAGTGCCGAGCGCATGGCCGATGATGTCCGCACCCCGTTCGCGCTGTGCACCCACTTCGAGGGCGACACGGAGGAAAGGTTTCAGGCACCCATTGCGGCTGAAGCCTTCGAACATGCGGTCCTTGATCTCATTCCATCTCCCAACCTGATGTATGCGATCCGGATTGATGGCCATTTCAGCCATGTTCAGGCGCGGTCGGTTCCAAAACAGAGCAACTACTTGCCGCTCGTGGAAGTGACCCGGGTGCAAACCGTGTTCGACTTCCGTGACGTGGAGGGCACGATCATCGGCTTCTATACGCCGCAGTTCCTGAACGGCGTGCATCTGCCGGGCCTTCACCTGCACTTCATCACGGCGGACCGTACCGCAGGCGGGCACCTGCTCAGGGCGTCATCGACCGATATCACCCTCAAATTGCAGCATTCGCCTACCGTGGAGCTCGGGCTTCCCATGACGGTCGACTTCCTGACCATGGAGAGCACCCGTGATGTCGATGCGGACCTCAATGAGGCGGAGCGCTGAAACAAGAAGAGCGCCGCGGCTGGCGGCGCTCTGAACCGTCGTCCCGGCGCAATCCGCTCCCTACATGTGGGCCGGCGTCGCCATGGCCATGGCGCGCTCGAAGATCTCGATGTAATGGTTCACGTTCTGGCCGATCAACTCCATCTTGGAGAAGCGGGCGATGCGTTCGCGCGCCAGCTTGAGTTCGGAGGGCGGCACGATCTGCCGGATGATGCCGCAGGTCTCCGCCAGCGACATCAGGCAGACATCGCGCGGGTCGGGCAGCGCGTCGCGCAGCAGAACTTCGAGCAGCCGGAGTTTCACTTCGCGGATTTCCTTGCCGTCGATGGCCGGATAGCGGCGGGTCTTGAGGAACCACAGCAGCCTGCCTTCGGTTTCGACCAGGATCTTCTTCTCGCACAGCCGTGCAAGGGCCTGCTCCCGGACCGTATCGCCCAGTTCGACGAGCTGGTTGATCAGGTTGCTGGCGCTGTGGTCGAAATCGGCGGCCGACAGCCGGGCCAACACCGGATCGAGGGAACTGTTGCCGGTCGGCGTCTTGTCGACCACCCAGACGCGGTCAAGGTCACTGTCGAGCCGGCCTTCCAGGCCAAGCTCCATGATGGCGGCACCGACGAAGCCAGCGCGCTGGTACTCGAGCGGAATATCGACGAAACCGCCGTCTTCGTCCTTGAGCGTGAGAAGGAGGAACTCCTCCGGAACTGTCAGCATGATATATGGCCCCGCGAAAGATCTGGAACAGGTTGATGGCGGCACAGTAGCCCATCGGATTGCGGCACGGAAGGTTATTTTCACTTGACATAAATTGCCGGTCCCCCGTTGCGCCTGCTTGACCATTGATGCAAAGTCGGGTTAGCGCGATGGCGGGAACGGGAAAGTGTTTCGGGGGTATCTGATTGGTGAGCCAGCTTGACATGTCGCTTGCGAACGACATTCAGGAGGTCGGCCGTGTCATCGACAGCCTGGAGGAGTTCGGCGCGGAGAACGGCATCCCCCCGGCCGAGGCGTTGCGCTTCGGGCTGGCGCTGGATGAACTGATCACCAACGTCATCTCCTATGGGCTTGCCGGGCGGAGCGGCTGCACGATCCGTCTGACGGTCCAGCATGAGGCCGGCGTGTTGCGCGCCGAACTGGTGGATGACGGTGTGCCTTTCGATCCGCTGTTGGCGGAGGTTGAACTCCCGGACGGCGATATCGAGGAGCGCAGGGTGGGCGGCCTTGGCCTCACCCTGGTCCGCACGATCATGGACCGGCTGGACTACAGGCGCGAGGATGGTTTCAACCGCCTGAAAATGGAAATGAACTTGAAGGCGGCATGAGCCGCCAATTTGGGAGAGCAAAGCACGTGAGCAACCTTAATCATGAAGTGATCGGCAGCGCGCTGATCCTGAAGCCGTCCCGCCGCATCGATTCGAGCAGCGCCAAGGCTTTCGAGGATGATGCGAATGCCCTCGTCGACGCCGGCCCGAAGCTTGTTGTGGTTGATGCTTCTGACCTTGACTACATCTCCTCGGCCGGTCTCCGGGTGATCCTGACGACGGCCAAGAGAGCCAAGGCTGGCGGCGGCGGCCTGACGATCGCCTGCGCCAAGGCCAATGTGAAGGAAGTGCTCTCGGTCAGCGGCTTCGACAATATCTTCGGCCTGCATGACAGCGTCGAGATGGCCATTGCCGCGCTTGCACGGCAATAACTGCCCCTTTCATCCTCAGCGGAAGAAGCAAAGATGACCCCTGGTTCGGATATGGGCGGGGGCGGCGATGCCGCCCTTGCAACGCGGCTGGCCGCCCTCGAAGAGGAACTTGCCCAGGCGCGGGCCGAACTGGACGATCTCAACCTGCTTTATCAGGCGACCATCGAGCATGGCGAGGCGGTGGAAGACCAGCTGGCGGAAAGCAATCTGGCCCTGCAGCGCACCCAGCACCGCCTGCAGGAAGAACTGACCGAAGCCGCGAACTACATCTTTTCCATCCTGCCAGAGCCGCGCCGGGAAGCCCCGCGCACGGAATGGCTGCTGGTGCCCTCGACCGAGCTCGGCGGTGACAGCTTCGGCTATCACGAAATCGACGATGACCACATCGCCTTCTACCTGCTTGACGTGTGCGGGCATGGGGTGGGCGCTGCACTGCTGTCGGTGACAGCCATCAACGTGCTGCGCTCGGCTGCTCTTCCGCGTACGGACTTTCGTGAGCCCGGCGCGGTTCTCTCGGCGTTGAACGATGCGTTCCCGATGGAAAAGCAGAACAACATGTATTTCACCATCTGGTATGGGGTGTACCGCCGCAGCACGGCCGAACTGCGCTACGCCAGCGCCGGGCACCCGCCCTCCGTCCTGCGCCGCAGCGATGGGCGCGTGGAAACGCTCTCCACGCCGGGCATCGCGATTGGCATGATGGAGGGCATGATGTACCGCACCGCCCAGTGCCTGATTGGCGCAGGTGACCGGCTGCATGTGGTGAGCGACGGCACCTTCGAGGTGGAAACCGCCCCCGGCGAGATGCTGCCGTTCCAGGACTTCGTCGACAAGATGAGCGCGAGCCAGCCACAAGAGGTGCTGGACTGGGTGCGGGGCCTCAACGGCCCGGGTGCCCTGCCGGATGATTTCTCGCTGCTGGCGATCGACTTCTGATCATCGTCCGTTCAGCCGAATCTCCATCCACAGAAATCTTCGGGGCTTGACCCCCGGAGTCAGCCCCGGCAGGAACAGCGCCGTGAAGCGGAACCATGACGTTTGAGTCGCGTGATTGATCTTGGATAGCTCTGCACAGATCTTTGAAACCATCGCCGGAGAGATCGGCGCCGGGGCCCGGCAGGTTGCCGCTGCCGTTGCCCTTCTCGATGAAGGCGCCACGGTGCCCTTCATCGCCCGCTACCGCAAGGAAGTCACGGGCGGGCTGGATGATACGCAGCTTCGCCAGCTGTCCGAGCGCCTGGTCTATCTGCGGGAGCTTGAAGACCGGCGGCGCTCAATCACCGATACGATCGGCGCGCAGGGCAAGCTGACGGATGAGCTGGCGCGCACCATCGCTGCGGCGAAGACCAAATCCGAACTTGAAGACATCTATCTCCCCTACAAGCCCAAGCGCCGCACCAAGGCGATGATCGCGCGAGAGAATGGTCTCGAACCGCTGATCGACGCAATTCTGGCCGGCCGTTCGGCGGAACCGGAGACCCTGGCACAGCCCTTCATCACCGGGAACGTGGCAACGGTGAAGGAAGCGCTCGATGGCGCGCGCGACATACTGATGGAACGGCTGGCTGAAAGTGCGGCGCTGCTTGGCGAGCTTCGCACCTTCATGAAGGCGGAGGCGTTCCTGTCATCCAAGGTCGTGGCGGGCCAGGAAGAGAAGGGTGCGAAGTTCTCCGATTACTTCGATCACCGGGAGCCATGGGCCACTGTGCCGTCGCACCGGGCGCTCGCCATGTTGCGTGCCGCAAAGGAAGATGTGGTGACGCTCGACATCGCGCCCGATCCGGACACGGGTGGAACGCGCGCCGCCGAGATCATCGCGCGCGCCATCGGCATCAACGGTTCTGGTCCAGGCGATCGGTGGCTGCGGAACGTGGCGGACTGGACCTGGCGGGTTAAGCTCGCCATCACCATGATGATCGACCTGATGGGCGATCTCCGTGCGAGGGCCCAGGAGGAGGCGATTGCCGTCTTCGCCCGCAATCTGAAGAATCTGCTTCTTGCGGCGCCTGCCGGTTCGCGCCCGACGCTGGGCCTCGATCCCGGCATCCGCACCGGCGTCAAGGCGGCCGTGATCGATGCGACAGGCAAGCTTCTCGCCACCGATACGCTGTATCCCTTCGCGCCGAAGAATGATGTGCGCGGCGCGGAAGCATCGCTGCTGCGGCTCATCACGCAGCATGGTGTCGAGTTGATTGCCATCGGCAACGGAACCGCCAGCCGCGAGACTGAACGTTTCGTGGCCGATGCGCTTGCATTGCTGCCCAATGGCGTGAAGGCGCCAACCAAGGTGATCGTTTCGGAAGCGGGGGCCTCCGTCTATTCCGCCTCCGAACTGGCGGCGCGGGAATTTCCGGCGCTGGATGTGTCGCTGCGCGGCGCTGTCTCCATCGCGCGGCGCCTGCAGGACCCGCTGGCCGAACTGGTGAAGATCGAGCCCAAGTCGATCGGCGTCGGCCAGTATCAGCATGACGTGGACCAGTTCCAGCTCGGCCGCTCGCTTGAAGCTGTCGTCGAGGATGCCGTGAATGCGGTGGGCGTTGATCTCAACACCGCATCCGCACCGCTTCTCGCATATGTCTCGGGCCTCGGGCCGGGGCTGGCGGAAGCAATCGTCGAATATCGCCACACCAATGGCGCATTCGCTGCGCGCCAGGATCTTCTGAAGGTCTCGCGCCTGGGTCCCAAGGCCTTCCAGCAGTCAGCAGGGTTCCTGCGCATCCGCGATGGCGCGGAACCGCTCGATTGCTCCGCTGTCCACCCTGAAGCCTATGGCGTGGCGCGCCGCATCGTGGAGGCCTGCGGCCGCGACATCCGCAGCCTGATGGGCGACACGGCGACGCTCCGCGGCCTCCGGCCCGAAAGCTTCGTGAGCGCCGACTTCGGCCTTCCCACCGTGAAGGATATCCTTTCCGAACTCGAGAAGCCCGGCCGCGACCCGCGCCCGAGCTTCAAGACGGCCACCTTCACCGAAGGGGTCGAGACCATCAAGGACCTGAAGCCCGGCATGTCCCTCGAAGGCACGGTCACCAACGTCGCGGCCTTTGGCGCCTTCGTCGACATCGGCGTTCATCAGGATGGGCTGGTGCATGTGAGCCAGCTTGCCGACCGCTTCGTGAAGGACCCGCATGAGGTGGTGAAGGCCGGCGACATCGTGCGGGTGCGCGTCGTCGAGGTGGATGTGGCGCGCAGCCGCATCGGCCTCACCATGCGCAAGGATGGCGGCGAATCCGCCAGGGAAGCCCGCATCGCGCGCGGGCCTTCGGCAAGCCCGAAGGATGCGCGTCAGGTTGCGAAATTCGGCGCATCGAAGCCCGCCCAGAAGCAGGAGAGCGGCAGTCTGGGTGCGGCCCTACTCGATGCCCTGCAGCGGAAGGGCCAGCCGCGCTAGGGCCGGATGACGGAGAGAGGCCGATACCCAGGTTCTCGTCCGCCGTCCGTGAGTCGGGCGCAAGACCGCTATTGATCTGCCTGCTCGATCTGCCAGCCAAGGGTTGCAAGCTGCTGGCGCGCCAGCGGTGTTGCTGAGCCAGTGATGCTGAGGACGAAAGGGCCACCCATGCCCTGGGCTCTTGCGGCTCCGCTCAGCGCCGTGATTGCCTCGTTGTTGGCCTTGGTCCAGGCCAGCGTATCGAGCGCGAAAACCGCGATCAGCCCATCGTCGCGCGAGGTGGCGATGGGAAGCGGCATCGCGGGGAGCGACACGAAGCCTGTGATGTCGCCTTGCTCTGCCTGCCGGGCCGACATCAATTCGGCATTGCGGCGCATGAAGAAGGCGGTGTCGCGGCTGGTGGCGGCTGCGGCACGGCTGATCAGCACGTCGATGTTCTGAAGCTCGCCCATGCTGCCCAGTGCGCCGGCGAAGGCAGTCATGTCGGTCGGCGTAAAATTCGGGTTGGCGAGCAGTTCCTCCACCAGATCGGGGGTCACGCCGATCCTGAGCAGCGTCTTGCGGTTGGCGTCCATCAACTCCGCAGCGCTATCATCGCGCACCATCTCGTTCATGGATTGTGCGCCCGAGACATTCGAGATGGCGGTGCCCGCCACACCGGGAATCAGGATGAAGGCGCCGGTGACGGCAAGCCCGCCCGCCGCTGCCGCGCGCGACATCTGGTCCAGTTTTTCCTTCAGCGGCGGCAGGTCGGTATAGGGGTCGATGCCGTAGTCATAGGCGATCAGGCGGCGCTGCTTGGCCGCGCCCGAGACGCTTTCGGCCATGTTGTCCTGAGACTTTCCGGCATTGCGGATACCCGAACCAATGCTGCCGAACAGCTTGCCGACACCCGAGACGGTGTTCTTCACCGTATCCACCGGGTGGGTCACGAGGTTGCCCGCGAACTCCACGGGCTTCAGGCCCGCGCGCACCAGCGCATCGCCGAACTCCTGCGACTGCGAGGTCTTGTCCATCGCGTCGAGCGCTTGGATTTCCTTGATGCGCATGTTCATCATCTGGTCGCCATGCACTTCGACGCGGCCCCAGGGCGTCTGAACGTTGTAGATGCGCAGATAGCCATCGCTGCCGACCGTCTCCTCCACCTGGTAGCCTGGCCCCTCGGCATCGGCACCAAGCAGGGCAGAGGCCTTGAACACCGGCGGGTTCTCATAATCCGCGGCGAAGGCGGGTCCGGCGAGGGCCATGGCAAACATGGCGGCACCGGCAAGGCGGGCAGGGCTGATCATCGAATCCTCAACGAGTTTTGCAACGCCGTCGAATTAGATCGTGAGGCCATCACAGATCAACTGCCGTCATGATGGCGTATGGCGCCCGCCCGCCCGCTGCCGCCCCTCCCCGGAACATTCGGCTGCGCGGGGCGTTGCCCGCCTGGAAACGGCCATTTCCGTATCGGACGGCACGCAACACCCGGAGGTGCTTTGATGTGCGATTACAGCCTGGAAAGTCAGATCAGCCGTGACGCAAGACTTGGAGACCGGTTGGTGACGAGCAGCTTCCCCCTGACTCCGACGCGCGGCTTCTGCGCGGAAGCGGAGCCGGGCGTGGCGGTGTGCCTGAAGCCTGGCACCGAACTCGCCTTCGAGAAGCCAGTGCTCTACAATGGATACTGGGGCCACATCATGAATTATGTCAGGGCGTGGCTCGGGCATGATCCGGCTGCCGCCATGCTGGGCCGCTTCCGCCAGGTCGATCTCGATGCACGCCATACCCATCATGATGCGGTTGAGCTGGCCGACGGCCGCATCATCAAACTCGTCCTGCTCAATGAAGGCCAGCGGGCCCGCGTTCTGCAGTTGCCGGCCCAGCCGCAGCCCGGCCGCCGCGCGGGACAGCCACATGCACCCACCGCAGCGGCGCAGTCCCGCTCGGGCGATGTCAGCCCTGCGCGCTGAAGGGCATTTCGCCCCCGAGTGTTAAAGAGACGCACGGGGACAGCAGTCGCGGCGGGAGAACGTTGCGGCAGGCCAGCGGAACAAATCCGGTTCGCAGGGCATTGAAGCCTTGGCAGACACGTCAGAAAGGGCGCCGGCGCGATGGCATCGCGCCGGCTTGCCGGAATCATCATGGCGGGACGCGGTTGAGAGGGCGGAGGTCCGCCCCTTCCGGACAGCTTTCATGGATTGTGCTCATGCGTGAACTTACTTGGCACGCAGCGGAGGCGTCTGACCGGCGCGGCCGCCGCGCGAATGGCTCCAGGCGGCGAAGTCCGCTTCACCGCGATGATGTCTTGGCGCTTCAGGCGCTCAGCGTGGCGCGCATCGTCTTCTATTCCAGCGACTACGCCACGCGCTTCATGGTGCGGTCGGATAACTGCACCGATCTGCTTGGCCTTCCCTCGGCCGGCCCTACCGCCGCCTGGCCCGAGGCGATCCGTGCCGAGGATCGCGCCCGGTATGAACTGGCGCTTGAAGGGCTGTCGCCGCAAACGCCATGCTTTGAAGCCGAATACCGGCTGCACAATAAGGCGACCGGCCGGCATGTCTGGGTGCTCGACAGGGGGGCCGCCGAGTTTGATGCCGCAGGCCGCTTGGCAAGCGTGCGCGGCGCCATCATCGATGTGTCGCCGGGTATCGGTATCGAGGCGGAACTTCGCAAGGCCTCGCGGTTGCGCTCGGTGGTTTTCCAGTCGGCCCATGTCGCGGCCTGGCATTTCGACCTGCGCCGCCGCGAGCTTCACTGGTCACCCGAGATGTTCGCGCTCTATGGTCTTGATCCCGCCGACGGCCAGCCCACGCGCGAAGTGTTGGCGCGGCGCATTCCGCCCGGCCACCGGCGGCGGGCCCGCAAGGCCTTCGCCCAGGCCATGCTGAAGGGGGGAAGCTTCACGCTGGAATTCCCGATCCTCCGCCCTGATGGCGCTGAGATCTGGACCGCGCTGGCGGGCGATGTGATCAAGGACGAGCAAGGCCGCCCCATCTGCGCCCAGGGCATTGGTCAGGACATCACCGAACGCAAGAACTGGGAAGCGCGGCAGGCGATGCTGCTGCGCGAGCTTTCACACCGTGTGAAGAACACACTGGCCGTGGTCCAGTCCCTGGCGCGGCAGACGCTGCGCTCCAGCCCCAGCGCTGAAAGTTTCGTCGAAGCCTTCGAGGGCCGCATCCGAAGCCTTGCCGCATCACATACCCTTCTCACTGAGGCCGACTGGCGCGGCGCGATGCTCGAAACGGTGATCCGCCATCAGGTGGCAGCACTGGTCGATGATTATCACGAGCGCATCCGCCTGAAGGGCCCGGGCGTGCTGCTGAGTGCCGAACTGGCAACCCAGCTTGGCCTTGTCCTGCATGAGCTGGCCACCAATGCCGCGAAGTATGGCGCGCTTTCGGTCTGCGAGGGGCAGGTGGACATTGTCTGGACCGTGACGAAGGCGAGACTGCGCATGGTGTGGCGCGAGCATGGTGGCCCGCGCATCGAAGCTGAGCCTGAAATCTCCGGCTTCGGGTCGACGCTGATCTCATCCAGCGCCATCAAGGCGGTCCGCTGCTTCCGGCCCGGTGGACTTGTGTGCAAGCTGGAGTTTGCACGCTGAGGGCACCCGGTCCCCTGGGCCGGGCGGCGGGCCGCATCCTCACAGGTTTTCGGAAGGCCCGCCCGTGCCGTTCCTCCCCGTCATGCCGAGAAGCGATGCAAGCTTGTTGCGTCCGCGGTTGACGCGGCTCTTCACGGTCCCCACCGGTACGCCGCTGATTTCCGCCACTTCCTGATAGGAAAGACCCGAGGCACCCACCAGCACCACCGCCTCGCGCTGATCATCCGGCAGCTGCTGGAGTGCGATCCTGAGATCAGCCATGTCGAGCTGGCTTTCCTGACTGCCGGGTGTTGCGATGCTTTCGGCATATTCGCCGTCTGCGTCCTCCACCTCGCGGCGGCGCTTGCGCAGCTGGCTGAAATACTGGTTGCGGAGAATGGTGAACAGCCATGCCTTGATGTTGGTGCCCGGCTGAAAGCTGCCCTGGTGGTTCCACGCCTTCATGAGCGTTTCCTGCACCAGATCGTCGGCGTGGTCGGCGTGCGCGGCAAGCGACAGGGCGAAGGCCCGCAGTTTCGGTATGGCCGCGAGAAGCTGCAGGCTGAACTGGCGGCGCTGGTCCGGTGAGGCGGCCGTCACGCCTGGCTGCCTGGCTCGATCCTCCGGTGTGTCCGCCATGTCAGCGGCGCCGGGAAGGGACCCGGGGCTCAGCCACTTGATCCAGTATGTCGAGAAGCACGGCGAGGCGCGCAGGGAGGGGATGGCGTTGTGCCTCCTCATAGTGCAGCCTTAATTTGCGTCCAATCATATCATGGATGGCCAGCCGCCGCTGGTCCGGCGGCTTCGGGCCATCCAACTGATGCTGCCGGATAAGGGCCATGTGGAACACTCCTGAAATGCTCAGTTTCCGGTCCGGCTACATGGCAGCCCCGGCACCCCTGGCTGGCTGCCCTTCCGACCGGCTTTCAGAGAGAAAGCCCTTGCTTCCCACATGGTTCCGTCAGCGGGAACATTCCCGGCATGGGTGGCGCGGCGCGAGGCCTGCTACCCGCCGGTGCGGCTTGGCGCTATCCTCTTGACGTGGCCGCTTCCCGGCACCATGGAACCTTGTAAAGACCAATCCATTCTCTACCGGCTAAGCTAACCAAGCGGAAAACCTATATGAAGATCACGGTCATCGGGGCGGGCTATGTAGGACTAGTATCTGCGGCATGTTTCTCGGACTTCGGATACGAGGTCACCTGCGTCGACAAGGATGCGGGCAAGGTTGCGAAATTGCAGGAAGGGCTTATTCCGATTTACGAACAGGGGCTGGGCCCCATCGTGGCCGGCAACCTCCAGGCAGGCCGGCTCTTCTTCACACAGGATCTCAAGGGCGCCGTCGCCTCCGCGGATGTGGTGCTGATCGCGGTGGGAACGCCCACGCGCCCCGATGAGGACGCCGCCGACATGAGCTTTGTGTATGCCGCAGCGGAGGAGGTGGCGCGCGCCATGCGCGGCTTCACGGTCATCGTCACCAAATCCACCGTTCCGGTTGGCACGGCGGCGAAGCTGCGCGAGATCATCGGCAAGGCGCGCCCCGACGGCGATTTCGAGGTGGCGTCCAATCCTGAGTTCATGCGCGAGGGCTCCGCCGTGGAGGATTTCCTGCGGCCGGACCGGGTGGTGGTCGGCGTCTCGGATGAGCGCGCCGAGCGCGTCATGCGCCAGCTCTACCGGCCGCTCACCGCCAAGCAGGTGCCGCTCGTCGTTACCTCCTGCGAGACGGCGGAGGTCATCAAATATGCCGCCAACACATTCCTCGCCACACGCATCGCCTTCGTCAATCAGTTGGCTGATCTGTGCGAGAAGGTCGGCGCCGACATCCAGGACGTGGCCCAGGGCATGGGTCTCGACAAGCGCATCGGATTGCAGTTCCTGGCACCCGGCCCGGGCTTCGGCGGATCGTGCTTCCCGAAGGATACCCGCGCCCTTGCCCATACCGCGCGCCAGCACGGCAGCAACTTCACGATCGTCGAAACGGTCATTTCCTCCAACGAAGCCCGCAAGCGCAGCCTCGCGGACCGCATCGCAAAGGCGGTGGGCGGAACGCTGAAGGACAAGAAGATCGCGATACTCGGCATTGCCTTCAAGGCCGACACCGACGACATCCGCGATGCGGCCTCGCTCACCGTCATTCCCGAGCTTCAGCAGCGCGGCGCCTCCATCGCGGCCTTCGACCCCGTGGCGATGGACAATGGCCGGCAGTCTTTCGATGACGTTCAGTGGTGCGCCGACGCCTATTCGGCGGCGATGGGCGCCAATGCGGTGGTCATTCTCACCGAATGGAACGTGTTCCGCGGCCTTGACCTGAAGCGCCTTGCCCGCGCCATGCGTGATCCCATCATGGTGGACTTCCGCAATCTGCTGACACTGTCGGATGTCCGGAATTCCGGCCTGACCTATCACTCGATCGGGCGCGGCAGCTTCATGCCCTCCGATATCAGGGCCGAGGTCATTCCCTTCAAGTCCGGCGCGGTGTGAGGCCACTGGATGCCGAGACTGTATGAGAGCCGCAAGCGTATCCTCGTGACCGGCGGTGCCGGATTTCTCGGATCGCATCTGATCGACCGGCTGATCGGACAGGGCCATGAGGTGATCTGCGCCGACAATCTCTTCACCGGCGCCAAGCGCAATCTGGAACACCTGCACAATCATCCGCGCTTCGAGTTCCTTCGCCATGATGTGTGCAATCCGCTCAAGCTCGAGGTCGATGAGATCTACAATCTCGCCTGCCCGGCTTCCCCGGTGCATTACCAGTACAATCCCGTGCTCACCACCAAGACATCAGTGATGGGCGCGCTGAACATGCTGGGCCTTGCCAAGCGCCTTGGCTGCCGGATCTTTCAGGCCTCGACCAGTGAGGTCTACGGCGATCCCGAAGTGCATCCGCAGCGGGAGGACTACTGGGGGCATGTCAATCCCATCGGCTCGCGGGCCTGTTACGACGAAGGCAAGCGTTGTGCCGAAACGCTGTTCTTCGACTACCACCGCCAGCATGGCGTGAAGATCAAGGTGGCGCGCATCTTCAACACCTATGGTCCGCGCATGCACCCGAGGGATGGCCGGGTCGTATCGAACTTCATCACTCAGGCGCTGGCCGGCGAAGACCTGACGATCTATGGCGATGGCTCGCAGACCCGCTCCTTTTGCTATGTCGATGACCTGATCGACGCCTTCCTGCTGCTGATGAATTCCGAGGCGGATGTAACGGGGCCGGTCAATCTCGGAAACCCGGTTGAGTTCACCGTGCTCGAACTGGCCGAGCAAGTGCTGCAACGGACCGGCTCCGCCTCGCGGATCACGCGAAGGCCGCTTCCGGCCGATGATCCGAGACAGCGGCGGCCGGACATCTCGCTCGCAAGGCAAGTGCTGGGCTGGGAGCCCAAAGTGCCGCTGGATGAAGGGCTCAAGCGTACGATCGGCTACTTCCGCGACTGGGCCTTGTGAATTGGTTGCCCTCTCCGTTCTCGATCTTGTGCCGGTGCGGGAGGGCTCGAACCCGCAGGAGGCGTTCTCCGACAGTGCGGCGCTTGCCAGCCATGTTGAGTCGCTCGGCTATGTCCGCTACTGGGTTGCGGAACATCACAACATGGAAGGCATCGCCAGCGCCGCCACCGCGGTGGTGATCGCCCATATCGCCAGCCATACCGCGACGATCCGTGTGGGTGCCGGCGGCATCATGCTGCCGAACCATGCACCGCTCATCATCGCCGAGCAATTCGGAACGCTCGCCACGCTCTATCCGGGTCGTGTCGACCTCGGCCTCGGCCGCGCCCCCGGAACCGACCGCACCACGCTGCGCGCACTCCGGCGTGATCCGCTGGCAGCTGAATCCTTCCCCGAAGACGTGCTGGAGCTTCAATCGCTGCTGGGGCCTGCGCAGCCCGGGCAGGTCATACGCGCCGTGCCCGGCACTGGAACCGAAGTGCCCTTGTGGATACTCGGCTCCAGCCTTTATGGCGCGCAACTGGCGGCGGCGCTCGGCCTTCCCCATGCCTTTGCATCGCATTTCGCGCCCGATGCCCTGCATGAGGCGCTGGCCATTTATCGCAGCCGCTTCCAGCCCTCCCGGCAGCTTCCGAAGGCCTATGCGGCGGCCGGTGTGAACGTGATCGTGGCCGATACGGATCAGGAGGCGCGCCGCCTGTTCACCTCACTGCAGATGCGCTTTGCCGGCATGCTGCGCGGCGACCGTGGCCTTCTCCAGCCGCCGATCGCCGACATCGACACCTACTGGACGCCAGCCGAAAAAATACAGGCCTCGCGCATGCTGGCCTGCTCCTTCGTCGGTTCGCCCCACACGGTCGAGCGGGATTTGCGACACTTCATCGCCCAGACCGGCGTTGACGAGCTGATTGTCTCGTGCGCCGTCCATAATCAGCAGGCGCGCCGCGATTCATACCGCTGGCTAAGGCAGCTCCAACTCGGCTGAGCCATCCTGCCCGCCTGCGGGCTTTCGCTCAGGAGAGCCACTGCCACGCCGGTTGCATGATGCCGGGCAATCCGGCCGCACATGGCTTCAGAGTTGACCGCCGTGCAACTTGACTTCGTAGTTCACGATGGCGCGAAACTCATGTGAGCTGGGCGTCACGGAGGTCTCGTCGGAGACGTCCGTCTTGGCCTCCTGGTCCCTCGTATGCAGATAGCCATAGCGAGCGCCGAGCGTCACCGGTTCAAGCCATTTCGGTACGTTCGGCACCGCCGACAAGCTATAATCAGCATAGAGGTCATACTCAATCCAGCTGGTGCGGCCGGCTGCGATGTAGGTGTCGAATGCTGCCTGCGCATTGAGGGTCAGCCCCTCCAGAGCGCCTGAAAAATCATACGCAGCACTCAGCAGAACGGCCTGCTCAGTACCTCTGGCAAACAGGCCGATCAGCATGTTGGTGTAGCCGGGCCAGTCGCCATATGGATATTGCCAGTCATTTTCAGTGAGGTTGGCGGTGTAGCCGGCCATGAGCGTGACGTTGGAATGCTTCACTTCACCAAGCACGCCAACCATCGAGGACACGAAGTCAGGCCCCGTCAGCAGTTCCTCGCCGATGCCCGACTGTATCATGAACTGTGCGGTCAGCTTGACGTGATCCCCATCCTCCTGTCCCGTCATCCACTGCGCGTCGCTGTAGGAGGAGATCAGCACATCGGGTACGACATAGAGGGATGTTTTCAGTTTCAGCTTCTCATCCTGCGCGGAGGAGAGGCCTGCCAGATACATCGGCGAGTCTTGGTCGACCCCGACAACACGTCCAAAATTCTTGAACTCGTCGGAGCCGCGCGTCTTTGTCGATGTCAGGAACGCCGCATAGTATGACAGGCTGCCCAGATCGCCGCCGAGCGAGCCGCCCTCGAACGTGATTGGCACCATGCGGTTGTCGTGCCTGTTGACTTCAGGTTGATCCACGATCTGGCGGCCGATGGTCAGCAGCTGTCCCTCATAGCGGAGCGCAGCATAGGCCTGGGCGAGCGTCGTGAAGCCGTCCTGGTTTGGCAGGAGAAGAAGCGAGCCGGGGCGGCTTTCCGGAGCCCACAGCGGCTGAGATGTATAGGCCACCGCGCCCAGCTGCAGCATGTCACCGATCCATCCCGTCCGATAGTCAATCCAGCCGCCCGCCGCCCAAGCCGCTGGGTTGCTGTCCCCATTGCCGGAAAGATCGAAAAGATAGCTGCGGAAATGCAGGCTCAGTGCCGCATCTTCGAAGAATGCCGCGCGGATCGGGTCTATGGCGGGAGGCGCAGGATCGGCGGCCGCGGCCGGCCCTGCTGCAGCCAAAGTCACGGCAGCGGCCATCAGCACCCGTGTGATCTGGGTCCGAATGCCGTGCACGGCCACCGTGGCAGCCCGATCAAGGCGCATGTAGCGCTGGATACTGTTCATATCTGCCTTTCCGGCCCTTTTGTGCAGCCGGCTTCAAGCCTCACGCCGCCGTCACAGCGGATTTCCCATAGCCGCATTGGCTTCCTGCGCCTTGGCGGGGCCTCTCAGGAAACGTGCCGTCGCTACAGCGACGACCACGCCGAGGAGAGAGCCCAGCGGATAGACCCAGTAGGTGGAGAGATCACCGCGTGCGACATCGGGGCCGAGAGCGCGCGCCGGGTTGAAGGCTGCGCCATCATAGGGCCCGCCCATCGTACCGGCCGCCATCACATAGGCGCCGACAGCAAGCGGCACGAAGGCACCGACGAGCTTCGGGCCGTTCGCCATGCTCAAAACGACAAGCACCATTCCGAAGGTCAGAATGCCCTCGAACACCACAGCCTGCCAGTATTGTCCGGGCTGCGGCACGGTGGCCGCCAGATTGCCGCCATATCCGAACAGCCATGCAGCTACGACGGAGCCTGCCACTGCGGCGCACAATTGCACGATGATGTAGGCCGCAGCCATGGGCCAGCCCATGTCGCCACGCAGGGTGAAGGCCAGCGTCATCGCCGGGTTGAAATGGGCCGATATATCGCCAAGGCAGTACACAGCGGCCACCAGCCAGAGCGCCGATACGGCGGACAGGATGAAGGCATACTCGAAGCTTGCCAGTTCGGCGCCGCCGTGGCTTGCCAGGATCGCCGCGCCCCCGGACAGCACGAAGGTCAGCCCGAAGGTTCCGATGAACTCCGAAACCAGGCGGCGTGCCCGGTGATCACCGCTTTTCCAGTCAGCTGAAAAGCGTGGGCCGACCTGATTGGCAAGCGCGAAGCGGCCATAGGCCGCCTCGCTCGCCGTGGTGTGGCTGCCGTCAGGCGACATAGCAAGATACCATCTTCTTTGGATCGACGATCTTGTCGAACTCCGCTTCCGTCACGAAGCCGAGCTTCAGCGCAGCGTCCTTCAGCGTGAGGTCGTTGTCGAGCGCGTAATGCGCGATCTTCGATGCCTTGTCATAGCCGATCACGGGCGACAGGGCCGTCACCAGCATGAGAGAGCGCTCCACGAACTGGCCGATCTGCTTCAGGTTGGGCTTCGTGCCTTCCACAAGGAAAACACGGAAGTTGGTGCAGCTGTCGCTCATCAACGAGATTGAATGCGTGATGTTGTAGATGATCAGCGGCTTGTAGACGTTCATCTCGAGGTAACCGCTCGCGCCGCCGAAGCTGACCGCCATGTCGTTGGCCATCACCTGCACGGCCACCATCGCCATTGCTTCGCACTGTGTCGGGTTGACCTTTCCAGGCATGATCGACGAGCCCGGCTCATTGGCGGGGATCGAGAGTTCGGCAAAGCCCGCGCGCGGGCCGCATGACATCAGGCGGATGTCGTTGGCGATCTTGTAGAGAGAGGTCGCCAGCGTCTTCATGGAGGCCGACAGGGCGACCAGCGCATTATGCGCACCTTGAACAGTGAATTTGTTCGGTGCGGTGACGAAGGGGAGGCCCGTCAGGGTGGCGATCTCCTGCGCTGCGGCTTCAGCAAAGCCCGGCGCGGAATTGAGGCCGGTGCCAACGGCTGTGCCTCCGAGCGCCAGCCTGTACACTGCCTTGAGCGACGTGTTGATGTCATCGAGATTGTCGCTCAGCATGCCGGCATAGCCCGACCATTCCTGGCCGAGCGTGAGCGGCGTCGCATCCTGCATGTGGGTGCGACCGATCTTGACGATATCATTCCACTCCGATGCCTTCTTCGCAATCGAATCGCGCAGCGCCGTAACGGCGGGAATGAGGTTCCGTGTCGTTGCAATCGCTGAGGCGATGTACATGGCGGAGGGGAATGAGTCGTTCGATGACTGCGCCATGTTGACGTGGTCATTGGGATGAACCGGAGCCTTGCTCCCGAGAGGCGTGCCGGCAAGCTGGCAGCAGCGGTTCGAGATCACCTCGTTGACGTTCATGTTGAACTGGGTGCCGCTGCCGGTCATCCAGACGTGCAGAGGGAACATGTCCTGGTGCTGGCCCGCGAGGATCTCATCGCAGGCCTGGACGATCAGCTTGAACTGCTCGTCCTTGAGGCGTCCGCCCTTGTGATTGGCAATCGCCGCGCCCTTCTTGAGGATCGCATAGGCACTGATCATCTCACGCGGCATCAGGTCCTTGCCGATGCTGAAATGCTGCAGCGACCGCTGCGTCTGGGCACCCCAAAGCTTGTCGGCGGGAACCTGTACGGCCCCGAGGCTGTCCGTCTCGGTTCTCATCTGTTCGGTCATTCAACCCTCCAATAGCAAACGCCCGCAGCGCCATGATGGCCTGAAGTCAGCATACATAGCAACGCGACGACGAAAAAGTAAGGTACTCACAAATTCACTACAGTTGAATGTATTGCAATTGAAAGCATTTCGAATGCTGTGGAAAATACAACCGCTGGGATCGGGAGATCAATTTTTTCAGATCGCCCCTGCGCCTGATCCAGGTTGCTGTATGAGTGAAGGCGGCTGCGGCAGCCATGAGAAATGGTGCCGCTTAGGTTACGCGAACACCTGACCCCGTCATTACGAATTAGCGAGGGCGGGGTTGCAGGGGGGCTGCCTATCTTGGTGCACAAGAGTATTTAGGCCACAATATCAGAATGTTAAGCTTGTATGGCATTGCTTGCGACCACCAGCGTTTGCTTCCATCCTGCCGATTGAACGCCTCTTAAATGTCTCACTGATCCAGGGAAGTGGTGCTGCTCTAGTCGGCCGCCTAAGCTTATTCCATTAAACACATGTGGTCCGTTCAAAGTCCGAGTTGCTGAAGAAGTTGCAAAGGCTCCCAGTCACGAAGGCCATCATCTATCGCGATGTGGACCGCCAGGCTTGGGAGAAGATCTTGCGGGCGCATCAGGACGTGAAGGGTGTCGTTGTCTTGTTACGCTCGTCTACCCAGGTAGCCGACAGATACGGCACCCTGGCAACATCTGCGCAACTTGTTCCGCGACATACATCTGCGTTGCCTGATGAAATTCTCAACAGCGAAATTCCACTGCCGGCATGCCTTTGGTGATGGCAACCCAGCTGTTCGACTTGCCCTGCCCAAATCGCTTGTTGAGCCTGAAGACTGAAAACACTAGCATTGCCTCCATAAAACGCTGGAGCATTCCTTTTTCAGGCATTTCTGATCACAAGACAGCGAGACAGCAAGAGAGGCTGATGGGGGCCGAGATGAAAATTTGCCTGCATTTACAAGCTTGTGGCGTGAGCATTGTTTTGGCTGCCGTACCGCACTCCGCCCTTGCTGCCGACGCCACTCCAGTCACTGATATGTTGATCACCCAGGCTGAGAGCCGCATATCCATCGGCCTGTCCAATTATGATTATCACGAACCAAGCTTGGACGTCGGAATTTCCGGCCTCAGAGGAGGTATCGGCTACTATGGCACCAAGCCACTGGCTGATAATTTCTTCGGGCTCCTTTCAGTCGATTATAGATTCGGTTCTGTTGAATGGACGGCATCAGACAGTTCCGGTGGCGCAGGTGGTCAGGCAAACGGTATTCCTGATTATTATGTTGATGGGAAGATCGCAGTCGGACGGGACCTCCCGTTCGATAGCTTCGTTCTGTCTCCCTACATAGGTCTGGGTTATTGGAGGCTGTTCAATGGATTCAGTTCCGCGAGTTCGGGTTACGACCGAATCCAAGAGTATTTTTATCTGCCGGTGGGGCTGATCCACCGATTTGGCCTCGGTTCCGATGGCATGCTGGAGACGACAGTTGAGGGAAATTTCCTGCTCGCTGGCTATCATAAAGCTGAGTTTTCTGATTTCGATTCGAACTGGGAAGATGCCAACTTCAAGCAGGACTCGGGCTATGGCATCAAGGCCAGCATGATTTACCGCAAGGGTAGTTGGGGCATCGGCCCCTATTTGAACTATTGGAACATCGCAGACTCGGACGCCGACTACATAAAGTGCTATGAAGGTTCTATCTGTGGGACTTTTGAACCAGCAAACTCCACAACAGAATATGGAATTGAGGTTCAGCTTAGTTCACTGGCAGTGCAGGAAACGCAGTCTGACCGGAAACATGACAACATCGGACAGGATTGGTCTGGGCTCTATGCAGGCATTCAGGGTTCTTACCTCGTAGCAAATGTTGATTTGTCCGCCGACCTTATTGGCGACGGTACACTCATCATCGAAAGCTCATCCTGGCTTCCTGGTGCAGCCATTGGCGTGTATGCTGGAAGTAACTTCTACTCGTCGTCCAATTTCGTGGTTGGCATCGAACTTGATGCCAATCTGACGAATGCGTCATTGAGCGGTGATTCAGTTACGGTCAATGGAGAATCCATTCCAGACCTGAAAAGCTTCTATGAATTGAATGGATATGGGTCAGGCAGACTGCGGGCAGGCTATAGCTACGGCAGAATCATGCCGTACGTGACTGCTGGACTGGCCATTGCCAACATTGAGGTCGGTACTACGTACGCCGTTGTTGATTGTAGGGGTTCCGGCTGGCTTTATGGCTATACATTGGGTGCTGGCGCTGATTACCAACTCAATGACAGGTTTCGCTTGCATGCCGAGTACCGGTTTACTGACTATTTGATAGCGGATATCGACACGCGCCTCGCAGGTGATGAGAATTTCACTTATAGTAACGACGTCAACCTGTATTCTCAGGCTCTGCTTCTTGGCATTGCGAAGTCTTTTTGATTTGTCTGATCATCGGCCAAGAGTTGTAAGCAGTAAGGAATATCTTCAACGGGAGCGTGGAGCGCGCCCCTTGCTGCTTTGGAGGGACCCCCCGGTTACCTAGCCGTTATCTATGGCAACGTGGACAGGATGGCTTGATGAGGTTTTCGGCTTGACCATGCTGGCAGTAGACCGTCTCGTAGAGATGTTGGGCCTCACCGGTTAGGGTGGTCACGATGAAGCGGGCATCGAAGCCCTGTGTCGTCGCCTCGAAGCGGGCGATGACCCGGCGCTCGGTTGCCCAGCTTGCCGCCGCGTAGCGGGTTTCGGTACAGCCGCGCAGCTTCTCCGCGCCTTGCTCTGCCCGCGTGACCTTGAGCCCGTCGCCCGCCTCGTAGACCTGACGATGCAGGACGCCGTTCCCAGCGAGGCCGAAGATATAGCCGATTCCATCGGCTTCGCACGGTAATCCCACCTTTAGAACATACGCACTTGATCTGCCGAATATGCGGGGGTGCATGTTGAGGCAGCACGGACACCGCTGCGCGCAAGAAATCCGAAGAAGACATCAGTCGCCCGAAATCGTGCCCAAGGGCGAAGTGTCGGGGCGATCCATCTCGAAAAAGGGTGAGTGCCTGCAGTCCAAGGTCCGTGGCCCCCGCAATGACGCTGCTGAACAGTATTTGGACAGAATCGTTGGTTGCTCAGTTTAGAGTCAGGGGGCCGTGGCTGATGGTTCCTGGAGGCAGAATGGTGCCGCTTGCGTGACTCGAACACGCGACCCCATCATTACGAATTAGCGAGGGTGGGGTTGCAGGGGGCTGCATACCTTGGCACACAGGAGCCCAAAGCCAACAATATCAGAACGTTAGGATTGTATGGCATTGCATACGACCACCAGCGTTTGCTTCCCTCCTGCCTATTAGACGCCTATTAAATGGCCCACTGATCGGAGGAAGAGGTGCTGCTCCAGCTAGCCGCCTAGGCCTATCCCATTAAACACAGGTTGTCCGTTCAAAGTCCGAGTTGCTGAGGGAACTGCAAGGGCTCCCCGTCACCAAGGCTGTTATCTATCGCAACGTGGAGCGCAAGGCTTGGGAGCAGATCGCCAAGGAGCATCAGGGGGTGACACTGCTAGTCGTGATCTCGCCACGATGGTGAGCCAGGCCACGGCACCCAGACCGTGCGCACTCGCCACCGCCAGCGCAGGCGCCACATAGATGCCGGTGAAGCAGGCTGGCAGCAGGTAGCCCGAGCCGATGCCGTGCCAGCCCCACGCCTGCAGCAGCGTGGCGATGCCCACCGCGATCATCGCGATCTGGCAATAGCTTTCGACGTCCGCGCCATCGATCCCGGCCGCCTGCCCGATGAGGCGTGGGATGACCAGCGTCACCGCACCCAGCCCGAAGTGCTGCAACACGGCGGGAAGGTAGATCGTCCAGCCCAGGGGCCTTACAGCCGCATGCCCGGCAATCGTCATTCGCTGCTTCTCCCCTTCGATCGATCCGGTGATGCCTCGATCCCGGTTATTGTCACACGTTACAATTGTCGCCTGATCCGTATTTTCACAAGGACGACAGTGGCGAAACGCGGCCGCAGACGCACCCTGCCGCATTGTCATCATGCCGCAATTCCCGTAAACGAAACAGCTCGGGAATGCGACACGCGAGAGGAACCCACATGGCCACCGCCGCCGATATGATCTTCCACAACGGCACAATCCTCACCATGGTCGATGCGAGGCCCCAGGTCGCCACAGTCGCCGTCGCGGGCGGCAAGATCGTCGCGGCGGGCGACGTGGCCGAGGTCATGGCACACAAGGCCGCCGGAACTAAGTTCGTTGATCTCAAGGGCGCCACCCTCATGCCCTCCTTCATCGACGCGCACGGCCACTTCATGAATGCGCCGCAACTGGTCAAGTGGGCCAATGTCTCGGGCGTGCCCGCCGGCCCCGTCCGCAACATTCCGGACATCATCGCGGTACTCAAGGCCTTCCAGGCCAAGTTCAACCCGAAACCCGGCGAATGGATAATCGGCTACGGCTATGACATGAGCAATCTCGCCGAGAACCGCCAGCTCACGCGTGACGACCTCGACCCCAGTTTCCCCGACAATCCGGTAATGCTCATCCACTCCTCGAACCACGGCTGCGTGTTGAACTCGGCAGGCTTCAAGGCGTTCGGTATCGACGCCAATACCAAGACGCCGCCGAGCGGCGTCATCCTGCGCAAGCCCGGCTCGCAGGAGCCCGAGGGCCTGCTGATGGAAACGGCCTTCTTGCCGATCTTCGCCAAGATGCCCCAGCCCTCCGAGGCTGACATGCTGGCAGCCCTCGAGCCTGCCCAGCAGATGTATGCCAGCGTCGGCGTCACCACCTGCCAGGACGGCGCCACCAACACCCACGACCTCGCCTTCATGCGAAAGGCCGCGGCCGAGGGCCGCTTCTATCTCGACATCGTCTCGCTGCCGCTGTTCCTCGAAGTGCCGAAGATGGTGGCCGAGTATTTCCCCGGCTTCAACACCTCGAGCGGCCCCGTTCCGAAGGAAGCCGCCAGCGCCTTCGGCACCTACAAGAACCGCCTCAAGCTCGGCGGCATCAAGTTCGTGGCCGATGGCTCGCCGCAGGGCAAGACGGCCTTCTGGACCAAGCCCCTGCTCACGCCGGGCCCGGCGGGCGAAGCCAACTGGCGCGGCCAGCCCACCCTGCCGCCGGAACTCTTCACCAAGATTGTGGGTCAGGCCGTGGCTGAGGGCCTGCCGGTGTTCTGCCACTGCAACGGCGATGCCGCGATCGACATGATGATCGATGCGGTGCGCGCCGCCGGCGTCAAGGCGGATCAGGACCGCCGCACGGTCATCATCCACTCGCAGTGCATGCGGTCGGACCAGTTCGATGCCTATGTCGAGATGGGCCTCTCGCCCAGCTTCTTCACCGCCCATTGCTTCTTCTGGGGCGACGTCCATCTCGAGAACCTGGGGCCGGAGCGCGCCTTCTTCATCAGCCCGACCAAGACCGCGCAGAACCGTGGCCTCCGCTTCTCCAACCACAACGACTATTCCGTCACCCCCATCGAGCCGATGCGCATGACGCAGACAGCGATGGACCGCACCTCGCGCAAGGGTGTGGTCATCGGCCCTGCCGAGCGCATCGACTGCTGGAGTGCGCTGAAGGCGCTGACCATCGATGCCGCCTGGCAGATCCGCGAGGAGAACTCCAAAGGCACCATCGAGGCCGGCAAGCTCGCCGACCTCGTCGTTCTCGAAGCGAACCCGATGACGACGCCGGTCGAGAAGATCTCCGACATCAAGGTCGTCGAGACCTTCAAGGAAGGCAAGAGCGTCTACCGGCGGAAGGCGGCATGAGCCTTCCGCCCTTCACCGTCATCGGCGGCTATCTGGGTGCGGGCAAGACCACGCTTCTCAACCACCTGCTGACCGAGGCTCACGGGCTTCGCGCCGCGGTGCTGGTCAATGACTTCGGCGAGGTCAACATCGATGCAGCGCTCATCGCCGCGCATGACGGGGATACCATCAGTCTCGCCAATGGCTGCATGTGCTGCTCGCTCACCGGCGGCTTCGCGCAGGCCATCAACACCGTGCTTGCCCACAGTGACCGGCTGGACGCCATCGTGGTCGAGGCCAGTGGTGTCGCCGAGCCGGGCAAGATCGCGCATTACGGCCAGATGTATGACCTTCCGCTCGACGGCGTCATCGTCGTCGTCGATGCCGAGCGCATCCGCGAGCAGGCGGTGAACAGATATGTGGGCGACGTGGTGCTCCTGCAGCTGTCCCAGGCCGACATCATCCTGCTCAACAAGACGGATTGCGTGACGGCAGACCAGCTCGCGGAGGTCCGCAACTGGCTGGGCGGCACGGCGCCCGGCATACCGATCTTTGAAACGGTGCGCTCCAGCGCGCCGCTTGACCTTATCTTCGGACGCGGCCCCACGACCCGCCCGGAGCAGCCGCTCCGCTTCATCGGGCAAAGGCTCGATCACGAGAAGCTCCACCGCAGCTGGATCATCCGGCGCGACCGGCCGGTGCCCCGCGCCGTCATCGAACGCCTTGCAAACCGCATGGGCCACCGCATCTTCCGCGCCAAGGGCTTCGTGCAGCTCGCCGGGGATCCAGCCCGCCGCTACCTGCTGCAGCAGGTGGGCCGGCGCTGGACGCTGGAGGAGGCGGGCGGCTGGGATGGAACCCCGCCGCGCACCGAGATTGTCTGCATCGGGCCGCCGGGCCAGACGGCCTAGCTGACCAGGCCCTTGTAGACCGTGCTGACGCCGTCATCGAAGAGGCAATCGCCACTATCAAGGGGCCGCGGCGATAGACCAACGTGCCAAGCTCGTCTGCCGCACTGC
>CAYMQH010000021.1:0-38429 GCA_964392525.1 uncultured Aestuariivirga sp.
TCACTTCCGTGCCGCGCCTGTCGGGCGCATCGCCCACCACCTTCAGCGGCGCATCCGGGTCGCCGTGGCTGAAGCTCATGAAGTGCTCCTTGCCATTGCGGAAGATGGTGAGCTTGAGCTTGGTGGACAGCGCATTGACGACCGATACGCCCACGCCATGCAGGCCGCCGGACACCTTGTAGGAATTCTGGTCGAACTTGCCGCCAGCGTGAAGCTGCGTCATGATCACTTCGGCGGCGGAAACGCCCTCGCTCGGGTGAATGTCGGTCGGAATGCCGCGGCCATTATCGGTTACCGTGCAGGAACCATCGGGGTTGAGCGTGACGGTGACATGCGTGGCATGGCCGGCGAGTGCCTCGTCAATCGCGTTGTCCACCACCTCATAGACCATGTGGTGGAGGCCGGAGCCGTCATCGGTGTCGCCGATATACATGCCGGGGCGCTTGCGCACCGCATCGAGGCCCTTCAGAACCTTGATCGAGTCCGCGCCGTAGGTGCCGCCACCGGTATTGTCCGTATCTGACATCAGCGTTCCATCACTTCCCTGACCTGGCCGTCCTCCACATGGAAGATCGCACCCTGGTCGCCAATTGCGTCGAACAGCTGGGCATCTGTTCCGGTCATCCAGCTCTGCGCCCCGAGGGCGGTCAAAGCCTCCAGCAAACTCTTCCGCCGCGCCCGGTCGAGATGCGCGGCAATCTCGTCCAGCAGCAGAATGGGCGGAAACCCCGCCAGCGCCTTCACGGCCCTCGCCTGCGCCAGCACGAGGCCGATCAGCAGCGCCTTCTGCTCGCCCGTGGAGCACTGCCCGGCCGCCATCTGCTTGGCTCCGTGAGCCACCACCAGATCGCTGCGGTGAGGCCCCCGGAGGGTGCGGCCCGCGGCCCGGTCAAGGCCCCGCGAATCGCGTAAAATACTACGATATTCGTCCTCGACTTGCACGGCCGGCTTTGCCGCCACGAGGCTCTCGATCTCGCCGTCCACAGAGACATCCGCCCAAGGGAAGGAACTGGCGTCACGCCCTTCCGATATATGGGTCTGGAGTGCTTCCAGTCCAACCAGCCGGGCAGCGGAAATCGCCACGGCGGCCTCTGCCATGCGGGCCTCGAGGCTGGAAAGCCAGGCGGGGTCCGGGCGGGGTTCCTCGAGTAGAAGGTTGCGCTCGCGCATCACCTTCTCGAACACCAGAATGCGGGAGCCATGCTCGGGGTCGAAAGCTGCCACCAGCCGGTCGAGGAAGCGGCGGCGCTCGGAGGCGGGTCCGGCGAACAGCCTATCCTGCGCCGGGGTCAGCCAGAGGGCGCGCATATGGTGGCCCAGCGCCCCGGAACTCTTCTGCACCTCTCCGTCGATCACCACCAGGCGGCCGCCGCCGTCGCCGGCCTCGGATTGGCCGCTCCAGCCGGTGCCGATGGAGACCGGCCCGTCAGGCGTTTCCAGTTCAGCGGCAATGGCCCAACTCGCCGGGCCACCCTGGCGCGGCAGTTCGTCGAAGGGCGCGCCGCGCAGGCCGCGGCCCGGGGCCAGAAGCGAAACGGCTTCCAGAATATTGGTTTTCCCGGCGCCATTCGCCCCGCTCAGGGCGATGAGGCGGGCGTCCGTTGCAAGGCGCAGGCCTGCATAGTTGCGAAAGTCCGTCAGCGTCAGCCGGCGGATGGCGAGGGTCAGGGAATCGGTCACAAGGAGGAGGCTTACACCCGCATGGGCATCAGCACATAGAGGGCCTGTTCATCGCCGGGATCGCGCACGATGGTGGGCGAGCCCGCATCGGCCAGCCGGAACTCCATGCCCTCGGACTTCATCTGGCCCGCAACATCCATCAGGTAGCGCGAGTTGAAGCCGATCTCCAGCGGATCGGCCTCATAGGCGCAGGCCACTTCCTCTTCGGCCGAGCCCGAATCCGGGTTGTTGACGGTCAGCACCACCTTGTTGCCGCCGATCTGCAGCTTCACGGCGCGGCCCTTCTCCATCGAGATGGTGGAGACGCGGTCAACCGCCGATGCGAAGGCCTTGGTGTCGAGTTCCAGCGTCTTGTCGTTGTTGCGGGGAATGACCCGCTCGTAATCAGGGAATGTGCCGTCGATCAGCTTGGAGGTCAGCACCAGATCGCCCGCCGCAAAGCGGATCTTCGCGGCCGAGAGCGAGACCTCAACCGCACCCTCCACGCCTTCGAACAGCTTGACGACTTCGAGAACCGTCTTGCGCGGCACGATCACGCCGGGCATGCCTTTGGCACCCTCGGGCCGCGTAATCTGGGCCTGAGCCAGGCGGTGGCCGTCGGTGGCCACGGCGCGCAGCATGCCGGCGCCCGCCACCTCGTGAAGGTAGATGCCGTTCAGATAATAGCGCGTCTCTTCCGTCGAGATGGCAAAGCGCGTCTTTTCGATCAGCGCCTTGAGATCGCCGGCTGCAACGGCGAAACTGTTGGGGAAATCGCCTGCGGCAAGATCGGGGAAGTCCTCGGGCGGCAGGGCCTGGAGCGAGAATCGCGAGCGCCCTGCGAAGATTGACACGCGCTGGCCGTCGCCCGCCTTCTCGAGGTCGAGTTGCGCGCCATCGGGCAGCTTGCGCACGATATCATAGAGCATATGGGCGGGAACCGTGGCAGCGCCGCTCTTGGCCACGTCGGCCGGCACGCTTTCAACGATCTCGATGTCAAGATCGGTGGCTGTCAGCTTCAGCTGGCCATCAGCGGCCTGCAGCAGCACGTTGGACAGGATCGGGATGGTGTTGCGGCGCTCCACGACGCTCTGCACATGGGTGAGCGCCTTGAGAAAGGCTGACCTTTCAATGGTGACACGCATAACCGGACGATCCCTCGCTCTGTTCCCTTCCCAGCCATTGCGACTGGGGCAAGAACTTTGGCGCGGTTAGGCCGCCAGTTCAAGCGTTATCGCGCGTTTTTCAACCCTGTTCGACAAGCCGGATCAGCAGCGCCACCTCGCGGGCCAGCTTGTCGTCCGTCTTGATCTGGTCTTCGATCTTGCGCACGGCGTGCAGCACGGTCGAATGGTCGCGCCCGCCGAAGCGGCGGCCGATTTCGGGCAATGAGCGCGCCGTCATCTTCTTGGCCAGATACATGCCGATCTGGCGCGGCACGACAACACTCCTGGCGCGGCGCGGCGAGAGAAGGTCAGTGCGCCCCACATTGAAGTGACGGCCCACGATCTTCAGGATGTCGTCGATCTTGATGCGCGAGCCATCGGGGCTGGCCTGCATGTCGCGAAGCACCAGCGAGGCGAGGTCGAGCGTCACCGCGGCATTGTTGAACTGCTGATAGGCGGCGATGCGGTTGAGCGCACCCTCCAGCTCGCGGCCTGATCCTGTGATGCGGTTGGCGATGAACTCGAGAACCTCATCCGGAATGATGACGGACGCATCACGCTTCTGCATCGTCTCGTAGCGGCTCTGCAGGATGCGGCGGCGGGTATCGAGATCAGGCAGCTCGATGTCGACCACGAGGCCGCCCATCAGGCGCGAGCGCATGCGCTGGTCGATGGCGTCCAGCTGGGCAGGCGGCACATCCGCCGCCACGATCACCTGGCGGCGCGAGTCGACGAGCGAGTTGAAGGCATTGCAGAATTCCTGCTGCATGGTCTTGCCCTGCAGGAACTGGAAATCGTCGATCAAAAGCACATCAATCGCCGCGAACTGGTCCTTGAAGGCCAGCGTGTCGCGCTGACGGAGCGCCATGACGAAATTGATCATGAAGCGCTCGGCGGTGAGGAACATCACCCGGCGGTCCGGGCGGCGCTCGCGGATGCGATGCGCCACGGCGGAGAGCAGATGCGTCTTGCCGAGGCCGGAACCGGCATGCACGAACAGCGGATTGAAGCTGATGGCGGCGCCGGGCACCGCATCGGCCACGCGGCTCATCGCGGCATGGGCCAATTGATTGGAAGAGCCCACGACAAAGGTTTCGAAGGTCTGGCCGGGGTCAAGCTGCGGTCCGCGGTCGGCAGCTTGGGCCTGGGCGGCGGCCAGCACGGCCGGCTGGGGCTGGGGTGCGGCGGTTATCTGCGGCACAGCGGCAGCCGCTGCGGCATCCACCTGCGGGCGGGGCGCTGCGACGCCGCGTGTGCGGACCCGCACATGCACCGTGTCAAGTGGCCCGAGTTCCGCCTCGCCGATCTTCTGGAGCTTCGAAAGATAATGGGTTTCGATCCACGACTTGAGGAAGCGGGTCGGAACGGACACGGTGAGACGGGCGGAGCCGAACTCCTCGATCTCCATGCGCGCGAACCAGGAGGTATAAAGATCTTCGCCAAGTTCGGCGCGCAAACGCTGCGCGACACGATCCCACTTCGTCTTTATATCCGTCATTACAGTCATTCTTCCGCATCCCTTTGCGCGCATTCTGCGGCGCGCCTTCTGATTGCGGCTGGGCCTTTATACCCAACCGTCGGACCGTCCCGTGCCAATTGCTTGCTAGGCGCTCTCCAATCCCGGGCTGACTGCTGACATGCCGGATATGATCATCTTCTGCCTCTGCCGTATCTTCATCGACGTCCTGCTCCCTGCTACCGGCACCGCATCGTGACAATGGCCCACACACAAACACAATATGGCCCCGCTCAGGCCGAAGGCCCGGCTTACGCCACCACTGACCGCTTGCCGGGACCCGGCGCAAACACTGCAGTTCCGGGATCCCGCTGTCTCGATGCAGACGAATGGCCGAGCGGCCCGTCCACACTGCGGAACTTACAAAACCGCCGTCATGACGGGCAACCTGATTCAGAAAACGCTCCGTACACGGAGAGGGCTTGACAATGGCGGGAGCTGGCCTGCCCTCCGCAGCATGATCGTAAATCCCTGAATCAATTCCGCTTTTGCAGGGCCTGCGGGGCGGCGGGCGGTCGGCAGAGGCGCTGCAACCCAAGGCAGCCAGAGCGCCTGCACCCGCTGCCGCGCGGGCGGGCTTTGCCGGCATTTCACAAATGCTGCATAAACCATTGTTATAAAACACCATTTCATGCGCGAGACAATCCGTCCCCGGACAAATGTTAACGATGTATGAAAAGCAAAAACGCCGGACAATTGTCCGGCGTTTGGCATTGAAAAGACGGTTACAACCTTGAGGGAGTCTGTCCTCAGCCCTTGAGGGCCTTCACGCGGGCGGCGAGGCGCGACACCTTGCGGGAGGCCGTGTTCTTGTGCAGCACACCCTTCTGGGCGCCACGCATCAATTCCGGCTGGGCGGCCTTGAGAGCAGCCTGCGCGTCCGCCTGATTGCCAGAGGCGATGGCCTCTTCAACCTTGCGCACATAGGTGCGGATGCGGCTCGTGCGGTTCTTGTTCACTTCGGTGCGGCGGGCGGCGGCGCGGGTTGCCTTCTTCGCCGATTTCGTATTGGCCATAGGGGTTTGGTCCTGCTTCTCTGAAATTCGGTTGACTGGCCTTCAAAGACAAAGGACCGCATGCCTCACGGCAGACGGCCCGCCTTCCCGGCCCATCGGGATGGCGGGCTTATAGTGAGGGCGGGCGCTCCCGTCAATGGCCTAAGGCCGCCTCAGGGCTTTTCCCACTTACGGCTCTTTTCCGAGCGGAAAAAGGCGTCGAGGATCTTCATGTTCTGGATCGCGTCCTCCACGCCCCAGAACGGCTTCTGCTTCTTGCGGATGACGCGGCCGAAGGCCTCGGCCTGCAGTTGATACTGATCAGAGACGGGGAGTTCCGTCCACTGGCCCACATTCATCTCCATGCCCTGCACGAAATAGCGGTTTGGCTTGTCAGGCGGGGCGTTGAACGGGATCTCGATCTCGATCCGCCCCTTGGTGCCCATGATGTTGACACGCTGATAGGGCGCCAGCTGGGTCGAAACCGTGAAGGAAAGGTGGCGGCCCTGGCCGAAATCGGCAAGCCCGCCGGCCAGACGGTCCGTCTTGAACTTGGGGTCGCGGTCGATGGTGGCGGTCACCCGGGCCGGCTCGCCATCGAAGATGAAGCGCGACACGGTGATCGGGTAGCAGCCGATGTCCAGCATTCCGCCGCCGCCGATATCGGCCTTGTTGCGCACATTCTTCGGGTCGCGGTTGAAATAGGTGAACAGCACCTGGATGGCGCGCACATCGCCGATCTTGCCCTTCTTGACGAGGTCGCGCACCGCGATCCACTGCGCGGCATGACGCACCATGAAGGCTTCGGCGATCAGGACGTTCTTAGGCGCCTTCTTCAGTTGCACCGCCTCCTTTGCTGTAACGGCGATGGGCTTTTCGCACAGCACATGCTTTCCAGCCCTGGCCGCAGCCAGCGTCAGGGGGACATGGAGGTGGTTGGGCAGCGGATTGTAGACCGCCTCGATCTCGGGATCGGCCAACATCTCCTCATAGGAGCCGTAGGCCTTGGGAATCCCGAGCTTATTGGCCCAGCCCTGGGCGGTCTTCAGCTTGCGCGAGGAGATCGCCACGATGTCGATGTCCCGGCTCTTCAGCATGCCGGGGATGACCTTCGCCACACCGATGTCCGCTGTCGAGATAATGCCCCACTTGACCGGTTTCATGATGCACTCCACGCATTTGCTTGACTGCCACTCCATAAGGCTTCCCGCTCCATAAGGAAAGACCGGATGCAGGCAACGCCCTTGGTGCCGCGGGCCGCTGCGATGAAACTTGCAAGGCATTGCAAAGCTGCACTAATCTTCCCCCACTGCCGCGGGATTTGACAAAACGCGGCCCACAGGGAGAAGACACGATGTCATTCAAGAAGACCATTACTGCCGCCTTTGCCATTTCCGCCGCCATGGCGGGCTCGGCATTCGCGGCCGAGCCAGAAAGCTGCAAGGCCGTCCGCTTCGCGGATGTGGGCTGGACCGACATTCAGGTCACCACCGGCGCCACCTCGGTTGTGCTCGAGGCGCTGGGTTATCAGCCGCAGGTATCCACCCTGTCGGTGCCCGTTGCGCTTGCATCGCTCAAGAACAAGGACATCGACGTGTTCCTCGGCAACTGGATGCCGAGCATGACCGCCGACATCCAGCCCTATCTCGACGACAAGTCGATCGAACAGGTCGCCACCAATCTCGAAGGCGCGGGCTATGGCCTCGTCGTTCCGCAATATGTGGCGGATGCGGGCGTGAAGTCGCTGGCCGATGTGGGCGCCAATGCCGAGAAGTTTGGCGGCAAGATCTACGGTATCGAGGCCGGCAATGACGGCAACCGCATCATCCAGACGATGATCGATGACGCGAAGAACAATCTGAAGGGCTTCCAGCTGGTCGAAAGTTCAGAGGCTGGCATGCTCACCGAGGCCGAGAAGGCCATGAAGAACAATGACTGGATCATCTTCCTCGCCTGGACGCCGCACCCGGTCATGGGTGAAATGAAGATCCACTACCTGGATGGCATGGGTGACTCCGGCTTCGGAGCAGCCACCGTCCATACGGTTGCCCGCCAGGGCTATACGGGCGAATGCCCGAATGTCGGCAAGCTTCTGTCGAACCTGAAGTTCACGCTCGCCATGGAAGGCGCGATGATGGACCCGGTTCTGAAGAACAGCGCCGACCCGAAGGAAACCGCGAAGGAGTGGCTCAAGGCCAATCCCGATGCCGTGAAGCCGTGGCTTGAAGGCGTGACGACCTTCGACGGCGGCGATGCCGCCGCTGCGGTCGCCGCCGCGCTCAAGGGCTGATAACAACATGAATGAAGCCCGGGGCCGATGCTCCGGGCTTCTTTGATCCTCAGGGGCGGAGGAACACATGGATCCGGTCTCCGATCTCGTCAGGTCGTGGAAGATACCCGTCGGCAAGTGGGGCAAGGCCACGATCGACTTCATTGTCGAATACTTCCAGTGGCTGTTCGACGGAATGAAGATCACCTTGAACTTCCTCGTCGAGGGCGCAACGGCAGGCCTTCTCGCGTCTCCGCCCATTCTTGTCGCCCTCGCCATCGCGGGTTTTGCGTGGTGGCTGCAGAAATCCTGGAAGCTGGCGCTCGCCATCCTGATCGGCCTGCTGTTCATCATGAACCAGGGCCTGTGGAAGGAAACGGTGCAGACGCTGGTGCTGGTGGTGGCCTCGACGGCCATTTCCATGGCGATCGGCGTGCCGCTCGGCATCTGGGCGGCGCACAAGGCGCAGGTGTGGCGCGTGACCCAGCCGGTGCTGGACCTGATGCAGACCATGCCGACGTTCGTCTATCTGATCCCCATCCTCATCCTGTTCGGCCTTGGTGCGGCGCCCGCCCTCATCGTCACCGTCATCTTCGCCATGCCGGCCCCGGTGCGCATGACCTATCTCGGCATCACCTCGATCCCGAGGCCAATGATCGAAGCGGGCGAAGCCTTCGGAGCCACGAAGCGGCAGCTCCTGTGGAAAGTGGAACTTCCCGCCGCACTGCCCTCGATCATGGCGGGCCTCACCCAATGCATCATGCTGTCGCTGTCCATGGTTGTGTTCGCAACGCTGATCGGCGCTCCGAGCCTGGGCAATCCGGTGAACCGGGCTCTCGCCAACCGCAACATTCCGCTCGGTATCGAGGCGGGCCTTGCCATTGTGGTGCTGGCCATCATCCTTGACCGCATGCTGGCGGTGAAGGCGAAGGCCCGGAAATGACCACCGCCATCGCGTTCCGCAACGTTGACATCATCTTCGGTGAAAACACCGCCGAAGCGCTCCGCCTCGCGCATGAGGGCGTGGACCGCGCCGAGATCCTCGCCAGGACCGGGGCCGTGCTGGGTGCGACCGGCGCCAACCTCACAGTGAACGAGGGCGAGATCAGCGTGCTCATGGGCCTGTCTGGCTCCGGCAAATCAACCCTGCTGCGCGCCGTCAACGGCCTCAACAAGGTGACGGGCGGCCAAGTGCTGGTGAAGGACGGAAGCCGCATGGTCGATGTCGCCTCCTGCGACGCGGCCACATTGCGCCATATCCGCCAAAGCCAGGTGGCCATGGTGTTCCAGCAATTCGCCCTGCTGCCATGGCGCACCGTACGCGAGAACGCAGGCTTTGGGCTGGAGCTTGCAGGCGTTCCGGAGGCCGAGCGCAACATCCGGGTGGACCGGCAGCTCGAACTCGTCGGCCTCAGGCAATGGGCCGACAAATTCGTTCATGAACTGTCCGGCGGCATGCAGCAGCGCGTGGGCCTTGCCCGCGCCTTTGCCACCGAAGCGCCCATCCTGCTGATGGATGAGCCCTTCTCTGCGCTCGATCCCCTGATCCGCACCAAGCTGCAGGATGAACTGCTGCAACTGCAGAAACAGATCAGGAAAACCATCCTGTTCGTCAGCCACGATCTTGAAGAGGCGCTCAAGATCGGCAACCGCATCACCATCATGGAAGGCGGCCGCATCGTCCAGTCCGGCACACCGGAGGACATCGTGCTCAAACCCGCCAATGACTATGTGCGGGACTTCATCGCCAATGTGAATCCGCTCTCCGTACTGACCGCATGGAACGTCATGCGGGCATTGCATGAGCTGGAGAGCGATGCCGAGGGCTGGGTATGGCTCGACAAGCGCAAGACCACCCGGTTCAGGCTGGGGCAGGATGGCAAGGTGATCGCGGCGGAGCGTGAAGGCCAGCCGACGAGCTGGGTCTCCTGCGATCACATCGAAACGCCGATCGAAGAGGGCACGCGGCCCGTGTTCTGGGCGAGGCCCGGCACATCCCTCAAGACCGTGATGCTTGCCATGCACAACACCGAGGTGTCGCCCGTCGCCATCTTCGACGAGAACGACAAGTTCCTGGGCTCCGTCGGTGTCAGGAACGTGCTTCAGGCCGTGCTCAAGCGTCAGGACGGGTAAGGCTCCAGGCGGTGCCTGCGCCAAGCGGCCCGACACCGAGATGGCGGGCAATGGTCTGGCCGATGTCGGCGAAGCTTCCGCGGAGGCCGAAGCTTCCGGGCCGCATGCCGCGCATGTAACACATCACCGGAACCTGTTCGCGCGTGTGATCGGTGCCCGTCCACGTGGGATCGTTTCCATGATCCGCGGTCAGCACCAGAAGATCGCCCTCGCGCAGCCTGCCGAGTATCCGCGGCAGTTCCGCGTCGAAGGCCTCCAGCGCCCGGCCATAACCCTCGGGATCGCGGCGGTGGCCAAACTCGGTATCGAAATCGACGAAGTTGGTCATCAGCAAGCCGCCATCACCCAGCCCATCCATATTGGCCAGCGTCGCCTCCATGCAGGCACGATTGCCGGAGATCTTGATTTCGCGGCCCGTGCCGGAATGGGCGAAGATATCGCCAATCTTGCCGATCGACACCACATCACGGCCTGCCGCAGTGAGTGTGTCGAGCAGCGTCGGCGATGCCGGGGGGACCGCAAAGTCCTTGCGGTGCCCGGTGCGGGTGAACGCGCCCGCCCGCTCTCCCACGAAGGGCCTCGCGATGACGCGGCCGATCATCATGGGATAGGTCAATTCGCGTGCCACGCGACACACCTCATATAGTCGATCGAGGCCGAAGTGCTCCTCATGCGCGGCGATCTGCAGCACGCTGTCAGCACTCGTATAGGCGATGGGCTTGCCGGTGCGGATATGCTCCTCACCATAGGTCTCGATCACCTCCGTGCCCGAAGCATGGCACAGCGCCAGCAGGCCCGGAAGCTGACAGCGCGTCACGATGCCCTCGATCAGATGCTGCGGCAGGGCGGGAACAGTGCGGGGAAAATAGCCCCAGTCGAACCGCACGGGTACACCGGTGATTTCCCAGTGCCCCGTGATCGTATCCTTGCCGCGCGAGACTTCGCGCGCGGCACCATACTGGCCGGTCAGCGGCACGGCCGGCAGCGGGTTCCGTCCGGTCGAAAGCTGCGCCGCCTGCCCGAGCCCCAGCGCAGCCATGTGCGGAACATGAAGCTTCATGTGCGCACAGATGTGACCCAGCGTATCAGCCCCGTCATCCCCGAAGCCTGCACCATCGGGCGCGCCGCCAATGCCGACGGAATCAAGAATTAGAAGAAAGCTACGCGCCATTCAGGGCTCCGCTTCAGGCTTCGACACGCGCCAGGATGGTGGCCGAGACGCCCGGCACGCCGCTCAACACATAAGCATTTTTTACACGCCCGGCGGCGCGCGCGAAAGAGGTTTCATCGGCTGCATGGATCAGGCACAGCGCTTCGCCCGCCGTGACCTCAGCCCCCTTTCCGAGGAGGTGCGACAGCCCCACACGATGGTCGATGCCGTCGGTGGCCACGCGCCGCCCGCCACCAAGCTCGATCACCGCAAGCCCCAGATCGCGCGTGTGGATGGCGCCCACATGGCCACCGCGCTCGGCCAGTACCGGCCGGATGATGGGTGCCGCGCCAAGGTGGCGCTGGTGGTGTTGGGCGAAATCCATTGGCCCGCCCAGCCCATGCACCATGCGGTCGAACTTCGCCACGGCCTGCCCTGAGGAAATCGTCGCGGCCAGGCGCGCGCGGGCCGCTTCGGCGCTGGCATCAAGGCCGCAGCTCAGCAGCAACTCAGCCCCGAGCGACAGGGTGATCTCCATCACGCGGGCATCGCTCGTCCGGCCCAGCAGCACGTCACAGGCATGGGCCACCTCAAGCGCATTTCCGGCGCAGGGCGCCAGCGGCTCATCCATGTCGGTGATGAGCGCGGTGGTCCTGAGGCCCGCGCCATTGGCCACAGCGACGAGGCTGTCGGCGAGGCCACGAGCCTCCTCCAGCGTCGCCATGAAGGCGCCGGAGCCGGTCTTCACATCCAGCACCAAATGCTGAAGACCGGCGGCGAGTTTCTTGGAGAGGATGGAGGCGGTGATGAGCGGAATGGACTCGACTGTCGCCGTCACGTCTCGAATGCCATAAAGGCGCTTGTCGGCCGGTGCCAGATCGGCCGTCTGGCCGATGATGGCGCAGCCTGCTGCCCGCACCACCGTGCGGAACTGGTCAAGTCCCGGCTGGGTCTGATAGCCCGGGATGGAATCGAGCTTGTCCAGCGTGCCGCCGGTGTGGCCAAGGCCCCGCCCCGAGATCATCGGCACATAAAGTCCGCAGGCCGCCAGCATGGGCGCAAGCATGAGCGATATGTTGTCGCCGATTCCGCCGGAAGAATGCTTGTCCACCACGGGGCCGGGAAGATTCCAGTCCAGCACGGTGCCGGAATCGCGCATGGCAAGCGTCAGGCCTACCGCCTCCTCCCGGCTCATGCCCCGGAAGAAAACCGCCATGGCGAAGGCCGCCACCTGGCCTTCGGACACGCTGCCGCGTGTCAGGCCAGAGATGAAGTCCTTCACCTCTTCGGATGACAGCGCCTCGCCATCACGCTTGCGGCGGATCACTTCCTGCGGGAGCATCTCAGCCATCCTTCAGGAAACGGGTGATGAGGGCAGCCATGTTGCTCGCGGCCTTGGCGCCCTCGCGCTTCGTCTCCTCATGGCTTGGCGAGGCGCCTTCGAGTCCGGCTGCCAGATTTGTGATGACAGAGAGTGCCGCAACCTTCAACCCGAAGCGCCGGGCAAGAATGGTTTCGGGCGCGGTCGACATGCCAACCGCCGAGCCGCCAATGATCTGGAACATGCGGATTTCCGCCGGCGTCTCGAAGGAGGGGCCGGAATACCAGCAATATACACCTTCATGAAGCATGAGGCCCTCTGCCTTCGCCGCCGCATGGAAGCGGTGGCGCAGGGCGGGGTCATAGGCATCCGTCATGGGCACGAAGTTCTCATCGCCATGCTGGCCGATCAGCGGGTTCATGCCCGAGTAATTGATGTGATCACTGATCAGCATGAGCGCGCCCGGGCGCATCTCCGGCCGGAGGCTGCCTGCCGCATTGGTGAGGATCAGGGTTTCAATGCCAGCATCTTTCAGCATCTCGATTGCCGGGCGCATGACGGCCGAATTGCCCGTTTCGTAAGGGTGAGCGCGCCCCGCGAGCACGGCCACCTCCCTGCCGCCGATCCGGCCTACGAACAGCTTTCCGGCATGGCCGGAAATGCCCGGCCGTGGAAAACCGGAAAGATCCGCATACGGAATGATCAGCGGGTCCTCGACGGAGCCTGCCAGTGCGCCGAGGCTCGATCCCAGAATGATGGCGCACGTCGGCGCACGTCCGCCAAGCCGCTTTGCAAGATCATTCATGCAAGATTCTCCGGCCCGAAGGAGAAGGGCAGCAGTTCGGCCAGCGTGAAGCTGCGTATCAACGAGCCATCCTCCCTACAGCAGTGGATGCGCGTACCTTCTGCCGCAAACTCCCGGATCTTCTGGCGGCAGCCGCCGCAGGGCGTGCACAACATCTGGCCAGTGCCGGCCACGGCCACTTCGGTGATGCGCCTTCCCCCCGCCGTGATGAGAGCCGAAATGGCAGAAGTCTCGGCGCACCAGCCTTGTGGATAGGCGGCATTCTCGACGTTGCAGCCGGCATGGATGCGGCCCTGCTCGTCACGCATCGCGGCGCCGACGCAAAACGCCGAATAGGGCGCATGGGCCTTGAGCCTGGCGGCGCGGGCGGCTTCGATCAGATCATGCATGGGTCAGCGGTCCTTCGTGTAGGGAATGCCGGAGGCCTTGGGCGGGTTGGACTTGCCGATGAAGCCCGCCAGCAGCACCACCGTCAAGACATAAGGCAGCATGTTGATGAACTGTACAGGGATCTGGACACTGCCGATGGATGCGCCTTGCGTGAAATTGCCGACCGCCTGCAGGAAACCGAACAGCAGGCACGTCATCATGGCGGGGTAGGCGCGCCAGTTGGCGAAGATCAGGGCCGCCAGCGCCATGAAGCCGCCACCCGCCGTCATGTCGCGTACGAAACTCGAGGACAGCGAGGTGGAGATATAGGCCCCCGCCACGCCGCACAGCACGCCCGCGATCAGCACCGCCCGGTAGCGCAGCCATGCCACCGAAATGCCGGCCGTATCCACGGCATGCGGATTTTCGCCAACCGCCCTGAGCCGCAGACCGAAGCGCGTTCGCGCCAGAGCCCAGGCTGTGATGGGCACCAGCGCGAAGGCGGCATAGGCGAGGATCGAATGCGCCAAGACAATCTTCGACAGCGCACCAATCACCGGCAGGTCGGCGAGGGCCGGAAAGCTGAAGGGCAGGAAGCGGGCGTCCGGCGGCAACGCTGGCGTGCGCCCGCCCTCCCTGAACCATTCGTTGCCCAGCACCACGGCCAGCCCCGCCGCCAGCATGTTGATGGCGACGCCTGAAACCACCTGGTTGCCGCGCTGGCTGATCGCCGCATAGCCGTGAACAAGCGCCAAGCCGGTCGAGGCCAGAATGGCGAAGAACAACCCGATCCACGCCGAACCGAAGACAGCGGATGCCGAGGCGGCGACGAAGGCCGCGATCAGCATCTTGCCTTCAAGCCCGATGTCGACGATCCCGGCACGTTCCGACCACAGGCCCGCAATGCAGGCAAGGATCAGCGGCACGCTCATGCGGATCGATGAGGCGAGAAGCTCGACATAGAGGTCCATCGCTAGGCCTCCGCCTTGAGGAACAATTTGCCCACGAAGGGCCGGAAGGCATATTCAAGCGCGCCCATGAACAGGATCACGAGGCCCTGGATTACCACCACCATGTCACGGTTGATCTCCGGCTTGGCAAAGGAAAGTTCAGAGCCACCCTGATACAGAAGCCCGAACAGCATGGCGGCCAGCACGATGCCGATGGGATGCGAGCGGCCCATGAGCGCCACGGCGATGCCGACGAAGCCAGCCCCGCCGACGAAACCAAGCACCAGCCGGTGCTGCACGCCGAGGATCTCGTTGACGGCCATCAGACCCGCCAGCGCGCCGGAAATCGCCATGGTGATGACGATGATGCGGCCCGGCCGGATACCGGCATAGACGGCGGCATCGGGGCTGGCGCCCAGCGCCCGGATTTCATAGCCAAGCCTCGTGCGCCACAGCAGGTACCACACGGCGAAGGCGGCAACGAGCGCAAGCAAGATCGAGAAGTTGAGCGGCGATGATGCGATCCTGACACCGAAGAACTCGCGCGCCACTTCGCGGAAGCTCATGATATAGGCACCTGTGATCTCGCGGCTTTCGACCGCCATCTTGCCCACGGGCCGGAACCAGTAGTTGATCAGATAGCCCACGAGGCTGGCTGCGATGAAGTTGAACATGATCGTGGTGATCACGATGTGGCTGCCGCGCCTGGCCTGCAGAATGCCCGGAACCCAGGCCCAGAAAGCGCCAAACGCCATGGCCGCGAGAATGGCCAGCGGCAGCACGATGGGCCAGGGCAGAACCTCAAGCCCGAGCCCTGCGGCCGCAGCGCCAACCCCCGCCATATAGGCCTGGCCCTCGCCGCCGATGTTGAACAGCCCGGCATGGAAGGCCACGGCCACGGCAAGCCCGGTGAACATGAAGTTGGTGGCGTAATAGAGCAGATAGCCCCAGCCTTTCAGCGAGCCGACCGCCCCCTTCACCATGATCCATAGCGCCTCGATGGGGTTCTCGCCGATGATCAGCACCACCAGTCCCGAAACCAGCAGCGCCACGATGAGGTTGAGCACCGGAATCAGGCCGGCATCGACCCACTGCGGAAGTTCGCCGCGCGCCGTCATCATCATGCGGCGCCCCGCACGACACCGGCCATCAGAAGGCCGAGGTCCTGTTCGGTGGCCTCCGGCCCGCGCTCACCCATGATGCGGCCCGCAAACATGACGAGGATGCGGTCGGACAAGGCGCGGACCTCGTCAAGTTCGACGGAAACAAGCAGGACCGCCCTGCCCTCGTCGCGCAGTTGAATGATGCGCTTGTGGATATACTCGATGGCGCCGATGTCCACCCCGCGGGTCGGCTGGCCAACGATAAGGAGATCCGGACCCGACTTGATCTCGCGGGCAATGATCAGCTTCTGCTGATTGCCGCCGGAAAACCTGGAGGACCTCAGCAGCGGGTCCGGCGGGCGCACGTCGAACTCCTCCATCCCGGCGCGCGCCCTGGCGATCACCCTGTCACGGTCGAGGCGGAAGCCCCGCCCCAGCGCCGGGTCGTGATGCCAGCCGAGTATGGCGCTCTCCGCAGCCTCGAAACGGCCGATCAGGCCGCGGTGGTGCCGGTCTTCCGGCACATGGGAAATACCCTGCGCGCGCACATGCTGCGGATCGCCCAGCGCGCCAATGTCGCGGCCCTTGAAGATAACCTGGCCGGATGCCGGCTTTTCGATCCCCGCGATCACGTCGAGAAGCTCCGACTGCCCGTTGCCGGCGACGCCTGCGATGCCGACGATCTCCCCTTTGCGCAGGGAGAAGGAGACATTGTTCACGCGGGCCACCCCCTTGCGGTCTTTCCAGGAGAGGTTCCTGACCTCCAGCACGGTCTCGCCAGGCCGCGGCGGCCCCTTCTCGGCACGCAGCAGCACGTTGCGGCCCACCATGAGGCCGGCAAGCTCGGCCACATCCGTATCCGCTGTACGGCGCGTTGCCAGCAATGCGCCGCGGCGCATCACCGACACCATATCGGTGATGGCGATGATCTCACGCAGCTTGTGGGTGATGAGGATGACGGTCTTGCCCTGCTCCCTGAGCGTTCCGAGGATGCGGAAGAGATGATCCGCCTCGTCCGGCGTCAGCACCCCGGTGGGCTCATCGAGGATCAGCGTCTCGGCGCCCCGGAACAGGGCTTTGAGAATTTCGACGCGCTGCTGAAGCCCGACCGGCAATTCGCCAACGATCGCGTCGGGGTCCACCTCCAGTTCATAATCCCTGGCGAGGCGGGTGAGTTCCGCGCGGGCCCGGGCCAGCGCCGGGCCGATGAGTGCGCCACCCTCAGCACCGAGCACCACGTTTTCGAGAACCGTGAATGGTTCGATCAACATGAAATGCTGGTGCACCATGCCGATGCCGCGGGCGATGGCGTCAGAAGGCGAACGGATACGGGCCGGCGTGCCCTTCACGCGAATCTCGCCCCTGTCGGCCTGGTAGAAGCCGAACAGGATCGACATCAGCGTCGACTTGCCCGCGCCATTCTCGCCGATGATGCCATGAATGCTGCCCTGGGCAATTGACAGCGTCACATCCTGGTTGGCGTGCACCGCGCCGAAGCGCTTGTCGATTCCGATGAGTTCGATTGCAGGCGTCATCGCATCCCTGTGTCCCCGCCGCATGATGTACGGCAAAAGGTCAGAATGTGCCGCCTCAACCCAAACGATGAGACGGCACTGCTCAAATGCTCACTTGACGGGACACGTGTTGTCCGTCGTGTAGTCATGCACGGTGATGGCGCCCGAGATGATATCGGACCTGGCCTTTTCGGCAGCAGCCTGCATCTCCGCCGTCACCAGCGCCTTGTTGTTGTCATCCATGGCATAACCGACGCCATTCTCGGCGAGGCCGAGCGCCAGGATGCCGGGCTTGAACGTGCCCTCCTTGCCTTCCTTCATGACATCATAGACCGCCACATCCACCCGCTTCAGCATGGAGGTCAGGACCTTGCCGGGGTGGAGGTAGTTCTGGTTGGCGTCAACGCCGATCGACAGTGCGCCGCCATCTGCCGCGGCCTGCAGAACGCCCAGGCCCGTGGCACCTGCGGCGGCATAGATCACATCCGCTCCCTGCGCCATCTGCCCCTTGGTGATTTCGCCACCCTTGACGGGATCATTCCAGGCGGCACCCGTGTCCCCCGTCATGTTCTGGAAGATGGTGGCATCGGGCCGCGCGGCCTTCACCCCCTGCGCATAGCCGCAGGCGAACTTGCGGATCAGCGGAATATCCATGCCGCCCACGAAACCGACCTTGCCGGATTTCGAGGCCATGCCGGCGAGAACGCCCACGAGATAAGACCCTTCATGCTCCTTGAACACGATGGACCGGACATTCGGCAGGTCCACAACCATGTCAACGATGGCGAATTTCAGTTCTGGATATTCCTTGGCGACCTTCTCCAGCGCGGCGGCCTGTGCGAAGCCCGCAGCGATGATCGGCGAATAGCCCTGGTCGGCGAAGTTGCGGA
Organism: uncultured Aestuariivirga sp.; assembly: GCA_964392525.1. Classification (GTDB taxonomy): domain Bacteria; phylum Pseudomonadota; class Alphaproteobacteria; order Rhizobiales; family Aestuariivirgaceae; genus Aestuariivirga. The sequence goes on from CAYMQH010000021.1 coordinate 17,841, forward strand.
TGGCCTGCTCACGCTGGGCTTCATTGGCAATCTCGAACTCGCCATAGGCGATGCCCGTCTCGGCCTTGAACTTCTCCGAGCCATTATACATGCTTTCATTAAAGGACTTGTCGAACTTGCCACCGATGTCGAAGACGATGGCGGGCTTTTCATCGGCTGCGAAGGCCTGGGCGTGTGATAGGGCGATGGCAGCAGCAGCGGCGAGAAGTGAACGTATGCGCATTGGCGTCCTCCCTGATGTTCCCGCCTGATGTGATCACAACCGGCCACAGGCGGTGATGCAAGACTTGCCAAACGGATCAAATCACCCTGCAGAGCAACCGGTCAAGCGCTGTCACTTGAATCTTGGAAATAGCTTTCACATATATCGATTACAGCTGTGGACGCCGTTCGGGTTCCAGCTTCAACGCTGCTTCACGAGGGCAATTCATGTCGCGCTTGTCTGTTTTTTCATCGCCGCTCCTGCTCGGCTTCGACGAGTTGGAACGCATGCTCGACCGGGCCTCAAAGACCTCAGGTGATGGTTATCCGCCCTACAACATCGAGCGGCTGCCGAAAGCCGAAGGCGAGGCCGAGCGGCTGCGCATCACGCTTGCCGTTGCGGGCTTCGGCCGCGACGAACTGGATGTGACGGTCGAGGAGAACCAGTTGGTGATCCGCGGCCGCCAGAAGGAGGAAGACGGAAAGGCCTATCTGCACCGCGGCATAGCGGCCCGGCAGTTCGCCCGCGCCTTCGTGCTGGCGGATGGCATGGAGGTGACCGGCGCCCGGCTGGAGAACGGCCTGCTTGAGCTTCATCTCGAACGGCCCGAACCCCGGCGGGTGGTCCGCCGGATCCAGATTGGAGGGTGACCATGAACATCAACGATCATGACAAGAAGACAGTCGAACTCACGCCGCAGGACCTGGCGCTGCTGGGTGAAGGCGACTTGGGCTATATCCGTGAAATCGAAGTGACGGAGGCCAGGCGGCTGCTGGGTGGCGAGGCACATGTCGCGCCCAATGCGAAGCTGTTCTGCCTTTACAATGCCAATGGCGCACCGATCTCGATTTCAGGCTCACGCGAAGCGGCGCTGGGCAGCGCCTTCGAGCATGAGCTCATGCCGATGAGCGTACACTGAGGTCAGGAGGACCCGTCAGGCAGCCGAGGCCTTGCGCGCCGGATTGGCGGCAGGCTCCGTCAGGATGGCATAGAGGCCTTCGGCGTCTTCGGTGCCGCGCAGCTTGGCCACCACGGCAGGGTCGCGGAGCAGGCGGGAAATCTTGGCGAGCGCCTTGAGGTGATCCGCGCCCGCGTGTTCCGGCGCCAGAAGAACAAACACCAGATCCACCGGCTGGCCATCAACCGATTCGAACTCGACCGCCTGCGGCAGCCTGGCGAACAGGCCATAGACGCGCGAGATCGACGGCAGCTTGCCATGCGGAATGGCGATGCCCTGGCCGATCCCGGTCGAGCCCAGCTTTTCGCGCGTCAGCAGGGTTTCGAAAATCAGCCGGTGATCGATGGCGACCCGCGCCGCCATGGCTTGGGAAAGTTCCTGCAGCAGCTGCTTCTTGTTCGGCGCCTTCACATTGGCGAGAACGGACTGCCTGTCGATAAGTGAATCCAAGGTCATGGACGTGTCCCGTGAGAGTTCGTGAGGCTCAGGCCGACGGCTTGGGATCGACCCAGCCGATATTCCCGTCGGGACGCCTGTAGACGAGATTGAGGCCGCCGTGGCCGCCGTTGCGGAACAGCAGGAACGGCTGCGTGGAGATATCAAGCTGCATGACCGCCTCGCTGACCGAAAGTTCGGGAAGCTTGACACCCGTTTCCGCCACCACGACCGGATGGAGGCCGTGGTCTTCCGCCTCGGCTTCCGGGCTGGCGGAAATGACATAGCTCTGGGCCTCGAACTGGCGCACCGGTTCGCGGCGGTTGCGGTGATGGTCCTTCAGGCGGTGCTTGTAGCGCTTCAGCTGCTTTTCGAGATGGCTGGCCGCCTGGTCGAAGCTCGGATGGGCCTCCGCCCCCGTGCCTTCGGCCTGCAGCACGAGCCCGGTCGCGAGGTGAAGCGCACAATCTGTGTGAAAGCCAACGCGCTGCTTTTCCACCGTCACATGGGCGTGAATCGAGCCATCGAAATATTTCTGCTGAATCTGGGAGAGGCGGCTTTCGATGTGCTCACGCAATGCGTCGCCGACATCGAGGTTCTTACCGGTGACTTTGATCTGCATGGTCGTCGCATTTTCCCTGCTTCGCCCTGTCTCTACACATGGGCGCGTTTGCTGAGTACGTCAACTGGCCTTCGAAGCTTGCCTGAGGCGCACCGCCTCTCCGCGCGAAAAAGTGATCGGCCCGTCGTCACCGCGTCATCCAGGCCCTTCGGAGAAGCGAGCGGAACCTAGTCGAGGGGGGAGGCCCCGTCAACGCCCTTGGGAGGCCCTCGCCCGGGCCTCCCGACGGCGCTGCACGGATGATGGAATTCCCAATCCCTCCCGATACTTAGCAACGGTCCGCCGGGCAATCTCGATACCCTGGGCCTTTAACTTCTCCACCAGCGTGTCATCTGACAGCACATCCTGCCCCTCAGCCGCGATCAGATCCCGGATATGATAGCGCACCGCTTCGGCCGAGTGCGCATCGCCATCCAAATCGGATGAAGCGATGGCGGTGGTGAAGAAATACTTCAGTTCGAAAATGCCGCGTGGCGTGGCCATGTATTTATTGGATGTGACGCGGCTCACCGTCGACTCATGCATCTCGATCGCATCCGCTACCATTCTCAGGTTGAGGGGACGAAGATGGCGCACGCCAAGCATGAGGAAGGCATCCTGCTGGCGGACGATCTCGCGCGCCACCTTCAGGATGGTCCGGGCCCGCTGATCGAGGCTTTTCACCAGCCAGCTGGCATTGGCCTGGCATTCCGAAAGATAGAGCCGGTCCTCGCTCTTGGCGGCCGAGGCCTGAACCTTCGCCAGATACTGGTTGTTGATGAGCACGCGGGGCAGCGTCTCGGTATTGAGCTCAACGATCCAGCTGCCCTCCGGCGAGGCGCGTACCACGACATCCGGTATCACCGGCTGCACCGGCTCGGCGCCGAAGGCATGGCCGGGCTTTGGGTTCAGCGCGCGCAGCTCCGCCATCATGTCATTGAGGTCATCGGGGTCAACGCGACACAGGCTTCTCAGTGCCGCATAGTCGCGCCTCGCAACGAGATCGAGATGATCGACGAGGACCGCCATGGCGGGATCGAACCGGTCCTTGTCGCGTAGCTGGAGGCTGAGGCATTCTTTCAAATCCCTCGCGAAGACCCCGGGCGGGTCGGCCGCCTGGAGTTTGACCAGCACGGCCTCCACATCCGTGACGGATGTGCCGAGTGTGTCGGCGATGCTCGCGGTATCCGCCGTCAGATAGCCAGCCTCGTTCAACGTACCGATCAGATGCTGGCCGATCAGCCGCTCTGAGGGTTCGGTGAGCAGCAGGTTCATCTGGCCGGTCAGATGCTCGGCCAGCGTCGGCTCGCTGCTGAGGCCCGAGGCGAAGTCAAGTTCCTCCGCCGACAGCGCCCCGCCCCCCTGCTGGCGCAGCGACGACCAGCCCGAATCCTGCTGCTGCGCGAAGGCCTCGCGGGTTGCGGCGTCGGCGCGGGCTTCATGCGTGTAGACATTCTCGAGTTCGGTATCGAGGGTGCGCAGCCGCTCCTCGGGACCGCTGGTGGAGGCGAGCGCGCTCACCATGTCCGGCTCGGCCTGCGGGGCCTCCGGCGCCTCGTGCTTGATCTCGCCGCGCTCGTCGCGTTCGAGCAGCGGGTTTCTCTCGAGTTCCTGTTCGACGAAGGCCTGAAGTTCAATGTTCGACATCTGCAGCAGCTTGATCGCCTGCTGCAGTTGCGGCGTCATGACCAGCGACTGGCCCTGGCGGAGTTCGAGCCTCTGGTTCAGCGCCATCGCGGGGCCTCTCCGGCCCTAGAGGCTGAAGTCGGCGCCGAGATAATAGCGCCGCACATCCGGGTTGCTGACGATATCCTCCGGCGTGCCCTCGGTCAGGACCTGACCCTCATGGATGATGAGGGCCTTGTCGATGAGTTCGAGGGTTTCGCGGACGTTGTGATCCGTAACAAGCACCCCGATTCCCCGAGAGGTGAGCTGTCGCACCAGCTTGCGAATATCGCTGATCGCAATCGGATCAATTCCGGCGAATGGCTCGTCGAGGAGCATGAAGGCGGGTTCGGCGGCAAGAGCGCGGGCGATTTCCACGCGGCGACGCTCGCCGCCAGAGAGCGCAACAGCCGGCGAATTCCGGATGTGGGTGATTGAGAATTCATCGAGCAGCTCGCGTAGCTTTGCATCGCGCGTTGCCCGGGTCCCTGGGACGAGTTCCAGCACGGCGCGAATGTTTTCCTCAACCGTGAGGCCGCGGAAGATCGAGCTCTCCTGCGCCAGATAACCAATTCCCAGACGTGCCCGGCGGTACATGGGCAGGTGGGTGATCTCTGTGCCGTCGAGGCTGATCTGGCCGCTGTCGGCGGCAATCAGCCCCGTGATCATGTAGAACACGGTCGTCTTGCCGGCGCCATTGGGTCCCAGAAGTCCCACAGCTTCACCGCGCCTGACGGAGAGCGAAACGTCCCGCACCACCGGCCGCCGCTTGTAGGATTTGCGCAATCCTTCAACCACCAGCCCGGCGCGTTGAGGCACCTTGCTGCCCTGGCTCCCGGGCTTGGGGGTTTCCGCCCGCCGGGCTTCCTGAGCTTGAGGCATCCTGTCCGCCATCACGTCTTCATCACGCGCCAAAGGAATATCCGCTGAATAGGTTTAAGAATTGGATAAGGCCGTTTCACTTGGGCAGGAAGCTGCCCTTCACCCGGCCGCCGGTCATCTGCATGCGGCCGGTCTTGAGGTCAGCCTGGAGCTGGTTGCCCGTCAGAACGGTGGCTCCCTGCACCAGCTTTGCCTTGCCGCCGACCACCAGCTTCTCGGTCTGGGGATTGTACTTCGCCCAGTCGCCGGTGATGATTTCCTTGGGCGTCGTGATGGTGACGTTGCCCTTGGCATCAAGATCGGTGGCATCGGTCTTCGATGTGCCGTCCGGCTGCTTTACCTCGGCGTAGGTGACAGTCAGCGTATCGGCCTTGAGATTTGTCGTGCCGCGCGTCGCATCCACCGCGCCACGGAAAATCGCCTTCTTCTCGGCGTCGAGGATTTCCATTTCATTGGCCACCACATCGACCGGCACCGGAGCCTGTGCACCGGACGGGGCAGCGGGCTGTTCCGCCTCGGCATGGAGCGGTCCGGCGGCAAGAAGGAAAACCGCCGCAGCGGCGGCAAGCCTCATCATCATGGTTGTGCATCTCCTTCTGCCTGTGGTGCCGCGAAGCGCGCCCGGACGCCATTCAAGAACAGAATCCGGTCACCGTCATCGGTTATTTGCATTCCATTTGCATTGACCGTACCTGAGGCGAAGGTCACCGCGACGGGTGTATCCGACACCAGTTTCTTCTCCTCCACCAGCACATTGGCGCGGGCCATGCGGGCGATGAAGCGTTCCTCCTGCTCCAGCACCACATTGCCATCGAGATCGAGCGCCTTCGTGGTGGTGTCGTAACGGCCGCGCTCGGCGCGGATCGTGTACTGGGCCCCTTCCGCCCGGCGGAACACCCCTTCCGGCGCGTCGAGGTGGACGAGCGATGGCGTGGCACTGTCCTGCCAGCCGGAGCGGGCCTTCACCTCATAGGGCTGCTTTTGATTATCGACGCCGCTGACGGTCGAGTCCACGGTCGTGATCTGGTCGGGCTTTACACTCAGCGGCGGCGTGTAGGTCTTCGGCACGAAGATTGAAAACAGGCCGGCCTGAGCGAGAAAGACCACCACAAGGCCAAGACCCAGCGCCGCCGCCAGCCAGCTCGTGGCCCGGGCAAGCCAAGCCCGCCGCAGCGCATGTCGCGCGGGGTCAATGGGCGAAGACATCTTCCTCCGTCCAGCCCGCGAGGTCGAGGGATGCGCGCGTGGGGATGAAGCCGAAGCAGGCCTGCGCCATGCCGGTGCGGCCTTCGCGCGCCAGCATCTGATCGAGGCGCGATTTCAGCTCATGCAGGTAGAGCACATCCTGCGCCGCATATTGCTTCTGCGCGTCGGAGAGGACATGGGCGCCCCAATCCGAGCTTTGCTGCTGCTTGTTGAGCTCGATGCCGAGAAGTTCCTTCACCAGATCCTTGAGGCCGTGCCGGTCGGTGTAGGTGCGGGTGAGCTTGGAGGCAATCTTGGTGCAGTAGAGGGGCGTTGTCTCGACCCCGAGGTAATGCCGGATCACCGCCACGTCGAAACGGGCGTAGTGGAAGATCTTGGTCACGGCCGGGTTGGCGAACAACGCCTTCAGGTTCGGCGCATCATAGGATGAGCGGTCCAGCTGGACGATGTGGGCATTGCCGTCGCCGGCGGAGAGCTGCACCACGCAGAGCTTGTCACGGCGCGGGATCAGCCCCAGGGTTTCGGTATCCACCGCCACGGAGGATCCGAAATCGACACCGGCGGGCAGGTCGCCCTTGTAAAGCTTGATTGCCATCAGAGGGGATCCTGCCGCTTGCCGTGTCTTGAAAGATTGGTGCCCAGAAGAGGACTCGAACCTCCACGCCTCTCAGCGCTAGTACCTGAAACTAGTGCGTCTACCAATTCCGCCATCTGGGCTTTCGGGGCGGTTCTTAGAGAGGCTTTCCGGGCCTGTCAACCAAACTCCTGCGCGAGGCGCCACACTGGCCAACTGGCGGGCTTTGCAAGCGGGGCACGAGGCGCTAAAAGGCCCGCAAATCCAACCATCAGGGTGATCTCCCGTGCTCGTTCAGCCTTCCGACAGACTTATCACCATCATCGGCGGTTCGGGCTTCCTCGGCCGTCATGTCGTCCGGGCGCTGGCGCAGCGCGGCTACCGCATCCGCGTCGCCTGCCGGAGGCCAGACCTCGCCGGCCACCTGCAGCCGCTGGGCAACGTCGGCCAGATCATGATGGTGCAGGCCAATCTACGCTACCCGGCCTCGCTGGCTGCGGCCTGCGAGGGTGCCTATGCGGTGATCAACCTGCCGGGCGTTCTGCATTCTTCCGGCGCTCAGAGCTTCGACGCCATCCACGCCTTCGGTGCAGAGGCCGCTGCCAAGGCGGCGAAGGCCGCCGGCGCGCGCCTGTTCATTCAGATGTCAGCGATCGGCGCGGATGAAAACGCCGCGTCCGAATATGCCCGCACCAAGGCCAAGGGCGAAAGACAGGCGCGCGCCGCGTTCCCCGGCGCCATCGTGCTGCGGCCGTCCATCGTGTTCGGACCGGAGGATTCGTTCTTCAACCGCTTTGCCGAACTCGCCCGCTTCGCACCCTTCCTGCCGCTGATCGGCGGCGGGGAGACGAAATTCGCGCCGGTCTTCGCAGGCGACGTGGGCGAGGCCGTGGCCCGCCTCGTCGATGCGGGCGAGGCAGACGGGCGCACCTATGAACTTGGCGGGCCGGAAGTTTTCAGCTTCCGCCAGTTGATGCAGTTCACGCTCGACACGATCGGCCGCAGCAGGCTGCTGATCCCGGTGCCGTGGGGCGTGGCCAGGCTGCAGGCCGCCGTGATGGGACTGCTGCCGAACCCGATGCTGACCACAGATCAGGTGGAACTCCTGAAGTCGGACAATGTGGTGAGCTCGGACGCCGAGCAGGAGGGCCGCACTCTCAAGGGCCTTGGCATTGCGCCGTCGGGGATCGAGGGAATCGTTCCGGGTTATCTCTACCGTTACCGCAAGGCGGGTCAGTTCACTGCGCCCAGGGGTATTCCGGAATAAATCACCGCCAGCAGCACGAGCCCGAGCGCCACGCGGTAGATTGCGAAGGGCAGGAAGCTGACGTGGCGGACGAGCTTCATCAGCACGGTGATGGTGCCGAGTGCGACGAAGAACGTCAGCACCGCGGTGAGCAGCATGCCGAAAGTGATGGTGGCGCCCAGTGAAACGGCCTCGCCGAGCTTCAGAACGCCGGCACCCGCAATGGCCGGAATGCCGAGCAGAAAGGCGAAGCGGGCCGCTTCCGGGCGCTCGAAGCCCAGGGCACGCGCCGCCGTCATGGTGATGCCGGAGCGGCTGGTGCCGGGAATGATGGCCAGCGCCTGGGCAAGGCCGATGATGATGGCGGGCATCCAGGTCATGTCCGACATGCGGCGCGTGGCAAGGCCGAAACGGTCGCACACATAGAGCAGGATACCGAAGATGATGGCGTTCCACGCCACCACTTCCGGCATCTGGCGCACCATCTCCATGAAGCCGATCTTGTCGAGGAAGATGCCGAAGGCAACAGCGGGAATGGTGCCGACGATGATCAGCAGCGCCAGCTTGCCCCAGGCCGTCATGCGGCCGCGCAGCATGTCGATCGCGCCAATGGTGAGATTGACGCAATCGCGCCAGAAATAGACGACGACCGCCAGGAAGGAGCCCATGTGCACCATGACATCGGTGAGCAGGCCCTGGTCCGGCCAGCCGGTGATGGCGGGAACCAGCAGCAGATGGCCGGAGGAGGAGATGGGCAGGAATTCGGTTATGCCCTGAATGAGCGCTAACACGACGATCTGGAGAATAAGCATGACGTGCGTCTCTGGGCTTCGTGTTTCAACCGGCCGGATTTTCTTGCCGCCGGGTGCGGCCGCGTTTTATACGCGCGCATCCGGTTTAGCGGTGACAGGAACCTCCTGCCACTGTTGATGACAAAGTCAGGGTTAAGTTTTTCCTAACATGCCGTCGCTCGTACATTTTGCACTCGATCCATTCAGCAGGAGGTTGCGCCTGGCGCTGGCCGAGTACGGCGTGCCGGTCGAACTGATCGACGAACAGCCCTGGGAGCCGAGCCCCGACATCTATGAACTGAACCCGGCGGGCACGCTTCCGGTCTATCTCGAGGACGCCTCCACGCCGATTTCGGGAATCGAGGCAATCAGCGAGTATCTCGAGGAAACCAAGGCCACGCGCATGACCCTCATTCCGGGGGATGCATTCGGGCGCGCCGAAGTGCGCCGCCTCACCGGCTGGTTTGACGGCAAGTTCTATGCCGAGGTGAGCGAGCCGCTGCTTACCGAAAAGGTGATCCGCCGCTTCCTGCCGCGCAGCAATGGCGGCGGCGGGCCCGACACGGCACGCGTCAGGCTGGCGATGAGCCGGCTGCGTGACCATCTCGATTACATCGGCCACCTTGCCGACCGGCGCGTCTGGCTGGCGGGCGAGCATCTCTCGCTCGCTGACCTCGCCGCGGCGGCGCATGTCTCGGCCATCGACTATTTCGGTGATATTCCGTGGGCTGATTATCCGGTTGCGAAGTCGTGGTTCCAGCGGGTGAAGTCCCGGCCCTCTTTCCGCACGCTGCTCAGTGACACGGTACGCGGCATGGCGCCCGGCCGCCATTACGCCGACCTCGATTTCTGACCATGCCGCCGCTCGCCCAGGACATCAGGAACCGGGCGGAACGCGAAGGATTCGCCGCCGTCCGCATCGTGCGTCTGGCGGATGACCCGCAACAGGCTCAGCGACTGCGCGACTTCATCACACATGGCCGCCACGCCTCGATGGCATGGATGGAAGAGACGGAACAGCGGCGCGCCAGTCCGCTGGCGCTGTGGCCGGATGCCCGCTCGGCAATCGTGCTTGCTGAAAACTACGCCCCCGCCATTGACCCGCTGGCGCGGCTTCAAGACCGGCAGTCGGGCGTCATCTCGGTCTATGCGCTGAACCGCGATTATCATGATGTGGTAAAGGGCAAGCTGAAGCGCGTGGCGCAGTGGCTGGCGCGGGCCGCCGCGGCGGATGTGAAAGTGTTCATCGACACCGCCCCGCTCATGGAAAAGCCGCTGGCGCAGAAGGCTGGCCTCGGCTGGCAGGGAAAGCATACCAACCTCGTCTCGCGCGAGCTTGGCTCGTGGTTCTTCATCGGCACCATCCTTACAACCGCCGAACTCCCGGCGGATACTCCGGAGCAGGATCACTGCGGCTCCTGCCGCGCCTGCCTCGACATCTGCCCGACCGGGGCCTTTCCAGCGCCCTACCAGCTCGATGCGCGGCGCTGCATTTCCTATCTCACCATCGAGCACAACGGCCACATCGCGCCCGAGTTCCGGAATGCAATCGGCAACCGCATCTATGGCTGCGACGATTGCCTTGCCGTGTGCCCGTGGAACAAGTTTGCCGAGGCCGCTCACGATGCGAAGCTCGTGGCGCGCGAGGAACTGGTGGCGCCGCCCCTTGCCACCCTCCTCAGGCTTGATGATGCGGCTTTTCGCAAGTTCTTCGCAGGCTCGCCCGTGAAGCGCACGGGGCGGGACCGCTTCATCCGCAATGTGCTGATTGCGGCAGGTAACAGTGGCGATGCCAGCCTCGTTCCAGAGGTGGAGCGCCTGCTTCATGATGGCTCGCCGCTGGTACGGGCCATGGCGGTGTGGGCCCTTTGGCGCCTCATGCCTCATCCAGCCTTCGTCATGCTGCGTAACCAGCACATGGCGCGCGAAGAAGATACGGCGGTGCGGGCCGAATGGGAGGCGATGTGAACCATATCCTGTTTTTCGGCCTCGGCTTCTCAGCCCGGGAACTGGCGCAGCGCCTCGCGGCGCAAGGCTGGGTGGTCAGCGCCACCAGCCGGAGCGCGGAGGGAGCCGCCGCCATTACCGACAAGGGCTACCGCGGCTTCGTGTTCGACGGGTCCGCACCGCTTCCCGCTACGGCGTTCGATGGCATCACGCATGTGGTGAGTTCGGCCCCGCCTGACCGCGGCGGAGATCCCGTGCTGCGCCAGCATGCCGGGGATTTCGCCAGCCGCGCGGCACAGTTCCGGTGGGTCGCCTATCTTTCAACCACCGGCGTCTATGGCGATCATGCAGGCGGCCTCGTGACCGAGGACACACCGCTGACCCCCAATACCGAACGCGGGCAGCGGCGGCTCGACGCGGAAACGCAATGGCTTGAGCTCTGGCGTGACACCGGCTTGCCGGTTCATATCTTCCGCCTCGCCGGCATTTACGGGCCGGGGCGCAACCAGCTTTTGTCGCTTCTCGATGGCACGGCGAAGCGGGTGATCAAGCCGGGGCAGATCTTCAGCCGCATCCATGTCGAAGACATTGCCACCGTGCTCGAAGCCTCAATGGAGAGGCCGCACCCGGGCCGGGCCTATAATGTCTGCGATGATGAAGCCTGCCCGCCGCAGGATGTCGTTGAATATGGCGCCAGGCTGCTCGGCCTGCCAGTGCCGCCGGATGTGCCCTTCGAGGCCGCTGAACTCTCGCCCATGGCGCGCAGCTTCTACGCCGATTCCAAACGCGTCTCGAATGCGCGTTTGAAATCCGAACTGGGTGTCACGCTGGCGTATCCCACCTACCGTGAGGGGCTTGGCGACATCGCAAAGCGCCTCAAGCGCTAGACCTGTCAGCTCGCTCCGCCAGGGCCAGCACGGTTTCCCCCAGCAACTCCAGCTGACGAGCAGCCGAGAGCCGGTGGTCGCCGCCCTTGATGAGCGTCAGCGTCACATCCTCGCCCTCAAGCGCGCCGAACACTTTTGCTGCGTGGGCGGGCGGCACGTCGGGATCGGCATCGCCTTGCAGGATCCTGACCGGGCAGTAAAGCCTGAGGCCCTCCGCCAACATCAGATGCCGCCGGCCATCCTCGATCAGCGCCCGCGTGATCTGGTAAGGCTCGCCATAGGCCGAGGGCCGCGACCAGACGCCGTTCTCGGTCACCTCGCGTTTCACGGCCTGCGGAAACTGATCCCACATCAGGTCCGCGGTCATGTCGGCGGCGGGCGCCAGCAGCACGAGGCCCTTGATGCGGCGCGCGGCCTCGGGATTGGTGAGGTTCAGATGGCGGTAGAGCAGCAGCGCCAGCCAGCCCCCCATGCTGGAGCCCACCACGATGCGCGGTCCCTGAGCCTTCGTCAGGAACATGTGGCAGGATTGCCCGAGCCAGGCGGAGATCGTGCCATCGATGAAATTGCCGCCCGATGCGCCGTGGCCCGAATAGTCGAACCGCAGGCTGGAGCGGCCGGTTCTTCCCGCAAGGGTTGCCAGGCTATCGGCCTTGGAGCCTTCCATGTCGGATTTGAAGCCGCCCAGCCAGAACCAGCCGCAGCGGGCCGCATCCGCCAAACCATCCTCCCGATAGGCGATCCGCGCGCCGCCCGGCGTGTTTTCGAACTTGATACTGGTCATATCGGGCTCATATCAGGCACAGCAGTCTTATCAAGCCCGCAAGCGCCGGATTTGTGCCGTCATTTGCGTCTATACAGAAGTCTACACAGACAGTTGGATCGAGATGAATATCCAGACGCCACCCGGCCCCGCCGAGATCGAAGTCATATTGGGGCTTGATACCAGAAGCCGCCGCAGGACCTGGGGCCGCCGCCTGATGTGGCTGGCGCTGACGGCGCTTTTGGCGGCGGGTACCGCCTGGTGGTTCATCGCCACCCAGACCGGCGGCACCGTGGTGAATTATGAAACGGTGCCCGCCAGCCGCCAGGGACTGGTCGTCACCGTGCAGGCCACGGGCAACGTTCAGCCCACCACGGAGGTCGAGGTTTCGAGTGAGCGCTCCGGCGTGATCCGGACCGTGAATGTCGAAGCCAACAGCCTGGTGAAGAAGGGCGACGTTCTGGCGGAGCTTGATACCGAGCGGCTCGAGGCGGAACTCGCCCGCGTCAAGGCTTCGCTCGCCGCCGCCGAGGCGCGGCTTGAGGATGCCCGGGCGACGCTCACCGAAAAGCAAGTGATCTTCGAGCGCGCCCAGCGCTTGAGCGACAAGGGGGTTTCCTCGACGCAGGATCTGGACACGGCCCGCGCGGCGGAAGCGCGCGCGCGGGCGGCGGTCGGCGCGGCGCAAGCCGACATCGGGGTGGTGAAGGCCGAACTGGCGATGCAGGAAACCGACCTGACCAAGACCCGCATTCTCTCGCCGGTCGACGGAATCGTGCTGAAACGCGCCGCGGAGCCTGGCCAGACAGTCGCCTCCTCGCTGCAGGCCCCTGTGCTGTTCACGCTGGCCGAGGACCTCGCGCGCATGCAACTCGAAGCCGATGTGGATGAAGCCGACATCGGCGCGGTGAAGGAAGGCCAGCGCGCCACCTTCACCGTCGATGCCTACCCGGGCAAGAACTTCCCGGCCTTCATCGACACGGTGGAGTATTCGCCGAAGGTCACCGACAATGTGGTGACCTACAAGGCGGTGCTGATCGTCGACAACAAGGATCTGCTGCTCCGCCCCGGCATGACGGCCACCGCCCAAATCGTGACGCAGGACGTGCCGGATGTTCTGGCCGTTCCCAATGCGGCGTTCCGCTACAGCCCGCCGCGCGCCGTGCAATCACCAGGCTTCAGCGTCACCAACCTGTTCATTCCGCGCATGCCGCGCAGTGAACGGGCGCAAGCTCCCTCCGCGGATGGCGAGCGCACCCTTTATGTGCTCGAAAACGGCGCGCCGAAAGCCGTGACCGTGCGGGCGGGCGTCAGCGACGGCAAGTTCACCGAAATCATCTCAGGTGATCTCAAGGCCGGTGACGACGTGATCATTTCCGCGAAGGCGCCCGGCAAGTGACGGACAGCACGCCCCTCATCTCCTTCCGCGGCATCACCCGCACTTATGGCGAGGGCGGAGGACTGGTGCGTGCCCTCGCCGGCGTGGATCTCACCATCGCGCGCGGTGAGTTCATCGCCATCATGGGACCATCGGGTTCGGGCAAGTCCACCGCCATGAACATCATCGGCTGCCTCGACCGGCCAACCAGCGGCAGCTTCAATTTTGCCGGTGTGGAGGTAACGGGCCTGACGCGCGACCAGCGCGCCCTGCTCCGGCGCAACTTCATCGGCTTCGTGTTCCAGGGCTTCAACCTGCTGAATCGCACCACCGCCATCGAGAATGTCGAACTGCCGCTGATCTACCGCGGCACGAGCAAGCGCGAACGGCGGCAGAAGGCCATCGAAGCACTGCATCTCGTGGGGCTTGCGGGCCGTGAGCACCACACGCCGGGCGAGCTTTCGGGCGGCCAGCAGCAGCGCGTGGCAATTGCCCGCGCCATCGTCACCGATCCGCTTCTCCTGTTGGCCGACGAGCCGACCGGAAACCTCGATACGGAGCGAAGCCGCGAAATCATGGAGCTGATCAGCAGGCTGAATGCTGAACGCGGGATCACGGCCGTCATGGTCACGCATGAGCCGGATATGGCGCAATATGCCCACCGCATGATCCGCTTCGTCGACGGCCGCATCGCCAGCGACACCGAGAAAGTGGCAGCCTGATGCTGTGGGAAGCCATGAAGCTCGCTCTCTCCTCGATCCGGCGCAACAAGCTGCGCTCGGTTCTGACGCTGCTTGGCATCGTGATCGGCGTCGCTGCGGTCATCGCGATGGTGACACTGGGCACGGGCGCCTCCGACAAGGTGCGCGAGAACCTGGCGAAGCTCGGCAGCAACATGCTGATCATCAGGCCCGGCCAGGCGACCTTCGGCCCGGGTTCGACCGAGTCGCGCTCCTTCGAGGAGCGCGATGTGGCGGCGCTCAAGAGCGATCTTTCGGGTGTGCGCGGCGTTGCCCCCACGGCGCAAAAACAGGTAAAGGCGGTGTTCGGGGCGCTCAACTATGATTCCTCGATCGTCGGCACGACGTCGGATTACTTCACCGTGCAGGACTGGGTGATCGAAGACGGCCGCGCCTTTACCGAAAGCGAGATCCGGGCGGGCAGTTCGGTTTGCGTCATCGGCAACACGCTGGTACGGGAATTGTTCGGCGGGCAGGACCCGCTGGGCGAGCGGTTGCGCATCGGCAGGTTCTCCTGCGAGATCATCGGCAGGCTGGGCGCCAAGGGCCAGTCGGCCTTCGGTTCCGATCAGGACGCCATCGTGGTGCTGCCGCTCCGCACCTACCACCGCCGCCTGGCGGGCAACACCCGCATCGGCACGATCCTTGTTTCCGTGGAGAAGGCGGATGACATTCCACGGGTTCAGCGCGAGGCCGAGGATGTGCTGCGCGAGCGCCGCCGTGTTGCGCCGGGCGAGGATGACGACTTCACCATCCGCGACATGACGCAGATCACCAACACCATGGCCTCGACCACGATGATCATGACGGGGCTTCTGGGGGCAGTCGCCGCCGTGTCGCTGCTGGTGGGCGGCATCGGCATCATGAACATCATGCTGGTGTCGGTCACCGAGCGCACCCGCGAGATCGGCATCCGCCTCGCCATTGGCGCACTCGAGCGTCAGGTGCTGACGCAGTTCCTCGTCGAATCAATTGTGCTCGCACTGTTCGGCGGCGTGATCGGCATTGCGCTCGGGCTTGGCCTGGCGGCGGTCGGCGTGACGCTGATGGATGTGCCGTTCAGCGCCGACCTGAAGGTCATCGCGCTGGCCTTCGCTGTCTCGGCGATGATCGGCGTGATCTTCGGCTTCTTCCCGGCAAGGCGGGCGGCGCGCCTCGATCCCATCGAAGCGCTCCGGCGCGAGTAGCTGACGGCAGCGCCGTCAGCCGCGCTGCAGGGCGGAGAGGAACTCCACTGTCGGGTAGGAATCGGCGGGCAAGCCCATCTTGACCTGCATCTGGCGCACCGCATTGCGCGTGGCGCGTCCCAGCTTGCCATCAACCTCGCCCACGTCATAGCCCTTGGAGACGAGGATCTGCTGCAATTCCTTGATCTGCTCATAGCTGAGCGCGTTGACCTTGCCACGGCCGGGGTCGAACGGGCCATCGCCGCCGATGCGGTCAGCGAGATAGGCGGCCGTCGTGGCATAGATAAGCGACTCGTTCCACAGCAGATAGGCCTTCGTGAAATTCTCGTAAGCGATGAAGGCCGGGCCGTCCTTGCCCATGGGCAGCAGCAGCGAGGCTGGCATGTTGTCGGCCTTGAGCTTGCCGTTCACGCCCTTGACGCCCCACTTCACCCACTGGCTGCGCGGATGCTGAATGGCGATGTCGGCCTGGTCCCACGGCAGGTCGGCGGGAACCTTCACCGATTCGAGCCAGGGCTGGTTGGCCTGCCAGCCATGCTTCACCAGAAGGGCGGCACCCGAGGCCATGGCATCGGGGATCGACGTCTTCAGGTTGCGGTGGCCGTCGCCATCAAAATCGATGGCGGTCTCGAAATATTCCTTGGGCAGGAATTGCGTATGGCCGATCTCCCCCGCCCAGGCGCCGCGCATGTCCTCGAGATTGAGGTCGCCGCGGTCATAGAGCATGAGGGCGCCGATCAGCTGCTCGCGGAATTTTTCGGGGCGGCGGCAGTCCCAGGCCAGCGTGGCCAGCGACGGGATGGTTTCAAAGTCGCCCATGTTCTTGCCGAAATCCGTCTCGAAGGCCCAGAAGGCGATGAGCACCTCGCCCGGAACGCCGTATTTCTTCTGGATGGCATCGAACAGCTTCTTCTCGCGCTGCAGGATCGCCTTGCCTTCATTGACCCGGTAGGCGGACAGCATGCGCTTCTGGAAATCCATGAAGTTCATGGAAAAGACGCTCTGCGAGCGGTCTTTCTTGATGATGGCGGGCTGGTAGGTGACGCCATCCAGCGCCGAAAGCCCGCGTTCGCTGACACCGGCCGCAGCGGCTTCCTTCCGGAATGACTTGATGAAGGCATCAAAGCCCTTGGCCGAATTGCCGCAGGTGGCGGCTTCGGCCACGGTGCCGGTGGCCAGCATCGCCGTGAGGGCCAGTGCTGCAATCTTCACGTTCCGCATTCTCTTCTCCCGATTCGATCCCGAAACCCAGTTTGTTTGCCGCTAAGTCCCGTTCTGGTCAAATTCATGACCAACCGCTGCAAAGTTACACGCTGGCCGACAAGGCCTGCCGCAGCCTCGCCAGCCGGGCATCATCGTGGCAGGCCTTCTGCCCGGCAAGAACCGCGCAGGACCTGAGGATGACACCATCATCGAGGATCTTCAGGTTGTTGGCAGCAAGCGTCGAGCCCGTGGTCGTGATGTCCACAATGATCTCGGCGATGCCCGCGGCGGGTGCACCTTCGGTGGCGCCGAGGCTCTCGACGATGCGGTAACCCGTCACACCCTTTTCGGCAAAAAAGCGCCGCGTGAGATTATGGTACTTGGTGGCAACCCGGAGGCGGCGGCCATGGCGCTCGTAGAAGCTTTCGGCGATCTCATCGACATCCGCCATGCTGGCAACATCGAGCCAGCAGTCGGGAACCGCCACAACCACATCCGCCGGGCCGAAGCCCAGCCGCAGCATGAGTTCCACCGTGGCATCGTCGGGCGCGATCTTCTCGGCCAGCAGGTCATGGCCGGTGACGCCGAGATCGACCTTTCCGTCACGCAGGTTCTGGGCGATTTCGGAAGCCGAGAGGAAGGCAATCTCGACCCCGTCCAGGCCATTCAGAATGCCACGATAGCCGCGATCGGCGCCCAGCCTGTCGATGGTGAAGCCGGCCCTGGCGAGAAGCCCGGAGGTTGCTTCCATCAGTCGGCCCTTGGAGGGAATGGCAAGGGTGAGCGTGTTCATGCCAGCACCGCCTTCAGACGGTCCGTGTGGATGGCGCAGCCCACGGCAGGCACCATCACGGGAGAGCCCATGTCGGAAAGCAGATTGTCATAGCGCCCGCCACCCGCGACGGCCACCGGCCCCGAGGGCGTATCCGCCTCGATCTGGAAGGTGAAGCCCGTGTAGTATTCAAGCTCGCGCCCGAAGCCCGCAGCAAAGTGGAAGCGGCGCGGGTTGAGGCCCAGTTCCTCCATCTCGAACAGGCGCTTGCCATGATACTCACGCGCGCTGGCAAAGCGTGCGCCGCCATCGATTTGCGCGAAGGCGGCATCGATGCCAGCAGCATCGCCCGCAATGGCAAGATAGTGGTTGAGCGTATCAGCCTTGGCCCGGTTGAGGGGGGTTTCGCGGCGGTCGGCCGCCTTGTTGGCAAGGCGCGCGGCGATTTCCGGCACCTCCCGGCCACCGACGAAGGGCAGCTTGCGGCTTTCGAGTTCAGCCTCCACCACCGCCAGCGCATCGCCATCCGCCACGCGGTCGACGAGCGGTGAAATGCTGGTGCGCCTGGCGCTTTGGCCGGCACAGAAGCGGTCCAGCAGGTCGCGGAACGCATGCGGCCGCCAGAAATGATGCTTGAGGCGCTGGCGCCAGCGTTCCGGCATCTCGGTGTCTGCAAGCAGGGCCGAGAACAGGCCGAGGTCGCCGAAGGTGACGCGATAGCGCGACAGACCCGCCACTTCGAGCGCTGAAATCGTCAGCTTCAACACCCGGGCCTCCGCCGCAGCGGGAGCCTCCGCACCGAACCATTCAATGCCAGCCTGGGTGAATTCCTGCGGGCTCAGCAGCTCATCCGGAAAGCGGAAGGCGGGGCCAAGATAGCAGTAGCGCCGCTCGGCCGATGCGTCCGGCGCGTGGCTCAGGTGATAGCGGCAGGCCGGAACGGTGAGGTCGGGCCGCAGGCACATTTCGGCACCTGAGGGATCGGTGAACACAAAGGTCCGTGCACGGATGTCCTCGCCCGAGCGTTCGAGGAAGATGTCGGCGGGCTGGATGATGTCGGGCGCGATGTGGTCGAACCCGGCGCGCTCGAACACCGCCATCAGGGCCGCGTTCTGGCGTTCCAGCGCCGCGCGTTCAGAACTCGACTTACCGGCCATCACGCCTCACTGCGCCAGCGCCTTCTTCACTGCTGCCACGAGATCGGCTTCGGGGGCCGAGAACTGCGCGAGGCGCTGGGAGGCGTATTCCTCGCGGCTTTCGATGTTGGAGGCCAGTTCCGAGCCAAGCCGCAGATCCTTGATCTGCACTTGCGCCTGAGCCTTCTCATCGCCGCCTTGGATGATAACGAGCGGTGCGCCCCGCTTGTCGGCATATTTCATCTGCGCCTTCATGCCAGCGGTTCCGGCATACATTTCGGCGCGGATGCCGGCCTGACGCAACTGCTGCACCATGCGCCAGTAATCGCCCTGCCGGTCCTTGTCCATCACCAGCACGACGACAGGGGCAAGCGTCGCAGCTTCCTCCGCCTTGCCGGCAAGTTTCAGCGCGGAATAAAGGCGCGACACGCCGATCGAGAAGCCGGTTGCGGGCACCTGCTGACCGGTAAAGCGCGCCACGAGATCGTCATAACGGCCACCACCACCCACCGAACCAAACCGCACGGTGCGGCCGTCCTCATCCTTCGTCTCCATCAGGAGTTCACATTCGAAGACAGGGCCGGTGTAATATTCGAGGCCGCGAACCACGGAAGAATCATAGCGGATGCGGTCCGCGCCATATCCGGCAGCGGCAAACAGCGCCTGCATGGCTTCGAGATCGCGCAGCCCCTCTTCGCCGTTCTTGCTGCCGCTCACGAAGGCAGCATCCAGTTCCGTCGCAGTCGCGAAGGCGAGGCTCGCCTCGATCTGCTTTGGGGTGAGGCCAGCGCCCTTGGTGAAATCACCGGATTCATCCTTGCGGCCTTCGCCCAGCAGCAGCGCAACGCCGTGCCTGCCGAGGCGGTCCAGCTTGTCGAGGGCGCGAAGCCAGACAAGTTTCACCTCGTCGCCGATGCCGAAGGTTTCGGTGAAGCCGTCAAGCAGCTTGCGGCTGTTGAACTTCATCACATACTGGCCGCGGCTCAAGCCCAGGGCCTCCATCGTATCCGCCGCCATCATGCACACTTCGGCATCGGCCACCGGCGAGGCGGAGCCCACCGTATCGGCGTCGAACTGCATGAACTGGCGGAAGCGGCCGGGGCCGGGCTTTTCGTTGCGGAACACCCATCCCTGGCGGTAGCTGCGGTAGGGGGTGGGCAGCTTCTGGCTGTTTTCGGCCACGAAGCGGGCGAGCGGGGCGGTCAGGTCATAGCGGAGCGAGAGCCACTGCTCGTCATCGTCCTGGAAGGAGAAGACGCCGGCATTGGGCCGGTCCTGATCGGGCAGGAACTTGCCCAGCGCGTCCGTGTACTCGATGAAGGGCTGTTCCACCGGCTCAAAACCATAGGTTTCGTAAACCTGCTGGATCCTCGCCAGCATGGAACGCACGCCTCGGATCTCATCCGGGCCAATGTCGCGGAAACCCTTGGCAACGCGGGCCTTCGGGCGGTGTTCTTTGCTCATCTCGGGACAACTCGCTGAATGGACGGGTTATCTAGAGGAACGGGGGCGTGGGGGCAACAGGCGAGGGAGAGGGCCCTGACCCGTCACCTCTTCACGCCCGGACTTGATCCGGGCGTCCTTTTCCTGAGGCCGACCCCAAATGATGCCCGGCTCGAAGGCCGGGCATGATGAGATTGAGAGAGCCTGCCTGTTACTTGTCCCGCACCACGGTCTGGAACTGCTCGCCCAGGCCATCGACGCAGATGCGCATGGTGTCGCCGGGCTTCAGGAAGCGCGGCGGCTTCATGCCCATGCCCACGCCCGGCGGCGTGCCGGTGGTGATGATGTCGCCCGGCATCAGGGTGGCGGTGGAGCCGTTCTGCACGCGCTTGCCGTTGAGCTCCAGCCACATGGTGAGCTTCTGCGGATCCTTCACCTCATCGGCCGTGACGAGCCAGGGGCCAACGGGGCCGAATGTGTCGTAGGATTTGCCCTTGGTCCACTGGCCGGAGCGTTCGGCCTGGAATTCGCGCTCGGAGAGATCATTGATGGTGCAATAGCCCGCCACATGTT